>CAJVYL010000001.1 GCA_913009265.1 uncultured Methylococcales bacterium
AGAAATTACTCTTGCAGTTTATATAAATTAAGCTTGATAAATTATAAGCAAATCCTACTTTTTTTGTATGATTCTTCATTACCTATTTTAGATACGCGCTCTATTGTAGAGTACGTTGGTATTATGTTATGTTAGTCGGTTATGGAATTTCATCTAGCTTTTAGCACTTCTTATTTGGCTGCGTTTGCAATGGGTTTATTTAGTAGCCTTCATTGCATTGGTATGTGCGGCTCAATTATTGGATCATTAACATTAAGCTTAAAACCAGAGATACGAGCTAATAAACGAAGTTTATTCACTTATGTCTTTAATTATAATCTTGGCCGTATTACTAGCTATACCTTTGCAGGTTTTTTAGTTGGTTTTATTCAATCACTTGTAATGTTACCTTTTGGCGCTGATTACGGTTATAGAGCATTACAACTATTTTCTGCACTTATTATGATTAGCGCTGGGCTTTATCTTGCTGGCTGGTTTCCTCGCTTTGCCTATATTGAAAAAGCAGGTGGCAAGCTTTGGAAAATGATTGAACCTTTCGGCCGAAAACTTATTCCGGTCAGTTCTCGCACTCAAGCTTACCTTTTTGGTATGGTTTGGGGCTGGCTACCTTGCGGCCTTGTTTATGCTGCATTAGCATTAGCAGCCTCAACAGGGGACCCAGTTAGAGCGGGTATAACAATGCTAGCATTTGGACTAGGTACTTTACCTGCAGTACTTGGGGTCGGTATAATGACTAACATATTGACCAAGCTGTCCCAAATGCAGCGCTTTAAGCAGTTAACAGGTTTACTGTTAATTCTTATTGCTTTAATTGCTCTGTTTCCAGAGCTAAACCCTATGCGTTTACAGCATATTTAACCTACAAAAATTAAATTTAATTATTTATGGATTACTTTAATTCAAACATTGGAAAATCCCCTGTTTTTGAATCACTTCTACGTAGCGCCAAAATGGTTGCTGCAACAGATGTAACCATTTTAATTAAAGGAGAAACGGGTACAGGTAAAGAAATGCTGGCAACAGCTATCCAAAAAGATAGCCCTCGATCAGACAACCCTTTTATTACTTTAAACTGTGCAGCTTTACCTGAAGGTCTTGTAGAGTCTGAATTATTTGGACATAAAAAAGGAGCTTTTACGGGTGCAGTTGCCAATAAACAAGGTTTATTTCATGCCGCCGATGGTGGCACATTATTTTTAGATGAAATAAACTCACTCCCCCTACCCATTCAAACAAAACTTTTACGTTTTTTAGAGTCGGGAGAATGTTTAGCAGTTGGTGAAACCAAACCTTATATTGTTAATGTCCGTGTCATCGCTGCTACCAACTCAGATCTGAGCAAACAAATTGCAGATGGTGATTTTCGTCAGGATTTATATTTTCGTTTAAATGTAGTTCCTATAGAAATTCCACCTTTAAACCAACGCACAGAAGATATAGAAAGTCTTATTAATCATTTCTTATCACAGTTTGCAACTAGCTACTCTATAATTCCACCAAAGTTTAATAAGCAAACATTAAAAGTATTACGAAGTTATAGCTGGCCAGGTAATATTAGAGAATTAAGAAATTTATGTGAACGTCTAAGCATTCTTTTATCAGGACAAACTATTGAGCCTGAAAACCTGCCTCATGAATTTACTACTAGCTTAACAGCACCTAGCGATTCTGTTTTTGTACTACCTGAAAACGGTATTGATTTAGACGACTTAGAAGCGGATATGATTCATCAAGCCCTTTTAAGAACAAATGGCAATAGAAGCAAATCAGCGCGCTTACTTGGATTATCTCGCGATACTTTACTTTATCGTATAAAGAAACATGGAATAGCGATTCAATAGCTTTAAAATAGTTCTCTAGAATCGCAACCATTGCACAGTAAGATTATCTCCCTTCCCCCGAGCACGTAAGTGCATCATTTTTGCCACTTTTATCAATTTACCTCGACTACAATGTGGCGCTGAAAGTTGAAGCAAATCGTTCTCTTTTATAAATTCCCAAAAACCATCCGTACATAACACAAAAGTTTCACCCTTTTTAATAGGCGAGTAGACATTAATCTCTGCCGTATGGTTTTTAACTATATTTACTGTACGTAACAATTGGTTTTGTTCAGGGTGCAAACCCATATCACGCTCTGAAATAGTCCCGTCATCTAACTGCTGTTGAATTAAAGAGTGGTCTTTAGTTCTCCAAAGAACTTCCTGTTCACTCAAGCGATAAACACGAGAATCACCGCAATGAGCTGTAAGCGTATAGTTTGCATCTAAATACAAAACTGCACAGGTAGTATGAGAATCAAGACCCTCTTTATTATCAGCAAATAATACTTTCATTTCATCAACTGCTGCATCCACCCAAGCACTCAATATTACTTTTGCTTGTGCACTCGGTTTATTATGAAGTAGCTGTTGATATTTTGCAGCCAACCCAAACATCCCTTGGCAAAAAAATTTAGATGCTTTCTCTCCTGCTTGATGCCCGCCAAGACCATCAGCCACAACAAATAAAGCATATTCATCACACATTGTATGCGCCATACAATCTTGGTTTAACGCCCTATCACCGACAGAGGTTAGTTGATATACCTCTAGATTGCTAAACAACCGCTCTAGCCTCTTTCATAACACGTTTTAAATCTATTATTGTTTGCTGTAAACCAGAAAAAACAGCTTGAGCAATAATTGAATGACCAATATTTAATTCAACTATTTGTGGGATATAACAAATATCTTCTACATTATGAAAATGTAAACCATGCCCTGCATTTACCTGCAAACCAGCACTGTGAGCATATTCAGCAGCTTCCTTGACTCTTAGTAATTCAGATTTTTGTATCTGACTATTTAAAGCATCTGCATAGCATCCTGTGTGCAATTCAATAACAGGGGCGCCAGCTGCTACAGCCGCATCTATTTGCTTAAAGTCAGGATCAATAAATAAAGAAACCTCAATACCTGAATCAGATAACCTTTGACATGCGTCTTTCATTCTTTCAGGGCTTGAAGCAACATCTAAGCCTCCTTCAGTTGTTAATTCCTCACGCTTTTCTGGCACAAGACAACAGGCAGCAGGCTTAACCTTTTCTGCAATAGCAATCATTTCATTTGTAACTGCCATTTCCAAATTCAAACGGCTATGTAACAGTTCTTGTAATAAGTAAATATCTCTATCTTGAATATGTCGACGATCCTCCCTCAAATGCGCAGTAATTCCATCTGCACCAGCCTGTTCAGCGACTAATGCTGCTTGAATTGGATCTGGATATTTTGTTCCTCTTGCCTGTCTTAATGTGGCAACATGGTCAATATTGACACCTAACAAGATTTTTTGTTTACTCATAACTGTTTAATTATTTTTGCCAGGACAGCTCTACTTTTAAGTACTTTACCCTGTAATTGAAAATCAATAATCCGCCTCATTAACTGCTTGGCTTCATATAATGCGTGTTCATCTAAATACTCTCTGGCTGTTAATGATAATAATGTTGATCCACTCACATAACCATCAGCACTCTCCATCATTCCTGCTTCGGTATCACAATAATATTTCTTGGCGATATCTACCTGAGTCTGTTTTTTTACATCAAAACTTAACTCAAAACCATAGCCAATATAATCCATCAAATTAAGTTCAAAGAACCTTAAGATTTGCTCTGTTTCTTGCGTTTTGGCTAATAAAGTCAGACAGTGTTGATACTCTATATAAACTTCTGGATGGGGATCGTTTTTATGTAAAAAATATCCAAGCAATTCATTGACATAAAAACCACAATATAAAGAAAGTCCTTTTAATTGTATTGTGGTTTCACCCAACTCCACATTAGTCAAAACCTTTAACTCATTTCGACCCATATAAGAGAGTTTTAAATCAGTAAAAGCAAGTAGAAGACCTGCAGTTTTTGACTTAGGCTTTCTTACGCCTCGCGCAAGAATAGATACAATTCCAAAGTCTCTAGTTAAAACATCCAGAATCAAACTGCTTTCACGATACTTTCGATGTTGTAAAATAAAAGCAGGTTGGAGTTGGACCTGAGTGTAACTCACGTCTTTTTATTTATCTAAAGTTAAATCTATTCATCAATAAAACCCAAACTTTGCAAGGCTCGCTCATTATTTGCCCAGCCTTTCTTTACCTTAACCCAAATTTGTAAATAGACTTTCTTATCAATTAACTTTTCTATATCAATACGTGCATCAGTACCTACCTTCTTAAGCATTTCACCTTGCGCACCTATAACAATATTCTTTTGAGAACTACGCTCCACCCATACTACTGCATATATTTTGGTGATTTTGGCTTGCTCTTCATAACGCTCAATTTCAACAGTCATTGAATAAGGCAATTCATCACCTAAACGTCTTGTTAATTTTTCTCTAACAATTTCGGCTGCTAAAAATCGTTCTGGACGATCAGTTATTTGATCCTCGGGATAGATTAAGCCCCCCTCAGGCAATTGCTTTAATAAAATAGTTTCAAGTGTATCTAGGTTAGTTCCTTTTAATGCAGAAATAGGTAACATTTCTTTAAATGGAAACCTTTTTCGAGCCTCAGCGAAAAACGCTAAAATACTATCCTTATCTTTAACCTTATCGACTTTATTTGCAGCCAACACAACTGGAATCCCAGCATTCTCAAGCTTTGTAAAAATAACTTCATCAAACTCATGCCAAGACAAACCATCAATCAACCAAACTACTACATCAACGCCTAGCAATGTTGTATCAGCTGTTTTATTTAAATATCGATTTAATGCTTTTTTCTCAACCTTATGCATACCTGGAGTATCCATATAGATTATTTGACCAGCATCCGTGGTATTAATACCTAAAATACGATGCCTTGTTGTCTGTGGTTTTCTTGAAGTAATACTGATTTTTTGTCCCAGCATATGATTCATTAATGTTGATTTACCAACATTGGGACGACCTATTAACGCTACATAACCACAATTCATCTATTTTTCTTCTTTATTAATTTTAACATTTGTTCTGCTGCACTTTGCTCAGCTTTTTTTCTTGAATCGCCAATCCCAGTACAGGATTCAACTTTTTCTACATTTGTTGTGCATTTAACACTAAACGTTTGCGCATGTGCCGCACCTGTCATTTGAATAAGCTCATACACCGGTAATTCAATTTTTCTTGATTGCATCAATTCTTGCAATTGAGTTTTAGGGTCTTTTTCAGATTTATTTAAATCCAATGCACTCAACTTCTCAGCAAAAATCTTTAATATCCATTCCTTACATTCCAGCACGCCTTGGTCTTTCAATAAGGCACCCATAATAGCTTCCACTGCATCAGATAAAATCGAATCTCTTCTATATCCACCACTTTTCAGCTCACCAGAGCCAAGAATCAGGTAATCACCCAAGTTATGCTCTCTAGCCACACTAGCTAATGAACCTTGATTAACAAGCCGAGCCCGAAGTCGACTTAATTCACCTTCACTTGCAGCAGGAAACATTTCATACAATTTTTCTGCAATCACAAACCCTAAGATAGAATCCCCAAGATATTCCAATCGCTCATTATTCTTTGCCCCCATACTACGATGGGTTAAAGCCATGGTAAACAGTTCAGGCTGATTAAACGACAAATCTAATTTTTTAATCAGCACCTCTGGCTTTCTTATCACTCAAGATCACCAAGCTCAAAAATCTCATAAAACTCAACCAACACACTTAAATTGCCCATGATCGGCTCTACTCTTTCATATTCAATTTCAACTTTAGTATAGTGCTCTTGCTTAACAATAGTAATATCATCTCCCCTCACTTTAGTAACGTAATTCATATCAAAACGCTTATTTAAGCTTATTTGTATTTCATGTTTACTCATCGTTCTTATATCAGGCATTGCTTCCACAGCGGCAAGTGCATTAACTACTTTGCTATGGTTCATATAAATAGGACCAATTTTCAGCCCTAACATTACAAAAAAACCAGCTACGGCTAATAAAAAAACAATAGTGATTAACGTTAATCCTCGTTGATTTTTTGCTGAATAGGTCATCATTTCTCCAAATAAAATTTATGAATAGTTCTAAGTCTAGCCTATTTTAAAATTGTTCCAATTCTATCGAAGCCGACACCTTTATGCTGCCAATCCCAACTCATCCAAATAAAGAAAGCTCTTCCCACTAAATTTTCTTCGGGTACTGTCCCCCAATAGCGGCTGTCATTACTATTGTCTCTATTATCACCCATCACAAAATATTGACCTTCAGGCACAACAAATACACCTTCTACGGATGGAAGCCCATGCTTAACTAAAATACTATGCTCGACACCAGCTAAGTTTTCTACAAAATGCTCAGCTCCTGTCATGTTTACGCCCTGCCCTACACCTTGATACGAACCTAACGATGCTTGTTTAGCTTGCTTTCCATTAACATAAACAATTTTCTTGTAATAAGAGATCTTATCTCCAGGCACTCCAACGACTCGTTTTATATAATCAATTTTGGGATTTTTAGGAAAGCGAAAAACGACAATATCCCCTCTCTCTGGTGAATTTAGCTCGGCTATCTTGGTATTTAATACCGGTAAGCGAACACCATAGGTAAACTTATTAACTAAAATAAAGTCACCAACCAATAAAGTTGGCATCATTGAACCCGATGGAATACGGAAAGGTTCTGCTATAAACGACCGTAAAATCAAAACGATAAAAACAATCGGAAAAAAAGAATGTGCATACTCAACAAGTAATGGTTCTTCTCGTGTTGCAGGGTCTATTTTTGAAAGTTTTAGAAATAACAGATAGCCACCCCAAATAATGCCGGTAACCAAACTTGCCAGAACAAGAAAAAAAGAAAAATCGTAATCCATGAAATTATTAAATAGTAATGGTTAAAAGAAAGTAAAAACTGCGAATGTACTCTGTATTACTCTTTATTGACTTGTAAAACAGCTAGGAATGCTTCTTGTGGAATTTCTATACTTCCTACTTGTTTCATCCGCTTTTTACCTGCTTTTTGCTTCTCTAACAGCTTTTTCTTACGAGAAATATCACCACCGTAACATTTAGCTGTTACATTTTTTCTCATCGCTTTAACGGTAGACCTTGCAATTACTTTTGATCCTATCGCTGCTTGGATAGCAACTTCATACATTTGCCTTGGGATAAGATCCTTCATGGTTTCCACTAAACCTCTACCACGTGTCTGACTTAAATCTTTATGTACAATAACGGATAACGCATCTACTTTATCACCATTAATAAGCACATCTAATTTAACCAAAGGAGCAGGCTCAAACCGTACAAATTCATAATCAAATGAAGCATAACCTCTACTGACCGACTTTAACCTATCAAAGAAATCTAACACCACCTCACTCATTGGAAGCTCATAATTTAGTGATACCTGACTCCCTGTGTACTGCATATTTTTTTGCACGCCACGTTTTTCAACACAAAGACCAATAACACTACCTAAGTATTCTTGAGGAACTAGAATATTCGCTATAATGATAGGTTCTCTAATCTCAGCAATTGCTCCTGATTCTGGCAGATTAGCAGGATTATCAACCATTAATATTTCACCTGCGTGAGTTTCAACTTCATAAACCACTGTAGGCGCTGTGGTAATCAAGTCTATATTGTATTCACGCTCTAGACGTTCTTGCACAATTTCCATGTGCAACATACCTAAGAAGCCACAACGAAAACCAAAACCTAATGCTTGTGAACTTTCTGGTTCAAAATTAAGTGCAGCATCATTTAGACGCAATTTATCCAATGCTTCACGCATATTATTAAAGTCATCTGAACTTACTGGGTATAAACCAGCAAAAACACGAGGCTGAACAGTTTCAAATCCAGGTAATACATCCGCTGCAGGATTGTCAGCTAGGGTAATAGTATCCCCTACTGGAGCACCATAAATATCTTTAATACCTGCAACAATAAAGCCTACTTCGCCAGTTTTTAAAATATCTGTATCTTTTTGCTTAGGCGTGTAAACCCCAACCCTTTCTGCCAAATAGGTTTTCTCTGTTGACATCACCTTCAGTTTTTGTTTTTTACGTACACTGCCGTTAACAATTTTAACTAATGAAACGACTCCAAGATAATTATCAAACCATGAATCAATAATTAATGCTTGTAAGGGGCCATCGGGGTCACCAGTAGGCGCAGGAACTTTTTCCACTAACTGCTCTAAAACACCCTCAATACCTATCCCTGTTTTTGCACTAATCTTAAGTGCTTCCCCTGCATCAATACCAATTACGTCTTCAATTTCAGCAATTACACGTTCAGGCTCTGCAGAAGGCAAGTCAATTTTATTTAATACAGGCACCACTTCTAGCCCCTGTTCAATAGCGGTATAACAATTTGCAACGCTTTGTGCTTCAACACCTTGAGCAGCATCAACAACTAATAAAGCACCTTCACAAGCGGCAAGAGAACGAGAAACTTCATAAGAGAAATCAACATGCCCTGGTGTATCAATAAAATTTAACTGATAAGTTTCACCGCTTTCTGATTTGTAATCTAAAGTAACACTTTGCGCCTTAATAGTAATTCCACGTTCTCTCTCAATATCCATAGAATCAAGAACTTGCGAATCCATCTCTCTTTCACTTAGGCCGCCACAAATTTGAATAAAGCGGTCAGCAAGTGTTGATTTTCCATGATCGATATGCGCGATAATGGAGAAGTTTCTTATGTTTTTTTGATCCACAGTTTATTTATCTACTTTTAATGCGAGAAAAACTGGACTACCTCTACGCTGAATTAAAATAGCAATAGATTGACCAGTTGGGAGTTTTTTGACTATTTTATCAAAGTCAGCCTTTCCTCGAACAACATTATTCTGAATTCTTAAAATAACATCACCTTGCTGAACTCCAGCATCTAAAGCAGAACCTTGCTTAACTTCCTGCACTATAACGCCGTACTCTGTTATTTCTAGGCGTTCTCGTTGCATTTCTGTAAGTTCTTTTACCACCAAACCTAATTTATTACTTAGTTTTTCAGGCTCATCAATAACCGCCACACCTGCCTTATTTTCTAACAAGCCAACAACAACTCTTATTGATTTTTTACCTTTATTTCTAAATATTTTAACTTTGACTTTTTCATCTATTGCAGTAATTCCGACAACTGGAGGCAACTCTCCTGAAGTTTCAATCTCATGCCCATCAAATTCAACAATAACATCACCAATTTTTAAACCCGCTTTTTCAGCAGGGCTATCTTTGATCACTTTTGCTACCAATGCACCATAAGGCCTATCCATACCAAAAGATTCTGCCAACTCTCTTGTTACATCCTGAATTTGTACACCAAGCCAACCCCGAGAAACTGAACCTTTAGTTTTAAGTTGCTCCATAACATTCATTGCCACATCCATAGGAATAGCAAAAGATAAGCCCATGTATCCACCAGATCGACTATAAATCTGTGAATTAATCCCTACTACTTCGCCATTCATATTAAATAATGGTCCACCAGAGTTTCCAGGATTAATTGCCACATCAGTTTGAATAAAAGGAACATAACTTCCCCCAGGTAAACTCCTTCCTTTTGCACTAACAATACCAGCCGTTACAGACTGTTCAAATCCAAAAGGGGTTCCAATTGCAAGCACCCATTCTCCAACTTGTAATTGAGCTGATGAACCTTTTTTAACAACAGGTAAGTTTTTCGCTTGAATTTGTAATAATGCAATATCCGTACTTTCATCAGAACCAATCAATTTAGCCACTAATTGACGACGGTCTTTTAATTTAACAATAATTTCCTCGGCATCTTTTACTACATGATGATTCGTTAATATATATCCATCATCTGAAACAATGAATCCCGAGCCTAATGACTTAGCATCCCGTGGTTGCATTCCACCTCTTGGTTGATTAAAGAAGTGCTTAAACAATTCTTCCATTTGAGGTGGCACACCCTCTGGCATTTGCTTACCACTTAAAGCTGATAATATTTCTGGCGCCTTTTTAGTGGTACTGATATTTACCACAGCAGCACCATTTTCTTTTACCATTTCAGTAAAATCAGGTAACTGAGCATTAACAGGAACATTTATCAACAATAGAAAAAAAGACCACATTATCTTTTTAAACATAGCTTATCCTTTTTGTATTTTTAACGGGAAATTAGTCGGAACTTAATTGATATTTTAGAGATTAAAAACGAGTAGAAAGCTCATCAACATACCTAAATAAAAGCAAATATTGATGAGAAAAACTTTATTTTTTAAGTTTAATGCCTTGCACAATAAACTGAACAGCTTTAACCGGAACTTCACCTAATACGGTAACCTGGAAATCACCAATAATTTTGGTAATTGATTTAACAGACCCTAAAACCTGTATACCTTCTTTAGTATCTTTAGCTTTTGCTTCGACATAAACCGAAACAGATGAAAAACCATCACTTAACAATATATGTTCAACAGACTTATCTAAATCATCCCGATTCATCTGATCGAAAAAAACAATATGATAATTAGAAGGATATTTTTCTAAAACAATGCCTGCTTTTTCTATTGCCAACAACTCTGCTTGATAATCAAGAATGGCAAGATCTTTTTCTTTAGCCTCACTTTTATCAACCTTATGGTTATTAGTCACTTGAATATCAGTAAAAACAACTTGCTCAACTGTTCTACCCGCTAGGTCATACACTTCAGATTTTAAAGGTAGGAAATAAACCTTATCAATCCAAACTTTTCGTTTATATCTATATTGGTCTTTTGGTTCAATAGAAATTACATGGGCAGGAAGCATAGCAACAGATTCCTCATCAAGTGTTTTAAAAGAATAAACACTTTGTATTGATGAGAAGTTTTCAGGCAAATCAATAATAAATGAATCACTTACCGGATGATCATTTACAACAGTTTCATTAGTTTTTTTAAAAACACAACGCACCTTGCCCGACTCTCTAATCACCTCACGCATGGGTGAGTTTAAAGACAATAACCGTTCCAACTCATTACCATTATTACAACTATGGAAGTACTTCATAGTATCCAGCCGGCCATTTTTAAAAAAAGCCACCGTTCCTTGATAATCAAGCGTTTTCATTGCTTGACTCATATTTTCCATTATCTGTTGAACTTTAACTTCTGTTGCATTAACAAAAGTCACTGTAATAGATAACAAAAAAACCAGAAAAACTCGGTAAATCATACTAACTAGCCCTACCTATAACTTGCTGTACGTGCCAAAGGATGTACATTTAAAGAACCATGAGTATATAAATCATCATTATGAGCCTGTAAATAGGCTTTAAATCGTTCATGCTGAGAAGGCTGAACCACGTCTTTGCTTTGAGCGGGGTCTGCTATTAACTTGGTATCAACCACAGCTACTTGCTGAAATTGATTACCTGGTTGCAAATCACTTTGTTGAGACATAATAACGGCAACACAGGCAACTGAAGCTGCAACAGCAAAAGATGCTTTTTGCCAAAGAGGAATAACCCTTTTTTCAACAACTTTTTGGGGTAACAAGTAATGAGGCTCTTGTTTAATTTGTTTATTAATTCCATCCAGGAAGTCTGTACTAGCCTGAATCCCATTATCATCTTTTAAAACTTGAGTCATCATTTGATATCGGTTTATCTGTTGCTTTAACTCAGGTTTATTTTTAATCGCAGTTAATAATGCATCTAACTCAGCATGATCGAGTTCATCATCTAAAAACTGTGAAATAGTTTGGTTTATATCTTTATTCATCAATATCAGCCTCTAATTGAGTAATGGACCCAATTTTTCATCAATAGCTTCCCTTGCTCTAAAAATACGAGAACGCACGGTTCCCACTGGACATTCCATCGCCTGAGATATTTCCTCATAACTCAGGCCTTCAAATTCTCTTAGCATAATTGCCATTTTCATATCTTCAGGTAACTTTTCAATTGCTGTTTTAACAACGCTAACAATCTCATCATTCATTAATAAATATTCAGGTGTATCCATGCCTTTTAGTTGAGGAGCATTTTCTACTTGCTCCGCATCTTGTACATCAACTTGGTAATCAGAATATCGACGACTACGTGAAACTAAATAGTTTTTAGCCGTATTAATAGCAATTCTATATAACCAAGTATAAAAAGCACTGTCACCCCGGAAATTACCTAATGCTCTATATGCTTTAATAAAACTTTCCTGTGCAACATCTTGTGCTTCACTCGGGTCTTTTACATATCGATTAACCAGCTGAATAATTCGATGCTGATATTTAATAACCAATAAATCAAAGGCAGCTTTATCCCCTTGCTGAACTTTCAACACTAATTCTTTATCTAGTTCAGCATTATTCCCTTTTTGTTCTTTCACGCTTTTTTCTTTGATAGTTGTGTGGACAGAATTAAACTCTATAAGTTCTATTATCACAAAAAAAATTACCATCGTGTTAATATTCATCAACATGACAGCTGTTTTACTTACTAATTCATTTTTATATGACCCATCCCAATACATTTGATGTGCTTATCATCGGAAGTGGAGGTTCAGGCCTTAGCTTGGCATTGAGACTTGCAGATAAGGCCAAAGTATTAGTTTTATCCAAAATCGCTTTAAACTCTGGTAGTACCTATCACGCACAAGGTGGAATTTCAGCTGTTTTAGATAAAAATGATTCTATTGAATCGCATATCAAAGACACTCTCGTTGCTGGTGCTGGTTTATGTGATTCTGAAGCGGTAAGAGTTACTGTTGAGCAAGGCAAAAAAAATATAGAATGGCTAAAAGATCAAGGCGTTAAATTTACACAACAGAAATCAAAGAATGGGGAAAAGTCGTTCCATTTAAACAGAGAAGGCGGACACTCTCATCGTCGTATTGTTCATACTGCAGATGCGACAGGAAAAGAACTTTCCCAAACACTGATCGAACGTGCCCAAGCCCATCAAAATATCACCTTATTAGAAAATCATAATGCGGTTGATTTAATTACCAATCATAAAGATTCATCTACTGAGCACAAAGTTCATGGTGCTTATGTTCTAAATACAATAACAAATAAAGTAATATCCATTTCTGCAAAAATTGTTATTTTGGCAACAGGTGGAGCAAGTAAGGTTTATTTATATTCAACCAATCCACAAATATCGACAGGTGATGGAATTGCACTTGCCTGGCGAGCAGGGTGCCGTGTTGGAAATATGGAGTTTATGCAATTTCATCCAACTTGTCTTTATCACCCAAAAGAACGCTCTTTTTTAATTAGTGAAGCTGTTCGAGGTGAAGGCGGTAAGCTTGTTCTGCCCGATGGCTCCCCTTTTATGCAACATTATCATGAAAAGTTAGAGCTAGCACCACGAGATATTGTTGCTAGAGCTATTGATAATGAAATTAAAAAACATGGTATTGAATGCGTTTATCTTGATATCAGCCATAAACCAGCTGACTTTGTTCGGGAACACTTCCCAAACATCTATAAGCAATGTCTTTCTTTAGATATTGATATTACTAAACAACCTATTCCTGTTGTTCCTGCTGCTCACTACACCTGCGGAGGTGTTTTAACAGACCTAAATGCGCGTACAGAC
Source organism: uncultured Methylococcales bacterium (assembly GCA_913009265.1). Classification (GTDB taxonomy): domain Bacteria; phylum Pseudomonadota; class Gammaproteobacteria; order Methylococcales; family Methylomonadaceae; genus QPIN01. Next base: position 13,521 of record CAJVYL010000001.1, read on the forward strand.
ATACAAGGCCTTTATGCCATTGGTGAGGTTGCCTGTACAGGTTTACATGGTGCTAACAGAATGGCGAGCAATTCTTTACTTGAGTGCTTGGTTTTTGCTGAACGTGCCGCTAATGATATTTTAAATATCCTTCCTCAATCCGTATTTCCGCCGCCACTTCCTGAATGGGATGAATCACAAGTCAGCGACTCGGATGAAGAAGTTGTTGTTTCTCATAACTGGGATGAATTACGTCGTTTTATGTGGGATTACGTGGGTATAGTGCGTACCAACAAACGTTTAAACCGAGCAATGCGTAGACTAGAACTACTGAAAGAAGATATTGCCGAGTACTATGGTACCTTTAGAGTTACAAATGATTTATTAGAGCTTCGTAACTTAGTTATTGTCGCCGAGCTTATTATTCAAAGTGCACAATTACGTAAAGAAAGTAGAGGCCTACACTTTACTCAAGACTATCCCGAAACAGATGATAGTAAACCAGCAGAGAACACTGTTTTAACACCTAACAACATTCATTAATCCGACAATAACTCAACTCTTACTTTGTCGGATTATATCCAATTGAATTAAACAGTCTCTGGCCAGTTTGATGGATCATCAATTAATTCAATAGCTAATTCTTTTACGTCAATTTTATCCTGTGCTGTATTAAAACCCCACAATGCCAAAAATAACTTTACTGATTGTAATTGGCTATTATTTTTGACTTTTAATAGTGTTGGCAACATATCTTCAACAAAATAAAGTTTCTGCTTTGAATGTTTAGCAAGCAATTCAATAAGCACTTCTTCTTTAGTCATATTTCTATCAAGACCAAAAATATGCTCTTCAGCTAACGTTATCTGGTTTGCCTTTAATATTTGCTTAACAAAACGTTCCTGCTTTGTGGTGACAATATACCAAATACCGCGTTCAGACAAAGCCTGTAATTTTTCTTTAATTCCTGGAAACAAAGGGTTCTTTTCAACCCAGTTATCTAAGTCAGCTTTAATCCATTGGTCCCGAGTTTCACCAAATATTTTTTTGAGATAATCAACATTTAAAGCATAACTATCCATTATTCCTTTAACTTTTGCATGATAGTTAGTCATTATCTCTTCAACAGTATCACCATCATTTAATAGTCTTACAATTAAAATTGCCTCATAGCCTGTACCCATAACAGGGCGTATTTGACGAAATTGAGCGGACTGTTCATCTGTAGGTACAGGTGTAGAAAAATCATCCCATATCTGTGATGCTGCTTTCCAAGCTGATATACCGGTCTCTAAGGCACTGTCACAAATCACACCATCAAAGTCTAATGCATAAATAACTTCTTGTTTCATAAACATTTACATTTAACCGTTAAGAAACTTCAATAAAACTATGTAAGCCTCTTTTTGAATCGACTGCCAACCACTGCTGAAGAAAAATAAGTTCTTCTGTTTGTTGCAAACCTTCTAATGATTGTTTGCTTTTCAATAATCTAAAGGCAGAAGATAACACCTTATACTTATCACCCTTTATACCCGCGCGCCTTAAACCAACAGAATTTAAGCGATAATGTTTGGCAGGCCGCCCTCCAATAAGCATATAAGGAATTACATCTTTATTTAGCCCTGTCGTTCCCTGCACAATTGCATAAGAACCTACACGACAAAATTGGTGAACAACAACAGCACCGCCCATAAAAACATTATCACCAATTTCAACAAAACCACCTATAGCTACATTATTTGCAAATATAGTTTTATTGCCAACTACACAATCATGAGCAACATGGCTGTTATTCATAAAAAAACAATCAGAACCAATCGAAGTAACTGCATTTTCTACAGATGCTCTATGCGCAGTAAAGCCTTCTCTAAAAACATTATTGTTTCCTATTTCTAACCAGGAAACAGTTTCAGCTTTAAAGCTTGTATCTTGAGGTAAGCCACCTAACACAGCATGAGGATGTAAAACATTACCTTCCCCCATTTTTACATAGGGTTGAACAACAGCATGCGCACCTAATTGACAATTTGCACCTAGTTCAACATTTTCTTCTACAACAGCAAAAGGGCCTAAGGTAACATTTTCGCCTAAAACAGCCGTTGGAGCGACATAAGCAGTTGGATGAATTTTCTGTGTCATTTAAACTAAACCCTCAATTGGTCACATATTTTGTATGCGCTAATATACCATTCCAAAAGGGATATTTCACTCCCAACAACATGGCACGATACTTACCCTCTAGGATGAAACTGTTGATGTAGCTGTTTTAACCGCTCTTGAGCAATATGAGTATATATTTGTGTGGTTGATAAATCTGAATGCCCTAACAATAATTGAACCACTCGTAAATCAGCACCATGATTTAACAAATGAGTGGCAAATGCATGTCGTAATGTATGAGGAGAAAGGTGTTTTGTAATACCTGCTTTTTTGGCATAACGCTTAATAACATGCCAAAAAGTTTGCCGAGTCATTCCTGAACCACGTTTAGTCACAAATAGAAAATCACTTTGCCTTTCTGCAAGAATATCTATTCTTGCTCCTTGCATATAATTTTCCAGCCATTCCATTGCTTCTTCACCAACAGGAACTAGACGTTCTTTATTGCCTTTACCCATAACTCGAACAAAACCTTGTCTAAAATTAACCTGTTCAAATTTTAGACCTATTAATTCTGATACCCTAAGGCCTGTAGCATAAAGCAGCTCTAACATAGCCTTATCTCTAAATCCTAAAATATCGGTAACTTCTGGAGCATCAAGTAATAAATCAATATCTTTTTCTGATAATGTATCAGGTAATACTCTCCCTATATGAGGCGCTTCTATCAATTCAGTAGGGTCTATTGTTAAATAGCCTTCTCGAAATAAATAGCCATAAAATCGACGTAAACTTGATAAAAATCGTGCAGCCGATCGACTACCTATACCAGCTTTATAACGGCTTGCCATAAAATCAGCAATGTCACTTTGTTCAACCTCAAATACGGGTTTATTTTTAAGCCACTTAACAAATATTTTTAAATCACTGCCATAAGCCGCTAAAGTATTTTCACTTAATCCCGACTCAACCCACAGAGAGTCTAAAAACAAATCAATTGGATTTAAAGGCTGTTCCATGATTAATTCTTTGCTTCCATATTTGCCCGTATCATGGCTTCTTGATTTAATAACTTATCTTTAATTTCCAAAGCTCTTCCACTGGTCTTTCCCATATAACCACCCAAACCAGAAACAGCAACTACCCGATGACAGGGAATAATACCTGGAAAGGGGTTGTCTCTACATGCATTCGCCACAGCTCTAGCCCCTGAATTTATCTGCTTTGCCAATTTTGAATAAGTCATGGTTTGACCCGCAGGTATTTTGCACATTTCAGCCCAAACTTTATTCCGAAAATCAGAACCTTGTTTCATCAAGCTAATCGTTATGTTTTCTACAGGGTTATTTAGATAGTGCTGGAGGTGTTGCCATTGATTACTTTTATCCAGAAAGTCATTAGATTGCTCAATACACCATTCTGTTTTTATGATGATATTATCAACATAATAAATCTTAAATTTTTCATCAAACAAAAGCACTTCATCACAATACTCAGCTTTATTCTGCTGTCTGACCCAATTTACAATAACAGCCATAAGTTCTTAAAAATTTACTATCCCACAAAAGAGGATATTACTATAGCCAAAAAGCTCACGACCATAATAGTTAATGATGTATTTAGAGTGCCTTCAGTCTTCACAAGTGCTGCATCAACTTTATTTTTGACCATACTTTCACTCTGATCAAAAAAACCATAAACCTTACCCAAGCATCCTGTAGCTTGTTCAAAAAAAGCACCCGCTGTAATTTGAGGTGAAGTAGGTTCTAATATTTTTTTCTTAAGCGTATCTAATAAGTCACGAATATCACTTTGAATTACTTTATAGCTGGTAAACAGTTTATGGTAATCATTAGACTGATGTTGCAACTTTTTAAGCCCATCATCAACAATGGCGATCGTATCATTAATATGCTTTATCAAAAATCCCACTTTAATATGATCTATTGCCCCACAAGTTCCTGTTGCAGCAATACCAGAACCTGCCGCTCTGGTTTTCCCTAAAGCCTCAGCTGTATTAGGAATGCAATGCCATACAATATCCACCAATTCTACTGGATAACAATTATCTTTAAGCAGTTGGTTTTCTTCTGCAATATTGGACATTAGAAAAAGAGCGGATTGAACAATGGCTGTATGCTTCTTCAAACTGTCCATCTTAGACAAGGACAATGCCGTAGGATATAACTTATTCCACGACTGTTGAATTTTGTTCAAATGCTCTAAATGACTATCAAGAGCTGTATTTTTTATAGCGGTATTTAACTCATTCAGAGTTGAGTTTATAAGTTTTTGAGTCTGAGTTATTTTTGTCGAAAAAGAATTATCACCACTCAAAGTAGCGTTAAGCATGCCTCTGTGTTGCTGGAGATTATCTATCAATACTTTTAATGCTGTATTGGTAACAAGGCTTTGCTGCTGATTAAGAAAATATCTTTTTTTAGAGCGGGCTAGCCGCCAAACCAGAGCACTTATAATAAAACTTAAGGCTGCGAATATAACTATAATTCCAAAAATACTATTTGAAAACATTATCATCTACTTTACAGTATCAGTGATTAAATTAAGATGTTGAGCAATACTAGCTGACTCAGTAGCTATATGACTATTTGACTCAACACTACCGGCAATGCTTTCAACACTTTTCCCAATATCTACACTTACTAGGCCTTGCTCTTCGGCGCTAGAAACAATCACACTAATACTATCTAAAGTATTGGTCGCCGACTGCTCTATTTCTGCTAGCTCGGATTCCACGGAAATAACACTTTTAATGCCCTGCTCAGCTTGCCCCTGCGTTTTTTCCATATCAACAACTGAAGCTCTTATTTTTTCACGAACAGTATTGGTTGTTCCTGTTATTTCTTCAGCTGATTGCCCTACCCGATAAGCTAAAGACCGTACTTCATCAGCTACAACAGCAAAACCTCGACCTTGTTCTCCTGCCCGAGCTGCTTCAATAGCAGCATTAAGCGCCAATAAATTTGTTTGTTCAGAAATACTTTTAATATCTTCAGAAATATCTGTAATTTCCTTGGAATGAGCCTCCAAATCCAGCATATTTTTAGTTACATTTTCTATATATAGAAATAATTGTTTAAGATCACCAATAAAACTCTTTAACTTTTCATCTCCAGTAGCTGTCAGTTGCTGAGTCATTAACGATGTTTTTTCAGCTTCACGACATTGCCGAGCAACATCGGTAATACTAACCGTCATTTGTTCAATAGCAGCTGCAATCATTTCAGTATTAGCTCGCTGCTGCTCTAATTCTTTAGCAACAAGATCAGAGCTACTTTTTAATTGATAAGAGGCATGATGGGTTTCTGTCATTGAGTCGTTGTTGCTATTTAACATACGGCCCAATTCCCTTATAGAAATATTTATTTGTCTTGCTAATACAGTGAGTTCATCATTACCAGACAACTGACTCCGCACCATTAAGTTGCCCTGAGCCAATCTCTTATGAATATCATTAAGACTATCTATTCTTTCCGATAAAGAAAACAGTGTAGAAGCAAGTACAAACAGGAATAGCAGTGTAAAAACGACTATGCACGTTATTTGGAAATACGAAAGCGCCGTAACTGACTCACTCAAGAAAGAAATAGGCAATAAAATTGTTATTATTGCCAATACTGATAGTAATAAAAACTTATATTTTATTTTTAGCAGAGCTGTATAGTTTTTGACTATTGAAATCATATTTAGATTTTACTTACACAAAGATATTCTAAGAAAACCATGCAAACTGTTAAGCAATAGCTTGAGATTGATTTTAAGTACCTTTACTAATGATAGTCGAATAAAGATAAAACACCACTTTCTCAAGCTTATAGGTTTGAGTTACTCCTACAAACCTATAAGTACAAAAAAATAACCCCCACCTAAGTTCATGACTAAACAATCAACTCTACTTCATATCCTGTAAATTTACGGATATTTATAACACCTGTGTCTAACAATAAATACTGCCCCTTAATACCTTGCAATACACCAGACACTTCAGGCGTTTTATCAAAGTTAAAAGACTTTACTTTTAATGGATAGGTTTCTACAGGGAAATTAATATCCACTTCATTTTCATCTGTTAAAAACTCAATCGAATCTTCACCAAATCGCTCACTAATTTCAGTTATCTCTGACTCACAAAGTGCGACTAATTCATCACGCTTTTGTTTTAAATCGACAGGCTCAACCATATTTTTAAGCATGCGCTGCCAACTGGTTTTATCACTTACATGCTTAGCAATGGCTACTTCAATTAAGCCTGATATATAACGTGTTTTAACCTTATATATAGGTAAAGCCTGAATGGCTCCCTGGTCTATCCAACGAATGGGAATCTGTGTTCCTCGCGTAATACCAACTTTAACACCAGATGAATTAGCAAGGTAAACATAGTGAGACTGAAAGCAAAACTCCTCACCCCATGATGGATCTCTACAAGTTCCCGCTTCATAATGGCAAGTTTCTGGCTTCATGATACACATATCGCACTGCGCCAACGATATAAAACAAGGGTAACAATAGCCTTGGCTAAAGCTCTTTTTCATTGATCTATCGCAATGGACACAAGAAATATTTCCTGTAAAAACGAGTTTAATAGGCTTTCCTATTAATGGATTCAGGTCAACAAGCTGATCACTTAATGGCAATTGATATTTAACTGGATTTACCAGCTCTACTTTCATTTTTCTCAAATTACCTTGCACTGAATACTCCGCTCTTATACGCAAAAAACCATATTCTATCATTTGCGATAACAATTAATCTTTTATAAAAAACAGTGGCATAAATCACATTTTTAGAGCATTATTTACCGAAATTACAATAAATCGGAGGGTTTTAATGAATATTGATCTTTTTGCGTCTGTCGGTCCCTATTTTGGTATCGCTGGACTAATCATCGCTTATCTTATCTATCGTAGTGTTCTATCTTACGATGTCGGCACTGAAAAAATGAGGGAGATTTCTGAACTCATTCATGATGGGGCCATGGTTTTTCTAAAAGCCGAATATCAGATTTTATCTATCTTTGTCGCTATTGTCGCAGCTCTGATTTTTTTCTTAATCAGTCATGCGACTGCTTATGCGTTTTTAGGCGGAGCAGCTTGTTCAATGTTTGCAGGTTTCTTTGGTATGAAGGCCGCTACTCGCGCCAATGTTCGTACCTCAGCAGCTGCTAATAAAGAAGGAATGGGCGCTGCCCTTATGGTAGCTTTTGGTGGTGGTTCTGTTATGGGATTAGCTGTTGCTTCTTTAGGTCTTGCTGGTGTTACCATTGCCTATGCATTAGTTGACTCATCAAGCGCAGCAAACTACACAGTACTGAGTGGCTTTGCAATGGGAGCTTCTTCTATTGCATTATTTGCACGTATTGGTGGCGGTATTTATACCAAAGCAGCTGATGTTGGTGCTGATTTAGTCGGTAAAGTAGAAGCTAACATCCCAGAAGATGACCCACGTAACCCTGCGACTATTGCTGACAATGTTGGTGATAATGTTGGTGATACAGCAGGTATGGGTGCAGATATTTTTGAATCTTATGTAGGTTCAGTTATTGCGACTATTGCTATTGCAGCAGCGGCAACAAACTTTGTAGATATGTCGATGCAAAGTAATGCTTTATTACTTCCTATCGCTTTAATTATCGTAGGTTTAATCGCTTCAGTTATCGGCGTATTTTGCATGCGTTTATTGAAAGACATTAACCCTGCTCACGCACTTGAAGGTGTTACATGGATTTCAGCATTATTATTTTTAGCTCTTGCTTATTTTGTTATCCAGGCATTTGCTATTCAATTTAATATTAATGGTGAAGTCACTTCTATTAGTGGACCTTTTTATGCATTATTGGGCGGTACCGTTGTTGGAATCTTTATTGGTCGTGTAACTGATTACTACACCTCTAAAGCACCTGTTGAAGCTATTGCTTCTGCATCTAAATTTGGCCCAGCAACAAATATTATTGCCGGTCTTGGTATTGGTATGCGTTCAACTGTTTTCCCAATTCTAGGTATCTGTGTTGCTATTTTTGTTGCCTATCAATGTGCTGGACTATACGGTATTGGTATTGCTGCTGTTGGCATGCTGGCGACTACAGGTGTCACAATGTCTGTTGACGCTTATGGCCCCATTGCTGATAATGCTGGTGGCATTAGTGAAATGGCTGAATTAGGCCCTGAAACGCGCGCCATTACAGATTCATTAGATGCTATTGGTAATACAACTGCTGCGGTAGGTAAAGGATTTGCGATTGGCTCAGCGGCATTAACTGCACTTGCGTTATTCTCCGCTTATGCAGCCGCAGCAAATTTAACAAAAATAGATTTACTTGACCCTCTTGTTGTTATTGGTTTATTTATCGGCGGTTGCGTACCTTTCCTTGTTGCAGCGATGACAATGGACTCTGTAGGTAAAGCAGCGCAAGATATGGTTGAAGAAGTTCGTCGTCAATTTCGTGATATTCCAGGATTAATGGAAGGAACAACACCTCCAGATTCAGCCCGTTGTATTGAAATTTCAACTAAAGCTTCATTAAGAGAAATGATTCTTCCTGGCTTAGTAACTATATCTACTCCAGTATTAGTTGGTTTTCTACTTAATAAAGAAGCTTTAGGTGGTTTATTAGCAGGTTCTTTAGTTGCTGGTGTATTAATGGCCTTATTTATGGCTAATGCTGGTGGCGCTTGGGATAACGCTAAGAAACTAATTGAAGGTGGTGCTCATGGTGGTAAAGGAACTGATGTTCATAAAGCTGCTGTTTGTGGTGATACTGTTGGTGATCCATTCAAAGACACATCTGGCCCAGCTCTAAATATCGTAGTCAAATTAATGTCTGTTGTTTCACTTGTTATTGCACCTTTATTGTAAATAACGCTGTTTAAACCTAGTATATTTCGTGCATTTTACTCTGCGAAATATACTAGGAATTGCCCTTCTGCTAAATAAAACTCTCTCCCTAGAGTTACCATTCAAATAATTCCGCAAAACCAAAAAACATATCATGCTATAATTTTGCCTCTAACTCACTAAATAGGCTGTTTTTCGTGACTAATAGCACTTCTCGTAAATCAGTAATGACCCTTTTCACCACATCAACTTGCGCATTAAGTCATTGTGCTCGACTTGTCATGTATGAAAAAGGCGTTACAGCAGATATAGAATTTTTTAACTCATCTGAGCCTCCAGAAGATTTATTAGAGCTTAACCCTACGGGGATATCTCCAACCTTAATTGAACGTAATTTAGTTCTTTATGATTCTAGAATCATAATGGAATACTTGGATGAGCGTTTTCCACACCCACCATTACATCAAATGGATCCGGTTTCACGCGCTAATTCACGTATGTTAATTAAGCGTATTGATCAGGACTGGTATCACCTTTTAGATGAAATTTTAAACTCTGGAGAGAAAAAATCAGCCAGAGCCAAAAAAATGCTAAAAGAAAGCTTAATTGCAGCAACACCCGTTTTTGAGTCTCAACCTTATTTCATGAGCGATGAATACTCATTAATTGACTGCACAATGGCACCATTATTATGGCGTTTACCAAGCCTAGGCATTGATATCAATTCCCTAAGCCCTGCCATTGCAGCTTACGCAGAACGTTTATTCGCAAGAGAGGCTTTTCAATTAAGCTTAAGCGAAGAAGAAAAAGAAATGGCACCAGAAAGCAAATGACATCATTAAAGCCCTATTTAATTCGTTCAATATATGAATGGATTATAGATAATCAACTAACACCCCATCTTTTAGTTGATGCCGACACTCCTGAGGCCACACTGCCTCAAGATTATATTGAAGATGGAAAGATTGTATTAAACCTGCGTCCTGAGGCTATTCAAGGCCTCACATTAGGAAATGAAGAAATTCAGTTTAATGCTCGCTTCTCTGGTACTGCGATGCATATCATTACCCCAACTTCTGCAGTTTTAGCTATTTATGCCAAAGAAAATGGCAAAGGCATGATGTTTGATCCTGAAGAATATGACGATGAAACACCGCCACCAGCACCTGAAGATAAAAAGCCAAGCAGGCCGCACTTAAGAGTTGTAAAGTAATTTACCAACTAAACAGCACTTATTTTACAGAGAAGAACATACAAAGCGACAGCAAGGTTTCCCAACAGTCACCTTGCTCTCGACCTTTAATTTGCCTATCTGCTTTTGAACACAATAATAGTGCTTTTTGCAACACCTGAATATCCATTCTAGATACAGCCGCACTGACTATTTGTTTACGCTTATCCCATAAGCGATTATTTTTTAAAACCATCTCTTTATTTTGCCCCTGATTAACCGCTATCTTTATATTAATCAGCAATCTAATTTCTCGAGACACAGCCCACACAATAACAGGTGGAGCAATCCCTTCCGCTTTTAAACCATTTAATACTTTTATTGCACGCGTTATTCGCCCTGCCAACATACAATCTGTTAATTTAAATACATCAAAGCGTGAGCTGTCAGCAACCACATTCTCAACAGCTTGTTTAGAAATAGACTCATTTCCATACAATATATAAAGCTTTTCTATTTCTTGAGATGCAGCAAGCAAATTACCTTCAATTCGTGACGCTAATGCCTTAATTCCATCTACGCCTATCTGCAAGCCTCGTTTTTGAGCTCTGCGTTGCAGCCATTGAATTAAAGCAGCACCTTCTAGCGGCCAAACTTGAACAATAACACCCGCTTGATCAAGTGCCTGGCACCATTTTGATTTTAAGGTTGCAGCCGTTATTTTAGGTGCGATGATAAGAAGCAAATTGTCTTCAGGCAATCGCTGACAATAATCAATTAATGCTTTCGAACCTTCCGTTCCTGGCTTACCAGAAGGCATTCTTAAATCTATCAGTTTTTTATCGGCAAAAAGCGACATTGAATCAGCTGATAACGCTAACTCCCCCCACTCAAACCCTGCTTCAACCGAAAATACTTCTCGAGTGGTATATCCTGATTTTTTTGCGGCTAAACGGATAGCATCTGCCACCTCACCTTGCTGCAACGGCTCATCCCCGGTTATAAAATAAACAGGGGCTAATTGCTTTAAAGCGGTATTGAATTGTTCAGGATTTAATCTCACAGCTCATTTTCAAGTTTATCTAATACGATCCGAGAACGATTGACAATTGATTGCACTGCCTTACGATACATTTCATCTCTAATCACTTGTTCTTCGTTATTTTTACCTAAAACCTCGTCCTGATTATTAAAATAATACTTATTAATTTCAATTCGCTGTAATTCAGACAATGGCTTCCCTTCTTTATCAAGCAAAGTGAAATCAAGCTTATAAATTAATTCATATTCATTTGCTCTTCCTGTTGAGCTTAATGACATCACTCGCCTGTCCATTTTTTCTTTTTTGATGCTTACGATAAGACCAGCGTCTCCGATAACGTCAACTAACTGTCCACCCGAAGCACGAAGTGTTTGCTTTACTTTTTTCTTTAACTGAGCAGACCCACCTTGCAAATAAATACTTTTTAACCCCTCTGGCAAATCAATTTTCCCTCGCAATTGATAACCACAGGCAGAAACACTCACAACAAGTATTAGTAGAAAAACATTTTTAAACTGAGTCATAGATATTATGATCTTTTATTACATTGAAAGGCTATACAGCAGAAATTTCAGTAATATTTTATATGCGAATTTTGTAGAAATGATCTTTTTATAAACCATAACTACAAAAATCTCTTTCCTTATTACTTTTTAAACAACAATATTAACTAAGCGCTTAGGAACCACAATCACTTTTCTAATATCTTTACCATCAATAAAGCGTGTTACATTTTCATCGGCAAAAGCAAGTTTTTCAATCTCATCCTTGCTAGCCGTAGCAGACACCATAATATTGCCACGCAATTTACCATTGACTTGAACCATCATTTTCATCGAATCCTGCTCTAAAGCAGATTCATCCAACTTAGGCCAAGGCTCAACGACAACATCATTATCATGCCCCAAATCTAACCATAACTGCTTACAAATATGAGGAGTAATCGGTGCAAGCATCAACAAAATAGCTTCCAGCACTTCTTGACGAATAGCGATGCCATTATCCGAATCATCACTAATTTTTGATAAGGTATTCACTAATTCCATATTAGCTGCAATCACCGTATTAAAAGTATAACGTCGACCATAATCATCAGTCGCCTTTTTAATGGCTAAGTGTAATTGACGACGTAGTGTTTTTTGCTCTTCTGTTAAAGAAGCTTTATCCAGAGCTGGAATACTTTTCGCTGAATCAACATGCAGAAACACCTGACGCCACAAACGTTTTAAGAAACGAAAAGAACCTTCAACACCACTATCAGACCATTCTAATGATTGCTCAGGAGGCGCTGCAAACATAACAAACATACGCACAGTATCTGCGCCATATTGTGCAATCAAACCTTGCGGATCAACTGTATTACCTTTTGACTTAGACATTTTGGCACCATCTTTTAGCACCATACCTTGAGTCAATAATTTCTTAAAAGGTTCATCAGTTTTGATTAAACCTTCATCACGCAATAGTTTGGTATAAAAACGGGCATACAATAAATGTAAAATCGCATGCTCAATCCCACCAATATAATGATCGACTGGCAACCAGTAATTAGCACTATCAGCCAACATACTGGTATCACTTTTCCCAGCATAACGAGCAAAATACCAAGATGATTCCATAAAGGTATCAAAAGTATCTGTTTCTCTTTTTGCCGCTTTGCCACATTTTGGACAATCAACATGAGGAAAAGTAGGATGAGCAGCTAAAGGTGATTGAGACCCATCTAAAACTACATCTTCTTTAGGTAACTCAACAGGTAAATCTGCTTCAGGAACCGGGACAGTGCCACAATCATCACAATAAATAACGGGAACTGGTGCTCCCCAATAGCGCTGCCTAGAAACTCCCCAGTCACGCAAACGAAAGTTAGTTTTCTTTTCGCCTTTTTTATCCGCTTCTAATTTTGTAGCTATAGCATTAAAAGCATCAGCGGAAGTTAAGCCATCAAACTCTGCAGAGTTTTTGAGTATGCCTTTTACTGTAAAAGCTTGTTCAGAGGTATCATCGTCTTCATCTTTTGCAGAGAAAATAACCTGCTTAATAGCAATGCCATATTTATTAGCAAATTCATAATCACGCTGATCATGTGCAGGTACTGACATAACAGCGCCAGTGCCATAACCCATCAATACAAAGTTAGCAATCCAAACCGGGACTTCCTCACCAGTAATTGGATGAATAGCTTTTACCCCAGAATTAACTCCACGCTTTTCCATGGTTTCCATGGCCGCTTCTGAAGTTTCCATCACTTTACATTCTTCAAGAAAAGCTGTGATTTCAGCATTTCCTTCAGCTGCTGCAATAGCAATAGGATGTTCAGCAGCTACAGCTAAATAAGTCACTCCCATTAAGGTATCTGGACGTGTGGTGTATATTCTAACGGCATCCGTATTCGCAATGGAAAAATCCATTTCCACACCTTCAGAACGACCTATCCAGTTTGCCTGCATGGTTTTAACTTTTTCAGGCCAGCCATCCAACTTATCTAAATCTTGTAATAGCTCATCAGCATAAGCAGTAATTCGGACAAACCACTGAGAAATTTCTTTTTTCTCTACTTTAGTATCACAACGCCAGCAACAACCATCAATCACCTGCTCATTTGCTAAAACGGTTTTATCGTTAGAGCACCAATTAACTGGTGAGGTCTTTTTATAAACTAAATCTTTTTCTAACAGTTTTAAGAAGAACCATTGCTCCCATTTATAATAACTAGGATCGCACGTTGCTAATTCTCTATTCCAATCATAACCAAAGCCTAACTGCTTTAGTTGATCACGCATGTAATCAATATTGCTATAAGTCCAGTCAGCAGGATGAACATTATTTTGCATCGCAGCATTTTCTGCAGGTAAGCCAAATGCATCCCAACCCATAGGCTGCATTACATTTTTACCTTGCATGCGCTGATAACGACTAATTACATCGCCTATCGTATAGTTACGTACATGCCCCATGTGTAATTTCCCACTAGGGTATGGAAACATTGATAAACAATAATACTTTTCTTTATCAGTATCTTCAGTCGTATTGAACACACCAGACTTCTCCCAATTTTCTTGAGCTGCCTGTTCAATATCTAGCGGTGTGTAATTTTCTTCCATCCTACTCGTCTTTTAACGTACAAAAGCGTTAGAATACAGTACAGACGCTTAAATCTAAAGTGTATTTTAAGGAGAAACCTATGAGTGATAATAAATTTGTCGAAGCGTACGACCATCTAATGGAAAATTTGTATGAAATTATGGATGATACGCTTCACTCTGTTGCTGATGCGATGGATATTGCCAAAGAAAAAGTAAGTGAACTAGGCGGTTTAACACAAGAGGAAGTTAATGATGTTGCTGACTTCTTAATGCGTGACATTGAACATGCTGCAACTACCTCCCCCGCTGTTAGTGATAAAGACACCCTAAACGAATGGTTTAAATTTGATATAGAATTACTGGAAAATTTTGCCTTAGATGCTTTTTCAAGCCTAGCTGATAAAACACGTATTGAATTAGCTAAAATTGAAAATCAAGCAAGTAAATATCACGCCTATAAACAAGGTGATATTACAGGACCAGGAACCTTTACTTGTGACCAATGTGGCAAGCAAATATCCTTTAAATCAACTAGTGAAATACCAGAATGTCCAGAATGTCATGCAAAAACTTTCACACGCAGTTGATATTACTGCTTCAAAGCTTATAATGCAGTTTTATCTATATGATTTAACGAGGGAATAATATGCGCAGGGTCATCTTCAACCAAAAAGGTGGTGTGGGAAAATCAACCATCACTTGTAACCTAGCTGCTATTAGTGCAGTAGAAGGAAAAAAAACACTGGTGATAGACCTTGATATACAAGGAAATTCGACACAATACCTTCTAGGTCATAAAATCACTGACCCAGATAAAACCATTGCTCATTTTTTTAAAGACTGCTTAGGCATTAGTCTTTTTGGTGGTGGTAAAGAAGGCATTGCCAGCGCAATTCATGAAACGCCTTTCCCTAATTTATTTGTATTACCTAGCCACCCAGAGCTTGAAGCCCTACAAAGCCGTTTAGATTCTAGATATAAAATTTTTAAACTTAAAGAAGAGCTAGAAAAACTAGAAGGCTTTGATGCTGTTTATATTGATACTCCGCCTATTCTTAATTTTTACAGTCAATCAGCTTTAATTGCAGCAGAAAGATGCTTAATTCCATTTGATTGCGATACCTTTGCCAGAGATTCTTTATATACATTGATGAAATCTATTGCTGAAGTAAAAGCGGATCACAATGAGAATCTTGAAATCGAAGGCATTGTCGTTAACCAATATCAAAAACAGGCTAACTTACCTAAACAACTAGTTGAAGAATTAATAGCGGAAGGACTACCTGTCCTAGAAAATAAAATTTCACCTTCCGTCAAGGTAAGAGAATCTCATTCAGCATCACAACCTTTAGTGCATCACGCGCCAACTCATAAATTAACGGACGAGTACCGTGCTTTGTATGTAGAAATCAATTAAATCTTATTTAGTAGTGTGGGCAGAAAATATGCCCACAGTAACTTAAGAATCAACATACTTTCAGAGGGACTGGCCATAAAATAGATATTTATTTTTACCTGACCTTTTTGCTTCATACATCGCTTGATCCGCATTTTGTAACAAACTGCCAACGTTGTCTCCATCATCAGGATAAATGGAGATACCAACACTCCCTCCAATATTAACGTCCCCAGTAATAAGCTCAAAAGGGGAAGAAATTAATGAAATAATTTCTGAGCTTATTTTCTCCACCCCTTCTTTTTTACAATCATCTGCTAAAAAAATAATGAACTCATCCCCTCCCATTCGGGCCACTACATCAGACTCTCGAACACATTTTTTTAGACGCTTTGCTACAGACACAAGTAATTCATCACCAACATTATGACCAAATAAATCATTGATATTTTTAAATCCATCTAAATCTAAAAATAAAATGGCATGCTTATGATTGGCTCTTTTTGCAGTCAACAACGCCGCATTACATAGTTTTTCAAAAAACCGTCGATTAGGAAGCTCTGTTAATTCATCATGTAAAGCTAGATATTCAAACTCCCGCTCTATTTTCTGTCGTTTTAATATCTCTTTTTTTAATTTTTCTTCTACTTTTGCTCGAGCATGAACTTCCCTATTTAGCTCTAGGGCACTAAAACGAATACTATCGTACATAAGCAAAGACGTTTGCAAAATGATACTCATAACGCCCGACATCTGTCTATCTGCTTGTTCTTGTGCATTTTTTAAAGACATACCTGCATTAATAGAACCAATCGTTAACGCCATTCGCATATCATTGTCTAATATGTGATGAGTAAGCCAATGAGTAAGCAGACTAAGAATCTTTTCTATGGCTTCATTTGATGGTTTAGATGAATAAGAAGACTTTAGGTCTACCACTGAATTAACAAAGTTTTTATGCGCCTTAATATGAGCCTTAAGCCCTGTATCCATTGGAAAGTACGTACTCCAAATTTCTTCTTCAGTACTAAAATGGTATTCCGTATAAGCAGCTAACTCTTCTAATGTCTCATTAAACATTTCAGGAGTCGCTTCACTTATAACTCGACAGGCTATTTTATTCACAAGACTGACGAGCTTCTTATGTTGCTCGTCTATTTTATCGATTCCTGTCTCTAAACTTTTATTCCAAGGGAATATATCTACCTGCTTAACTTTAGTCATATATTAACTACAAACTTACTTAATATTAAAAAAACAAAACGCCCATATAAGTCAAAGGGGGTTACCTTATTTGAAAAAAACACTCAACCTTCAAAACTTACGCCAAAGTAGGCGGAAGATCTGGCAGCGCTAGGACTAGACGCCTCATCACCAACCACCCCTAAGAACCTTCTGGATCCTGAAATTTCCGCATAAAGATACGTTCTTAGGGTGGATGGTCGCTGTCATGAAATACATATCCAGTGCCAGGGGCGCATATAAAATTATCACGCGCCGAATCATAAATTAACAAATGAGTAACCGTGCTTTGTATGTAGAAACCGATTAAATCTTAATACTGTAGGATGAGCATAAAAAATTGCCCACCCTACCAAGTTATTTATCATACCCTTTAGTTTTATCTTGACCAAGCTCATAGAGTCAGTTGCCACGCGCCTCATTTAAATAACAGTAAAATATCGAACAAAAGCAATCTTTTACTATTTGTACCAAGCCATACTTAACCGGCTTGTTATTTTGTTTTCATACTCTGAAGCAGTCCCATTTTATATAGCAAATTGATATCGAGATGATACTCTTCAGGCCTCACCATTCGTTTAATACCATAATTATTACCATTACTATCAAGATTCATTTTTGCCAAATCAACTAAGCGAGGGTTCACTCGTTTCTTGTTAGCATCAAGCAGCATAGTCACTTTAGGTTTTAGTCTTTTAGTGGAATGAACTTCAACAATAACGGCAACTTCTCCATTGGTCATTTCAACAATATTTCCGGGTGGATATATCCCTAAACACTCAATAAACTTTATAACTAGCCCTTCATCAAGCTGACTTCCACTTGCTTTAGTTAAAACATTAATAGCTTCTAAATGGGTTCTGCCTTTTTTATAGACTCTATCACTACTAATAGCATCATACATATCAACAATTGTAATCATACGAGTATAAGGATGAATTCTGTCTCCTTTTAACCCTCTGGGATAGCCTGTTCCATCCATTCGTTCATGATGCCCATAAGCAGCATCAATTGCACAACCTGGCATTTCATTGTCAGACATTAATAGCTTCCATCCCAAAGTTGGATGAGACTGCATGATTTTAAGCTCTTCAGGTTCAAATCGACCTGGTTTATTGAGAATCTCTGAAGGGACTTTCATTTTCCCCATATCATGCATCAAACCACATAACCCTATATCTTCTAGTTCCTCTGCAGATAAACCTATATGCCGACCTAGCGATATAGCAAAGATACAAACATTCATACTATGCTGCGAGGTATATTCATCAGCATTCTTTAATTGTGTTAGCCACATTAAAGCATCAGGTGATTTAACAATACTTTGCACACAATCAGATACAACTTTTTTAGCCATCTGTACATTAATAGATCGCCCAAAAGCTACATCTTCCATAAAACCTTTAACCAAGCTACTGGTTTCAGAATAAACAGATTCAGCTTGATGAATTTCATCTGTAAAACTAGACTTTTTCTTAGGTATTTCTCTTTTTTCTAACCAACCTTTTGAATAAGCAGTATTACTAACTTTTATAGTTTGGTTTATATTTTTATTAGTTTTCGTGACATCAATAAACACATGTTCACATTGTCTTTTAACTTCATCTATATCTGCTTCAGATTTCAGCTCAAAACCTTGAAATAAAAAGCTTGTTTCGGCCCAAGGCCTATCAAGTTCTGACACATACATGCCAACTTGAAGGTCTTTAACATCAACTTTCGTTATCTCTAACGATGTTGTTAAAAAAATATTTTCATTATCCTTCATGACTTAACTTTATTGATTAAAGAAAAACGTAGAACAACTAAAACGAACAATAAAATAATTACAATAATATCATCCCCGACTCTAGCATAAGGCGTCATGCCACCCATAGGTACAACAAGCCCTCTTAATACGGTGGAATCAAACATAGCCGCTTTAGCAACAATACTACCATTAGGCTCCACAATACCCGTTACTCCAGTATTAGTTACCCTCAGTAAATATCGCCCTGTTTCTAATGCTCGCATTTGAGCGATCTGCATATGCTGGTGAGGTTCAAGAGAGTCACCAAACCAGGCATCATTTGTTACATTAACCAAAAAAGCCGCTTCAGGCATACCTCTTATCGCCTCTTCCCCAAAAGCATCTTCATAACAAATTGATGTTGAAAAAGGGTACCCTCCCGCCCTTAATAAAGCCTGATCATCTCCTCCTGGAGTAAAATCACCCAAGCGAATATTTAATAAATCTAAAACCCAACCTGATAATGGCTGTAAGGGCAAATATTCACCAAAGGGTAATAAATGGTTTTTATTATACCGAGCCTCATTTTCTCCCAATGTTAAAACAGTATTAAAATATTCAGCTTTTTCACCTCTAGCAGGCAAACTCACGATTAAGTCAGAATCATTCAATTTAGCTTTTGCTGAAAGTGGGTCTAAATAAAAATTTTTGACTTGTGATAAATAAGCAGGGATTGCTGTTTCTGGCCAAATAATAATATCAGCATCCCAATTCTGCTCAGTCATTTTCTGGTAATTAACTAAGGTCTTAACTCTATTTTTAGCTAACCACTTTTGATCTTGAGCTACGTTTCCTTGTATTAGAGCAACTTTAATAGGGTCGCCAATAATATCAGTCCATTGAATCGTAGCTAGATATTCACCTGCTCCCCATATCAACATAAGTACACTGACAACATACTTAAGTTTGATAGCTTTATTTATCCCTGCAACAATCAAAGTTGCTGTTATTGCAAGCAAAAAACCTACGCCATAAACACCAATAATAGGGACAAAACCACGTAAAGGTGTCTCCAATTGGGTATAGGCTATTTGTAACCATGGAAAGCCATTAAGAAACCAATACCCACGGTAGTATTCGATAAAAACCCAAACGAAGGGAATACCCCACAAAACTACTTTGTTATTTTTTTTAGAGCTTAGTTTTATTGAAAGGTAAGCCGTTAACGCAGGAAATAAGGACCAAAAACAAACAATGGCAACAGTAACAAGTATGGCTCCTATAAAAGGCGCTCCACCATAATCATAGATACTAATATAAACCCATGAGATTCCACTACCGAATAACCCAAGGCCATATAAGTAAGCTCTTAAAGCTGCACGCCTAGGAGAGCAATTTAACCAAGAAGAAACAACAAAAACTAATGACGCAACAGCCAAGTAAGAATAATTAAATGGAGAAAATGCTAAGGTTAATAGCAGGCCTGCAACAGGGGAAAAGATTTCCCAACGCCACTTTATAAAAAAGCTCATAAAAAACGGGTAGGTAACAATAAGTTATTGACTATTATAATCCTCTGAGACCTATTAAATACTGAAAAAGTTTCATTTCTTAAGCCCTCTTTCCATAGAAGACAAGAATAAGCTGTATATTAATTAACGATCAGATATAAAACCAGGTACACCTTTTATAGGTTCTCTCACCATTTGAACATACTGAATCCCCATTAAAGTAGATCCATCATCTTCATTTTCAACCCAAACAACTTTTACCTCGCCCTCTAAATTAAGCTGTGGAAAATCAAAAGTTGTTACTACTCCAACCTCAACCTCCAACCTTTCTTTCAAAAAAATCATTAATCCATCAATAGAAACATTTTGGGTTAAAAAACCATAAGGCTTACCTTCAAAGATAATTTCACCCGATGAAGAAATAGCCTTTCTATAGGCTTTACGCTGATACAGTAAATTATTAACATCATAAGATAAATTTCTAAATTCCAAACCCATGTATATATGGTTACCAATTTTTTCAGCCCTTACTACATCTACCTCTCCTGCTAATCGCATTTCAGGTAAATACAAATCAATAGTAACGGAGGATTCTATTGCATGGAAAATCTCATCAACATCAGAAATATAAGCATTAGTATCTAACTCTGCTAACAAACCAGTAATTGATAAGTTTTTAACAGAAATATTCAACTCATGATCAGCCAAATATATAAGACCATGTGAACTAAGACATTTACGATAAGACCTTTTTTCTATAGCCATAATATTTTTCTTCAAAACCTAATTGATATGGTAAAAGTATAGCCACTAATTTAAGTTATTCCAGATATTAACCCTTTATTTCTAATGAAAATTATTTTTTCCTGTTTTTTTATACTATTTCTTCTTCCCTCTTGCACATCAACACCCAAAAACACTCACAATATCTGTAACATTTTCCATGAAAAAGATGATTGGTATGATGAGGTAAAAGCATCCTATAAGAAATGGGGGCTTCCTATTCATATCAATATGGCCATTATGCACCAAGAGTCTCGCTTTGTTGCTGATGCCCAACCACCTCGCCCTAAATTATTAGGTTTCATTCCCTGGTTTAGATCCAGTAGTGCCTATGGGTATGCCCAAGCACAAGATGGCACATGGGATGATTATTTAGAAAGTGCCGGTGACTGGGGAGCAGATAGAGATGATTTTGCCGATGCGACCGATTTTATTGGTTGGTATTGCTCAATCAGCCATCAAAGACTCGGTATATCAAAATGGGATACAAAAAACCTCTACCTTGCTTATCATGAAGGCCATGGTGGCTATAAAAGAAAAACATACCTAAAAAAACGCTGGTTGATCAATACTGCAAATAAAGTAACCAAAAAATCTCAGCAATATAATTCACAATTATCGACATGCAAAGATGAATTAGAAAGCACATCTTGGTTTTTTTGGTAAACTATAGCGCTTAAGCTAATAACAACGGAAATATTCAATGAAAAACCCAGTTATTGTCATTTTATCCGCTCTAATAATAGGAATAACTATGTTCTCTATGGCAAATGCCACTTCTCCAGAAGAAAATAAAGTAGCAGGCGAAGCCTTTCTTGCTGAAAATACTAAAAAAGAAAATATTGTAACCACAGCAAGTGGCTTACAGTACGAAATTTTAGCTGAAGGTGAAGGCCCTTCTCCATCAGCAACAACTAGTGTTACTGTACATTACAAAGGTACAACACTTGATGGTAAAGAATTTGATAGTTCTTATAGCCGCAACGCACCAGCAACATTCCCTCTAAATCGTGTAATTGCTGGTTGGACTGAAGGTCTACAGTTAATGAATGCTGGCGCTAAATACCGATTCTTTATCCCTTCTGAACTTGCTTACGGTCAACGTGGTGCTGGTGCAGATATCGGTCCAAATGCTGCACTTATTTTTGAAGTGGAACTACTAAAGTTCTAAGTGTATACTTCTAAAATTCAAGATTTTTTCTAGTCCCTTAAAAAACATTTTATTGCGTGATATTAGAGTGACTCAATTCTAATATCTTTAACTAGAAACACAATAAAGCCTTGCTCTAGCAAGGCTTTTTTATTTAAGGCTTATGACAAAATATCAACTTTTTGCAACAACTCCTAAAGCAATGGAAGACATCCTTGCTGATGAATTAAAACAACTTGGCGCTGAAAATGTGCATCCTAAATTAGCAGGAGTTAGCTTTCAAGGTGATATTGAAATGGCCTATAAGGCCTGCCTATGGTCAAGAACTGCAAATCGCATTTTATTACCTTTAAAATCTTTTGAAGTCCATTCTAAAGAAGACCTTTATGATGCTGTCAAAAAAATAAACTGGTTTGAACACTTTAAACCAGATGATACCTTTGCAGTGTCATTTAGTGCCAAAAATTCAGAAGTGATTAACAATACCCACTTTGGCGCCTTAGTGGTCAAGGATGCTATCGTTGACCAAATGCGTGCTAAATTTGAAAAACGCCCGAATATTCAGCTTAATCGCCCTACTATTAAAATCAATGTTTATTTAAACAATGAAAATGCTGAATTAAGCTTAGATTTATCAGGTGAAAGCTTACATAAACGAGGCTACAGAGAAGCCAATGTAGCGGCTCCCATTAAAGAAAACCTTGCTGCAGCCATGTTATTACGTAGCGGCTGGCCAGAAATTGCTAAACAAGGTGGCTCACTTATCGATCCCATGTGTGGTTCAGGGACTTTATTATTAGAAGCGGGTTTGATTGCTGCTGATTATGCACCAGGCTTGTTAAGAGATTATTTCGGTTTTCTAGGCTGGAAAAAACACGATGAAGACTGTTGGCAAAAACTACTAGCTGATGCAGAACAACGTAAAATAACAGGTATAGAAAACATGCCTATTATTGCTGGTTTTGACAAAAGTCGTCGTACTGCAGCAACTGCTATTCAACATGTTGAAAATGCAGGATTCAACAACAAAATACATGTTGAAAAAAGAGACATTAGTGATGCAACCCCCGCCACCAGTTGGAAACCAGGGCTACTTATTTGTAACCCACCTTATGGCGAGCGTTTAGGTGATGATGAAGAAATTTCTCAACTTTATTTACTATTTGGTGAAGTATTAAAAGCTAATTTTCAAGGCTGGAAAGCTACGATGATTATCAGCAATCCAGAAATGGGCTTTCGCTTAGGGATTCGCTCACAAAAACCCATCACTCTTTTTAATGGCCCTTTGGAATGTAAATTATTACGTTTAAATATTGAAGAGAAATCTTTCTTTGTTCCTAAAGCTAAAAGCCAACAAGAACGTATAGAGCGTGTGACTAAAGCATTAGATTCTGAGGTAGAAAGTGAGCATTCAGCAGAAATGTTTGCTAATCGACTAAAAAAGAATATCAAGAAAATGTCTCGCTGGGCAAAACAAAACAACATCAGCAGCTACCGTTTATATGATGCCGATTTACCTGAGTATTCTGTGGCAATTGATATTTATCAAAGCGACAAACTATGGGTAAATGTACAAGAATACGAAGCCCCAAAAACAATTGCAGCCCACAAAGCTAATGAGCGCCTAGCGGGTATATTGGCTGAAATACCACGCGTTCTTAAGATTGATAAATCACAGGTATTGTTAAAAATTCGTCGCAAACAGAAAAATACTGAACAATATGAAAAACAGGATAACAAAGCAAATTTTCATATTATTGAAGAAAATAACTGTAAATTTCTAACTAATTTTGAAGATTATTTAGATACAGGTATTTTTCTTGATCACCGCCCTATTCGCGCCACCATTCAACAACAAGCTAAAGATAAAAATTTCTTAAATTTATTTGCTTATACAGCAACAGCTTCTGTACAGGCTGCTGTGGGCGGTGCATTATCAACCACTAGTATTAACGCATCAAATACTTACTTAGAGTGGGCAGAAAAAAACTTTGCCTTAAATAATCTATCAGGCAATAACCGACATATTCGCGCAGATTCTTCAGCCTGGCTAGAAGAACAGCGTAAACAAGATACCCCCACCCAATATGATTTGATTTTTCTAGATCCACCGACTTTTTCAAATTCAAAACGGATGGAGACTTCATTTGATGTACAACAAGATCATGTTGGGCTGATTAATGACGCTTTAGCATTATTGGCTGACGAGGGTGTTTTGTATTTTTCAACCAACTTTAGAAAATTTAAACTTGATGATCTAGGGATTATTAATGCCAATATTGAAAATATTACTGCATCAACCATTCCTGAAGATTATTCCAGAAGTCCAAAAATTCATTATTGCTGGAAAATCACTCACAAATGAAATCAGTTCATCTCATTATAAGTGGACGCGTGCAAGGCGTTTACTTTAGAGCCTTTACCCAAAAACGAGCCGTTAAACTTGGCATAAAAGGTTATGTTTGTAACAAAGCTGATGGATCAGTTGAAGTTATTGCTTGTGCAAAACCTGAAAAATTAGAAGCTTTTGTGAGTTGGTGTCATAAAGGCCCTCTTCTGGCAAAAGTAAAACAAGTTGTAGTGGATGATAAATATGCTTTAACTGAAGTATTTACTCAATTTGAAATCAGGTAGGAGGGGCCTTTGGCCGCGACTGATTTAATAAATATCTATCGCGGCCAAAGGCCCCTCCTACCAGCATATTGCTTTAGATTATTTCTCACTACTCACCAACAATATACTTCTTTACCGTACGTCGATCCATTTGTGTGATTCGGGCTACAGCTTCATAATTTCCCTGTGTTTTATATAAAAATCGACAATACCGCTGTAAAAGCTGCTGACTACTATTCTCAACAAGGTTTTCTGAAAGAGTAAACTCACTATTTGTATTGGTTTCTTTTGCTACCTGATATTGCCCAGTAATACATATTTGACGGATACACTGCTCAAGTTCTCTTACATTCCCCGGCCATGCATAGTTTTTTGGCACCGCTTTTCTAATATGATCTTCAATTCGCTCTGCTAATAAAGGGGCTGGTATTGCTGTTACTCTATTAACCAGACTAACAATTAAATGTTCCAGCTCATCAGGGTTTTCTTGTAAACGTTGTTGTAAGCTCGGAATTTTTATCACATCGGAACAAAGCCTGTAATACAGATCATCTCTAAATACCCCCTCTTTACGTAACTGTTCAATATTACGGTTTGTTGCGGTAATAACTCGCCCAGAAAAACGCATTTTCTCATGACTACCGACAGGGCAAAAAACACGATCTTGAATAACATTCAGTATTTTCACCTGCGTTGGCATATCTATATCACCAATTTCATCTATAAAAACTGCACCGTATTCACTACAGCGTGCAAACAAACCTTGATGGTGATCTATTGCCCCAGTAAATGCACCTTTTTTATGACCAAATAACTCAGACTCTAATAATGATGCTGGATATTGAGATAAGTTAATAAATTGAAATGAGCGTGTAAAACTTTCTTTAAAACACTTCTTTCTGATATCAAAAGGGATAAATCCAGAACAACCAATAGTATGCGCAACCAAGGTTTTTCCTGTACCTGTCTCCCCTAATAACAAAGTGGAAAAATCCTCCATCTTTCCACAAAGGAAATCAACGTACCATTGAGGATTAAAGGTGAAAATATTATTCCATAACCGAACCCTTAGATCGATAATTGAAGCGCAATTCCCTAAAATTGCAGAATTAATAAAATAAAACCCTCGATGCAATTGATAAAACAGGGCAATAAATTTTTCAGTTTCTGTATCGCTAAAACCAGCTTGTTTAAAGCAACAAATTAATTCCTTAGCAAAAGGTAATTCAATCGGCTTATCTCCTGCCATTCGCTGAGTCTCTATAAACTCAATAAAATCTTGCTGAAACTCATGGAACTGATAAAACAACCATGAGTATTTCATTTTTTGTTGATCTTCAGCTTTAAAATAAGTGATATTAAAACCAGCTAACTCTTGTAATTTAGTCGCCAATAATAATTGAATCTTTTCTGATCGCTGAAAAATACTTGCTGAATGTATTGCAATATTTAACAACTGACAATCGGCTTGCTCTCGTTGTTCACTAAAGGGATTAACAAATGCCAATGATGCTATTTGTTCAAAAAAATCATTTTGTTCTGCTGAGAGCTTCTTCATATTTTCTAATTCTTAATATTTTATTATTCAAGAGTAGCCTTGATGAAACAGAATGAAATCAAGGTTTATCAATGGACATTGGCGTGAGTCGTTACAATAACTTTAGAAATAGATAACGAACATATAATGTACATACCAATATACATAATACGACCATAAAAACAATGTAAAACTCACACAAAAACACTACACTATTGATTAATAACAACTTTAAATAATGGCACAAGTCTTGTAATAGTTATCGTAAACATTACATAACAAAGGAAAATCATTATGAACAGTTTAAAACGTATATTCATCAGTGTTAAAGGCCAAATTGATCATGCAGCAGATGAATTTGAAAATCATGAGGCTTTAGCGGGAGTTGCCATTCAAGATTTACAAACCATAGCAAGTAAAACACGCTTACATTTACACCGTATTAGCAAAATGACTGAGCAATATCAAAAACAGTTAGAAGATCAAAAACAACAACAAGAACTATGGACAGCACGCGCCATAAAAGCTAAAAAACAGGATGAACAAAAAGCGCTGCAATGCATTAAACGCTTATGCCAAACAAAAAAACAAATTACTCTACTTGAACAGCAACACGAACAAAGCACTCAGCAAGAAAATAAAATCAGAGAAGACCTAAACAGCATTCAAGAACAATTACTCATCTTAAAAAATAAAAAAGAGATGTTAGCCGTAAGACAAACCCGCACGCATCTACAAAACAGTATCCAAGATAATAAAGAAAACTCATTAGATAATGTACAACAAGTTTTTGATCGCTGGGAAGGTCGTATAGTAAGTGAAGAATATGATGTGCCAACTGAGATGTCGGATACCTTATCTAGTAGCTTTGAGCAAGAAGAAGAGACTTTAGCATTAAAGATGATGCTTGATGAACTGACTGATGACTCAAATACTTCTGACAATAACAAATAGGTGATAGCTATGTACCAATCTGTATTTCTAGAATCTCAACCCTCTGAACCTTCTGAAACAGTAGAAGACAAACAACCATCAAGTAAAAGCATGACCACAAAAATAACCAGTTATTTACGCTGGATTGGCTCATTGCTAATTATTTTATCGGCCATAAGCTTTATGCTACAAGGCTACAGTGAAATTTCTGCCACTTATCGTTATTGGGTAAGCTTAGGTCTAACATTATTGCTCTGCGGAGGAGGACTGATTTGTGCCTACCTATTTAACGAAACCAAAGGAGCAAGAATATTTTTTGGCTTAGGAACCGCCTTTTTATCCGTACAAGTATCACAAGTCAGTGCAATGATTTATGCCTATCTACATGGTGATAGTGCATTACAACCTGCCTTTACCTCCTTACAGTTTAGTCATGTTAGTCCGGGCATTATTGCTTTAGACCTCGTTATTACGGGCATATTACTTTTACTTGTCAGCTATGCTAGCTTTTCCATATTGGCCAGAAAACATCTTAAAACATTACTATTAGCCGCTTTTGCAGCGAATATGGTATTAATACTACCGATTAGAGATGCTCAAATCATCCCTTTTATAATTGCTGGCTTATTTTTATTTATCAGACAAATCGAACAAGGCTTACATAGCGATAGCAGTATGCAATTAATTGAAGGCCTAGCAGCTAGAGCTTTATTAAGCTTACCTTTGTGGATTATTATTGGTCGTAGCTTACTTCACCCAAGCTCATCACTTTTAGCTACTGTTATTTTAGGTATTGTCGTTATATATTGTATTTATGATATAAAACGTTACACATCCTCAAGTCTGATTATATATATTGCACAATGGATTGGTACTTTTGCAGCTATTACTATTTGGGCTAATACCTCACTTGAATATGGTGATATTACTAACCCTTTATTAATTCTCCCTGCAGGCTTTATTTTATTTTCATTATCAGGACAAGTAGCTTACCATTCTCGCTTATACCGCTTTGTTAGCGCAGTAACTATTGTCGGATTAAATTTTAGCGCAATGTTAAGCCAACAAGATATCTCTTTTATTGCTCCCGTTGCAGCGATAGCATCAGGTATCTTTTTAACCATCTACGGTATGAAGCATCGTGAAAAAATAGCTTTTTTCTGTGGCAATATCAGTGTTATTAGTGGCATTTTATTTTACTGGGAATACGCGGTAAATCTATATTCAAATACTCCCTGGATTAGCAGCATTATATTAGGCCTATTTGTTATTTTATTAGCCTCTTATATTGAAAACAAAGAACAACAAATAAAATCAAAAACACACTATTATTTTAACCAATTAAAAAGCTGGAATTAAGTAATGCCAACAAACCATCACCAAAGACTAATCCTTATAGTTTTAATATTCATCAGTAGCTCAGCCATTGCAGAACAGCTAAAACCCTTTACCAGCGATGGCTGCTCACAATTCCCTGATGGTACATTAACTGAAAAGAATCTTTGGTGTGGTTGCTGCATTACCCATGACATTGCTTATTGGCAAGGCGGCAGTCGACAACAAAAAAAGCAAGCCGATGAAGCGCTAAGAACCTGTGTATTAAATTCCACACAAAACAGTTTACTAGCCGAGACCATGTACATTGGCGTTAGACTAGGCGGGCTGCCTATCTTTCCTGTTTGGTATCGATGGAGTTATGGCTGGGAATATGGCCGAGGTTTCCAAGCACTTAAGCAAGAAGAAAAACAGTTAGTGGCAACTCAATTGAATCAATACAAATCCACCTTAGCCAAACCCTACTGTGACTTTGAATACCCTCCAGCAATGATGATTAAAGAATCTTGGCAAGATTTAATCAATCACTTAAAAGAGCCTATTAAATAAACATACACCTCTGTTAAAGGAGATATTTTTTAAAAAATAAGTAACAATAGGAACTAGAGATTAACTTTTAGCCCTTAATCAACAATCTTTCTATGCAAATATACAAAAAACTTTATTGCCTCGCTTTTTATAGTTTGATTGTTATTCTTTTACCCTCTGCACAAGTTATAGCAAAGACTGATTCAAAGAAATTAGAACCTGTCTCAGTTCAATTACGCTATCTCCATCAATTCCAATTTGCTGGTTTTTATGCTGCAATCAATCAAGGCTATTATGAAGAAGCTGGGCTTGATGTCACTCTGATTGAGGCCAAATTAGGAAAACAAACCGTTGATGAAGTGTTATCAGGTAAAGCCCAATATGGACAAACACAAACTGATTTATTACACGCTCGCCTCCAAGGTAAACCTGTTGTTGCACTTGCACCTATTTTTCAACACTCCCCAACTGCTTTATTAGTTAGAGCCGATAGTGATATTTATTCCCCTCATGACCTTGTTGGCAAAAAAGTCATGTTACAAATGGGGGATAACTCTATCAATACATTGGCTATGTTACACCATGAAGGTGTCAAGCTAGCAGATATTGAAGTAGTAAATCAGAGCTATGTTATTGATGAATTTGTTAATAAAACTGTTGATGCCATGGGGGTTTATATAATTAACCGCCCTTTTTTATTAGAACAGGCAGGTATAAAAGGTCGAATCCTTAATCCTATAAATTATGGTATTGATTTTTATGGCGATACACTTTTTACCACAGAAGATGAAGTCAATAAGCACCCCGAAAGAGTAGATCGTTTTTTGCAAGCCACTTTACGAGGCTGGCAATATGCCATGGATAATTCCGATGAGATAATTAACTTAATAGTCAATCAATATCACACTCAAGAGTCACCTGAACATCTAGCATTTGAAGCCAAAACCATAAAAAAATTAATGCTACCCAGTTTAGTTGAAATAGGCCATATGAACCCTGGCCGCTGGCAACGAATGGCAGATATTTTTGTAAAGCAAGGAAAAGCCCCTGCAAATTACTCTCTTGATGGCTTTATTTATACACCTAACAAGCCATGGTATAAGCAATATTGGGTTCGTTACCTTTTTATCGCCTTAACATTATTAGTAATCGCAACAATATGTTTTATATATTACTGGCAATTAAGCAAACGTCTACAACATGTTATTTCTGAACGTAATATAGCTGAAAAAAATAGCCTTCGCTTAGGCCATGTACTAGAACAATCATCTAATGAAATATATATTTTTGATGTTAATACCCTTCATTTTATACAAGTGAACCAAGGAGGACGGCAGAATTTGGGCTATTCTATGGAAGAGTTACGTAACTTGACACCTATTGATATAAAACCTGAATATTCAGAACAAAAGTTTTATGATCTTATTCAACCTTTACAAAAAGGTGAACAACAGCAATTAATATATGAAACAATCCACCAGCGTAAAAATGGTAGTTATTATCCTGTAGAAATACTACTACAAATATATTCTGTACCTGAAAAACCCATTTACTATGCAATAACAAATGATATTACTGACCGAAAAAGAATAGACAAGGAACTACTAGAAAAAAATACTGAGCTGGAACAGTTTATCTATATGATCTCTCATGATCTCAAAAGCCCCTTAGTAACGGTTAAAACCTTTCTCAGTTATTTAGTACAAGATATTGAAAAAGAAAACAGCTCAAGAATTGCTGAAGATATTGGGTTTATGTCTACAGCTACTAATAAAATGAGTATATTACTTGATGATTTACTCGAATACTCAAGAATAGGCCGACAATCAAAGAATATACAGCCCATCTCATTTAAACAGCTTACTTCCGATGCATTAAAGTTAACTGCAGGTAATATCTCTAAAAACAATATTACCGTTCAAGTGAAGGATATCGACCTTAGCTTATTAGGCGACCATAGTGAATTATTACAAATCTGGCAGAACTTAATAGAAAATTCGATTAAGTATATGGGTGACCAAGCAAACCCTTTAATTGAAATAGGTATCCACAATATTATTGCCAACCCCATCTTTTATGTTAGAGATAACGGGATAGGGATTGAGTCACAATACCATGAAAAAGTTTTTGAAATATTTGAGCAATTAAACCCAGAGATTGATGGCAGTGGCTTGGGCTTAGCGCTAATAAAGCGTATAGTTGAGCTTTACCAAGGTTCAATATATGTTGAATCAAAAGGATCTGGACAAGGGGCATGCTTTCTATTTACCCTGCCTACAGCTAATAACTTAACCCCTAATGGAGAATCATAATGGAAGGAAATCCCATCACTATTTTATTAGTAGAAGACGAAGATGCGCATGCAGCTATTGTTAAACGTAATTTTAATGACTTCAAACTAGCCAACAAAATTAATCATGTTAAAGATGGGCAAGCCGCTCTTGATTATTTATATCAACGCAATCAATATAGTGACCCGTTATCATCACCAAGGCCTGAATTAATTTTACTTGATTTACGTTTACCAAAAGTAGATGGACTGGAAGTCTTAAAAACCATTAAAACCGACCCTTCCTTAACGCCTATTCCTGTCGTCATAATGACCACATCATCAGCAGAAAAAGACATTACTCAAGCTTATGATAATTATGCTAACAGCTATTTAGTTAAACCTTTAGATTTGCAACAATTTATGCCCATGCTTGAAAGCATAGGCTTTTATTGGCTAGTATGGAACAAATCTCCAAATATTGACTAATCAAGAGAATATCCTAAACTGCTTAATATGCATTGTCTTTATCAAACAAAAAAGGTTAGGTTTTGAAACCATCAGTTGAAATGAACACTCCCGATGCACTAGTCGCTAATGTTGTTCATCTAATTAGCTTACCCAATGTTTATACTCAACTAGAAAAAACCTTAAAGGATCCTAACCATACTCGCAATGACATTGCTGCTATTGTTAATATAGATCCCGCCCTATGTGCTCGCACACTTAGGATTATCAACAGCTCATATTATGCCCTACCCAAGACTATCTATAATATAGGTACGGCAATAAATCTTATTGGTGAATATGATTTACGTAATATTGTACTTATCTCTTCTGTCGTTAATTCAGTTGACGCACTAACAGACAATGGAATTAATATTACTGAATTTTGGCAACATAGTATCCGTTGTGGCATGATTGCTAAATTGCTTGCAAATACAATATCTGCACCTGACCCAGAATTATTATTTCTTACTGGGTTGTTACATGACATTGGCCAACTTATTATCTACAAAAATGAACCTGAATTATCAACAACCATTACTTGGCATAAAACCGAAGAAAACAAACAAAGATACCAAATTGAGCAATCATTATTAGGTTTTGGTCACCCTATTGTTGGTGCATTACTTTTAGAAAAATGGAGCGTTCCTGAACAAGTTAGCGAAACGGTTAAATATCATCACCAACCCGATGAAACAGCTCTTTATCAAAAAGAAGCAAAAATCGTTGGGCTTGCAGATCAGCTAATACACTTTGTTGAATCCAATAGTGATTTAGCTGAAATTGATTTTGAACAGTTACCGCCTTTAATAAGTAGCTATTTAGATGACTTAAATATTTCAAACCTCATTATTTTTGACCTTCTAACTGAGGCAATAGATCAAAGCCAAGCTATAGAAAATATTATCTGTACTGGTTAAAACAGTCATAATCTTGAAAGAACGTAACTACTCTGTGTATAAATTTGAAAATAACTGGGTAATTTATTAGTTAATTGGAGCACATACTTAAGCTACATTTTATGCATACCCTTGCAGGCTAAAGCCAGCGCCCCAATACGCTAATAAACTGAGTAATTACAAAAAAAATATAAACGCCTGATGAGAGTAACTAATGAGTGAACCCAAAAACCTGAAATTGCCAACAAGCAATAAAAAACAAACATTCAGAGTTTTATTAGTTGAAGATGACCTTGCACATGAGGCATTAATTTTACGTTCATTTGAAACTCACCCACAATATCAAGTAATTACCAAACGCACTCTAGCTGAGGCTTGCCAGCTTATTTCACAATATCAGCCCGATTTAATTATTACAGACGTTCGTTTACCCGATGGCGATGGTATTCATTTTGTTGATCAATGCCTACATAAAAAAACATGCCCTATTATTGTAATGACCAGCTTCGGAGATGAAGCAATTGCAGTTAAAGCTATAAAGGCTGGGGCCTTAGATTATGTTGTAAAATCAGACCATACCTTACGTGAACTCCCTGTAATTGCCAATCGTGTACTTCGAGAATGGCGACTTATTTTAGATAAACAAATAGCTGTTGATCAACAAAGTAGATTGATTGCTATTTTAGAGTCAACACCAGATTTAATTTGTATTGCGGATATTGATGGCTTTCTCACTTACCTGAATAAAGCAGGGTATGAATTACTTGGGATTCCCGAAGACAAAGATTTAAGCAGAATTCGTTTAACTGATTTTCACGAAAGAGATGATGCTATCTTAATTATGTCAGAAGCTATTCCCTGTGCAATTAAGCACGGTATGTGGAAGGGAGAAACAACCTTTATATCAGCTTCAAATAAGAATATATTAACCTCTCAAGTATTAATTACTCACAAGTCGGCTGATGGTGATATTGATTTTTTTTCAACCGTCGCCAAAGATATCCGCGACCTACGTTCAGCAGAAGAAACTATAAAGTACTTAGCTTATTACGATACCTTAACCGGCTTAGCTAATCGCAATGAACTATTAAAACAACTCGACCATGAAATTGATAGAGTCCACCGCAACAAAATGCATAGTGCTCTGTTATATATTGATCTTGATAACTTTAAATGTGTAAACGATTCTCTCGGCCATCCAACAGGTGACTTGGTTTTAAAAGAAATAGCTCAACGATTAAAGACAGAAATTAGAGGCGAAGATATCCTTGCAAGGCTAGGAGGCGATGAGTTTGTAGTTATTCTCACTGGACTGAGCTCTGATTCACTAGAAGCTATTAACCAAGCGCGCCAAGTAACCAAAAAGCTTAATGAATTTATTGCAAAAGATATCCAAGTTGAAAGCATGACATTCAACCTAACAGCAAGCATTGGAATATCAATGTTTTCTGCGGGAACAGACAATAGTCATGAATTACTCCGTTTTGCTGATACTGCCATGTATGAAGCAAAAAAATCAGGAAAAAACCAATTTGAAGTATTTCATAAGGATATGAGTATCAAGGTTCAACGCCAGCTTGAACTTGAGCACAAATTAAGAAAAGCCTATTGCAATAAAGAATTTATACTTTACTTCCAACCAAAAAACGAGGCCGCAACAGGCCGCATTCATGGAGCAGAAGTCTTATTACGCTGGAATGACCCAGAAAAAGGAATTAGAGCACCTGGCCACTTCCTAGACATACTAGAATCATCATCTTTAATGCTAGACGTAGGACACTGGATATTTGAAGAAAGCCTCAAACATCTAGCACAATGGATTGCAGAGGGGCTTTGGAAACCAGAGCAAAGACTCAGTATCAATATCAGTACACGTCAATTTCAAGATGAAAACTTTAGCCAATTAATACTTGATTTGATAGAGAAAATTAATGTTCCCGCTCAATGTATTGATATTGAAATTACCGAATATAGCCTGATTAATGATGTAAAGAAATCTGTATCTAAAATGGAAGAATTAATTAATAAAGGCGTAAGTTTTTCCTTAGATGACTTTGGAACAGGCTACTCATCATTAAGCTATTTAAAAAACTTGCCTGTAGCAACCGTCAAAATTGATAGATCCTTTATTCAGGATATTACCGAAGATAAAAGCGATAAGGCACTCGTCACCTCTATTATTACAATCTCTAAGAACCTTGGTTTATCTGTTATTGCCGAGGGCGTAGAAACTAAAGAACAATTAGAAATATTAAATCAATATCAATGCGAATATGTACAAGGTTATTACTTTAGTAAACCAGTACCTGCTATAGAGTTTGAACATTTACTCATATCTAAGGAGCCTTAATACCAAGTCCAATTAATTGGGTTTATTGAACCCAATATACACTTTTGAATTTGTCATTACTGTTAAAAGTAGAAATTCACGTCATAGCAGAAGAATTAAGTGATTATAAATCTTTTTCCCAGTCTTCCAGATAATCATTCAACAACAATTTATCATCCTTCACTGAATAATCTTTCGAATACTCTATTGCTTTAAATTTATTAAAATTTTCTGAAAAAGCCCCCCCTTTTTCAATTGTATTCTGGAATATGATTTTATTAATAATCGCTGGTTCATAATGTGGATCTAACTCAATTGCCTTATCAAAGGCTTCCAAAGCCTGTTCATTTTCAGCCAAATGAGCAAAACAGAGGGCCATATTGCCAAAAGACTGTGGACTGTTTCGATTAATCGCAACAACTTGTTGAAATCCAGAACAAGCTTTATCCCACTGCTGATTCTCCATCAGCTCAAAGGCCGAATCAAATTTACTCAAACTTAATAGATAATCCTCTATCCCAAGTCCCGTTTCTTCAATAACGCCTCTCTCAAAATCAGATAATGCCTGCCCAGCCTGATGAACTATTTCACTATTGTCACCCCCCATTTCCAAAGCTTTTTGAAATGAAGTAATCATTTCAAAAACATCCAATTTATTTTGAGCGGCCAAAGCTCGGTTAAACCAGCACTCAGCAAAATAAGGATATATTTCCAATGCTTTATCAAAGCAGTCCATAGCCTCATCAAACTGATCTTTCATTGCATAAACTGTCCCCATAGCATAATGAACAGTGTGCAAGTCCATATTATCATTCCATAATTGACGAATAATCGACTCTCCCATCATATTACCCGACTCAACCATCATTAAAGCCTGATCAATCCTCTCATCAACTGCTGGATCAATACGCGCCACAAAAGAACCCGGTGACTTTTTGGCCTTTTCAACTGCATAATTTTTCGAGTCTTTATAATAACTGCACCCCTCACACTCTGAATAACGAATTTCAGCACAGCAACGCGAACATACCAACGCTTTATCTTTAATTAAACAGCCACGTTTACCTTTGGCCTTTGAACAAACAATACATTTTTGTGATTTCATATTTTCTAAATCTACTTACTTAACTTAATTTGTAACTACTCGCCCCCATTAATCCTTTCGCCAGCGAGAGCCATTTGAATAGCGATCAATGGATGTAACCTTTATTAGCCATTGTTTGCATTAAGTCCCCACGATGAAAAACGTGTATCCACTAGTTTTTCATGCCTACCCGAAAGGAAGTTTCATCCACATGAATGATGGGATTGACTAGAGCGGGGGAGAAATAAAATAAACTTTCACCGACTCTCTCTAATGTCACCTGGCTCCCACGCGCTGCGTGGGAGCCTATTTTTATACGCGCCAGCGTAGAACACCAAGAATAACAACGGTATTTCTTATTCAATAATATGACGCAGGCGCGTCGCATCTGAATTCCCACGCAGCGCGTGGGAACTAGTAAAGCGAAATCAAGGGACATATCAGCTAAACCTTGATTCCACTTTGTTTCATCAAGACTACAAAAGCTTATATAAATAATTTGTAGGAGGGGCCTCTGGCCGCGACTGCTCTTGATCTTGTTTCTGTCGCGGCCAGAGGCCCCTCCTACCTTTTTTGCTAACTTGGCTTTTGGCTTTCTAAGTAATCCTCATAAGTACCACGGAAATCTACAATGCCTGTTGGTGTCAATTCAATTACTCGTGTAGCAAGTGATGATACAAATTCCCTATCATGACTGACAAAAATTAATGTACCATCGTAATTTTCTAGTGCTAAATTTAATGATTCAATTGATTCCATATCTAAATGATTAGTCGGCTCATCCAATACCATAATATTTGCACGTTGTAGCATTAGCTTGCCAAATATCATACGGCCTTGTTCTCCACCCGAAAGCACAGATACTTTTTTATCAATCTCGTCTTGAGAAAATAATAATCGACCTAAAGTTCCACGGATTATTTGATCATCATCACTTGGTTTTCCCCATTGCTCCATCCAATCAAACAACTGTAGGTCTTCTTCAAAATCAGCGGCATGGTCTTGGGCACAATAACTAATATCTGAATTTTCAGACCATTTCACTTTTCCAGCGCTTAAATCAGTATCACCCACCAAACATTTTAATAAAGTTGTTTTACCTATACCGTTTGGTCCAATAACAGCGACCCTTTCACCCACTTCAACCATTAGGTCAAAATCTTTAAACAATTCAGTTTCGTAACTTTTTGCCAAGCCTTCTACTTCAAGCGCTAAACGGTGTAATTTCTTATCTTGATCAAACCGGATAAAAGGATTTTGACGGCTTGAAGGTTTTATCTCATCTAAACTAATTTTATCTAGTCGTTTAGCTCTTGATGTTGCTTGCTTAGATTTAGAAGCATTGGCAGAAAATCGACTAACAAAAGCTTTTAACTCTGAAATTTGTGCTTTCTTTTTAGCATTTTCCGACTGCATGCTTTCAATAACTTGCGTCGCAGCAGTCATATAATCATCATACGAACCAGGGTAAAGACGAATCTCACCATAATCTAAATCAGCCATATGAGTACAAACACTATTTAAAAAATGTCGATCATGCGAAATAATAACCATGGTGCAATTACGCTCATTTAACACGCCTTCCAACCAACGAATCGCATTAATATCCAAGTTGTTTGTTGGCTCATCAAGCAACATAACATCAGGTTCAGAAAACAAAGCTTGCGCTAACAATACTCGTAATTTCCAACCTGGAGCGACTTCGCTCATAAGGCCATAATGCTGTTCTACATCTATCCCAACACCTGCTAACAATTCACCCGCACGCGCTTCAGCCGTATAACCATCCATTTCAGCGAATTCAGATTCAAGTTCTGCAGCACGCATACCATCTTCTTCAGACATTTCTGGATTGGCATAAATAGCATCACGCTCAGCCTTTACAGCCCATAATTCATCATGCCCCATAATAACGGTATCAATAACAGCATATTTTTCATAAGCGAATTGATCTTGTTTTAGCTTACCGATACGCTCATGAGGGTCTTTTGAAACATTACCACCAGAAGGCTCTAAATCACCCCCTAAAATTTTCATAAAGGTTGATTTACCACACCCATTAGCACCAATTAATCCGTAACGATTTCCATTACCGAATTTAACTGAAACGTCTTCAAATAATGGCTTAGCGCCAAATTGCATGGTGATATTTGCGGTTGCGAGCATATTTTATTCCGAGTAAAACACATTAATAATGTTATTGAGACTAACATTCAGACTACAGTCTATATATTAATGAGTAAAGTATTTTAAAGGGAGCATATTCTACGCGCTTTTATTATTATTAGCAGAGTATTTATGTTTTACAGATCATTAAAATTTAATTAAAAGAAAGCTATTGAAAGCTTTTTTCAATATGAACTAACTATGATAGGCTGAACGAATATACCGAGGATAAAATAATGATAAAAAGAAAAACCTTAAACCTAAGCATACTTCTTAGCTGCCTTTTGAGCGTTCCATCAATAAGTATGGCTAACCCTGAAAGAACAGACCAACTACTGATACAAACCAGCTCACCAAAAAGGACAATTGAAACGTCATTTTCTACTATGGTGTCTTGGCAAAAAGAAGGTATAAATTTTAATAAATCAAACGGCCTAGCCTTTATAAAAGGCACTACTGCAAAAAAACCGCTTACCGCCATTGAAGTAAACAAAAAGGTAGTAGGTTCACTTAATGCTGCCATTAAAACTGAAGCACCTAGTGACCGTGGGGCCTCTACCGAAACAAGTAATGATAAAGCTGAATTTCTTATCTTCAATAAAGCAAGTTTTGCAATTGATAGAATTACTACCCGAGACTATACCAACCAAACGCTAAGCTACAGAGTTCCTGGAAAGAGTTTTTCCAGTGCAGCTGTCGATATTTCTATCAACCTTGTTTATACTGCCGCAGTTGAATATGTAAGAGACTTTTCTTCGGATATAAAATATGAAACTGCGGGAGGTTCTGTCACCATTACTATAGATAAAGGCACACCGATAGTATTACAAACAAAAGGTAAATCGACCCAACAATTAGAAGTTGAAATGGCACAAGCTCTAGGTTCTAAAGCTATTTTTTCATCAACAGCTATCTACCCAAACTTCACCGAAAACAGATCAAAAAACTACAAAGCATTTGATGGTGGAGAAGTTCAACTACCCCGCTTGGATGCAAAGTCTATCACTATTGACATTAATGACTCTGGCTTAGGTGTTATAACAAAGTTCAGATTTCCTTATATAGATAAAGCAGAAAACGAATCTGATGATATGCTTCCTATTATTGCTTTTTTAATAGCGGCAGGATTAGGCTACTTTTTCTATAATCGAAAAAAATCTGCCTAAGGAATTAGCTTAGATGGTGATTCGAGCACAGCTCGAAGCCACCATCTGCCCCATTTGCCAGAAAATCCCATCACTTACATCAGTAGCTAAACACCCCAATCACAGTAAGTTTTTATTTTAACCTCCTCACCCAAACCTTCTCCGCAGATGAAGGAATAACTGACGACCCTATTGGGATTGGTATAACACTACTGAAATCAAGTTTTTGTTGCTGGTTTTGATTTGTGGCCATTAGCGCCCTTTTTTTAATAATTACACCAGCTAAAACAACAATTCAAGTCCCTCTTTATAACATCTAAACAACTGAAATAATTGTGTTTTATTTCATAACCCAGAAAAAACACACATAATTTATTGATTATTATTCATTTGAAATTTCATATATTCTAAAATTATGATACATTCAACCTTAACAAACCATGAAATTTTAACTATCAAGAGGAAGAAAATGAAAAAGATTTTACTAACAATTGCATTATGTTCTACTCTACCTGCAATAGCAGTTGCTGAAAGTAAAAGCATGCAAAATACTCATACCAGTGCTTCAGAGATTGATATGACAAAAGGAAAGCATATGCAGAACACGCATACCAGCAAATCAGATATTAATATGGCAAAGAAAAACCATATGGCGATGGGAGACAACCCGTTTTCTCAACACGATAAAGCTACAAAGAAAAAGGTAAAAAACCAAAGATACGAAGGATGGTCAGTTGTACCGTATAGCA
Source organism: uncultured Methylococcales bacterium (assembly GCA_913009265.1). Classification (GTDB taxonomy): domain Bacteria; phylum Pseudomonadota; class Gammaproteobacteria; order Methylococcales; family Methylomonadaceae; genus QPIN01. The sequence goes on from CAJVYL010000001.1 coordinate 53,662, forward strand.
AATAATATTGGCTCTAATGTAACTAGTGTCACTTTAGTGTTTCACTAGTTTACTGATACAATTTATTGCATATTTTTACCAGTATCGAACACCTATCATTAAACATCATAAATTTTTTGACTGATATTTATGAACTAGGTGTTCACTAGCAATAACCCACACCACATTCACTCAAAGTTATAAAGGTGAAGGTCTTATAAATGATCGCAAGCTAGTTTCGCTTTCCCCTTCCTGCTCGCCCCAAAGCCTTAATATAATTAACACGTTCAAACTCATCAGGGTTTACCACATTTTTATGGCTCATTTTCCCTCTAATTTCACTGACTGATGCATAATCTCTAGCTTCTAACCACTGCTCCAATTCATCCAGTAAAACTTGAATATATTGAGGCCCATGCTTCATTAAAGCAGATGCAACCATCACTACATTTGCCCCAGCAAGTAGATATTTAATCACCTCAGTTGAAGTTTGTACGCCCCGGCTTGCAGCAAGTGATGCTTTAATTTGGTCGTGTAACACAGCAATCCAAAGTAAAGGAACCCGTATTTCTTCAGCTGATCCCGTATGAGCCCGAGGATCAATTTGCAATGTATCAAGATTAAAATCTGGCTGAAAAAACCGATTAAATAAAACCAAACCATCCGCTCCAGCATCATCTAATCGTTTAGCAAAATTAGCTGTCGCACTAAAGAAAGGACTCAATTTAATAGCCACTGGAATTGAAACAGAAGATTTTACTGCTTGTAAAATATCAAAATAACGTTGCTCTACTTCTATCCCCGTCTTATTAATATCCGTTGGAATGTAATAAATATTTAATTCTAAAGCACTCGCGCCAGCTTGCTGAATTTGTTTAGCATAATCAATCCAGCCCTCATTAGTGACCCCATTTAAACTTCCAATAATAGGAATATCGGTAGCAGCTACTGCTTTTTGCAATAAGTTTAAATATTGTTCTGGGCCTTTATCTTCAAGCTCATCCATTTGAGGAAAAAAATCACTTGATTCAGAAAAATGGCCAGAAGCAGATTCCATTAAACTATCAAAAGCTTCATTCTCCCGTCGAATTTGCTCTTCAAACAAGGAATACATAACAACAGCTGACGCACCTGAATCTTCAAGTGTTTTAATCCCATCAAGTGATTCTGATAATGGGCAAGATGATACAACGATTGGGTTCTTTAAGTTTAAACCCATGTATTTGCTAGATAAGTCCATAATATATCCTTAATCAATTAATGTTGCATCAGGTTGAAAATCGCCACCCGTTTGCTCGGCCATCTGCTCATAAATTTTCCATTTCAGGTCAATACCTTTCTGAGCTAATTTAAGCATTTTCTCTGCCTTTTCTGGATTAGTTCTTTGCAACATTTTGTAACGCAATTCATTGTAGGCATAGTCTTTAAATTGCACTCTAGGTCTAGGTGAATCAAGTACAAAAGGGTTATGCTGCGTTTGTCTAAGCACTGGGTTATATCGAAGCAAAGGCCAATGACCTGATGCTGCAGCCAAATCCTGCTGTTTTAATCCATCATTCATATTAATGCCATGGGCAATACAATGACTATAAGCCAAAATTAAAGAGGGGCCTGGATAGGCTTCAGCTTCTCGCATGGCTAATAAAGTTTGCTGTGGATTGGCTCCCATCGCAATTCTAGCTACATAAACATTGCCATAAGAAATGGCTTGCAAGGCTATATCTTTTTTGGCGACTGGTTTACCACCAGCAGCAAATTTAGCTACCGCACCTAATGGTGTAGACTTAGACATTTGCCCGCCCGTATTAGAATAAACCTCTGTATCCATCACTAATACATTTACATCGCGCCCACTAGCTAGAACATGATCAAGACCGCCAGAGCCAATATCATAAGCCCAGCCATCGCCTCCCATAATCCAAATACTACGTCTGATTAAATGATCCACAACAGAAATTAATTCTCGTGCTTTTGCTGTGTCTAATTTTAATAATTTAGCTTTAAGCTCTGCAACCCGTTCTCGTTGTTTATGTATCTGAGACTCGGTTTCTTGCTTAGCATTAAGCAATTCATATACTAACTTTTCACCTAATTCTGGTTGCAGATTAAATATCAACTGACTCGCTACACCTTTATGCTGGTCAGCAGTTAATCGAAAACCTAAACCAAACTCGGCATTATCTTCAAATAAAGAGTTAGACCAGGCTGGACCTTTTCCTTCCTCATTTTTAGTCCAAGGTGTCGTCGGCAAATTACCGCCATAAATTGACGAGCAGCCTGTTGCATTGGCAACTAATAATCTATCACCAAATAACTGAGAAACTAATTTTACATAAGGTGTTTCACCACAACCGGCACAAGCACCTGAAAACTCAAAAAGTGGTTGTAAAAATTGCGCACCTCGAATAGATGAAAAATCTACCCTTGCCCTATTATTAATCGGCAAGGTTTCAAAGAAATCAATATTTGTTTTTTCTTGCTCTAATATCGGAGCCTTAGACTTCATATTAATTGCCTTAACACCGCTTTCTTTTAAGCTTAATGCAGGACAAACTTCCACGCAAAGATTACATCCAGTACAGTCTTCCAAGTAAATCTGCAAGGTGTAACGAATATCAGGAAAGCCCCTAGAACTTATTGGCGCAGATTTAAATTTTTCAGGAGCTGTTTCTAATCGTTTTTCATTATAAAACTTAGCCCGTATAACAGAATGAGGACAAACAAAACTACAGTTACCACATTGTATACACAGATCAGGCTCCCACTCTGGTACAAACTGTGACAAATTACGTTTTTCCCAAGCCGTTGTTCCTGAGGGATAAGTTCCATCAATTGGGATTTGACTAACCGCTAATTCATCACCCTCACCTGCCATCATTTTTGCGGTAATGCGTCGTACAAAATCAGGCGCTTTACTCGAAACAACTTCAGGTTTTTGTAAGGTACTTGTTACAGCATCAGCCACTTCAACCTGATACAAATGCTCTAATGTTTGATCAACAGCAGCAAAGTTCTTTTTAACAATTTCTTCACCTTTTTTGCTATAGGTTTTTTTAATGGCCTGTTTGATTTTTTCTATTGCCAGCTCTCTTTCTAATACTCCAGAAAGTGCAAAAAAGCAGGTTTGCAGCACAGTATTAACACGATTCCCCATACCTGCATTACGTGCGACTTTGGCAGCATCAATCACATAAAAATCAATATTTTTAGTAATGATTTGTTGCTGCATATTTGCAGGTAATTGATCCCAAACTTGATCAACAGCATAAGGACTATTTAATAAAAATACTGAATTATCAGCAGCTAAAGCTAATACATCCGTTTTAAAAATAAAATTAAATTGATGACACCCTATAAAACCAGCACTCTGTACCAAATACGGTGCTTTTATAGGCTCAGGGCCAAAACGTAAGTGAGAAACCGTTTGACTGCCTGATTTTTTAGAATCGTAAACAAAATAGGCTTGTGCATAAAAATCATCTAACTCACCAATAATCTTAATCGTATTTTTATTAGCCCCCACAGTTCCATCAGCACCTAGGCCATAAAACAAAGCAGAAATCATACTGTCAGATTCAATATTAAAATTTGACTCATAATCTAAACTGCTATGACTGACATCATCATTTATACCGATGGTAAAGTGATTTTTTGGCAGTTCCTTTTCCAATTCATCAAAAATACCTTTTACCATTGCCGGTGTAAATTCTTTTGATGAAAGACCGTAACGTCCACCAATCGTTCTTGGTATTTGACTTAGCTTGCCCGAACCATAAGCTTCTGAAAAAGAATAAACCACATCATGAAATAAAGGCTCCCCAGTTGCCCCAGGCGATTTTGTACGATCTAATACCGCCACTTTTTTAATACTGTCAGGAAAGCTTTGTAAAAATAGTTCATAAGCAAAAGGCAAATAAAGTCGCACATGCACTACGCCAATTTTTTCACCTTTATCAACTAAATACTCGACTGTTTTCTTAACTGTTTCAGCGGCTGATCCCATAATAACAATCAGTTTTTCAGCATCCTCAGCGCCTGTATATTCAAATAGATTATATTTTCGGCCTGTTAATTCGGCAAAGCGATCCATTAAGCCCTGAACAATTTCAGGTACTTTGGCATAAAATGGATTTACTGTTTCTCTCGCTTGAAAATAAACATCAGGGTTTTGCGCTGTACCTCTAATAAAGGGGTTATCTGGATTTAAAGCACGTGAACGATGCGCATAAACCCATTCATCATCAATCATATCCCTGATTTGTTGATCCGTTAATAATTCAATTTTATTAACTTCATGGGAGGTACGAAAACCATCAAAAAAATGTAAAAAAGGAATACGACTTTGCAAAGTAGCGGCTTGTGATATTAAAGCCATATCATGCGCTTCTTGCACAGAACTTGAACCTAACAGTGCAAACCCCGTACTTCGCACAGCCATCACATCGGCATGGTCACCAAAAATAGATAAGCCTTGGGTTGCCAAAGACCTTGCTGCCACATGAAATACCGTAGGCGTTAATTCACCTGCAATTTTATACATATTCGGGATCATTAATAATAATCCCTGAGATGCAGTAAATGTAGTGGTTAAAGCACCTGTTTGTAAGGCACCATGTAAAGCGCCTGCGGCTCCGCCTTCACTTTGCATTTCAGCAATTAAAGGTATATTGCCCCAAATATTTGCTTTACCTTCATTAGCCCATTGATCAGTCCACTCAGCCATTCCTGATGATGGTGTAATAGGATAAATCGCACAAACTTCATTGATTCGGTAAGCCACATAAGCAACCGCTTCATTACCATCAACTGTTACCATTTTATTATCAGTCATGCTGCTCTCCTGCCTGATTTGTCACATCATTTTGGGAATTATTATCCTCATCAACCATTTCTATCGCATGACAAGGGCATTGCTCAAAACAAACCGCACAACCTGTACATAACTCATAATTGTATTTATAGCGTTTGCCAGGCCCCAATTTAATAACAGCCTTTTCAGGACAAGCACCATAACAACCATCACATTCAAAACAGTTACCACAAGAAAAACAACGCTGTGCTTCAAATGTTGCTTCTTTATCGGTAACACCAGAGACAATTTCAGAAAAATTTTCTTCCCTATTCTGGGTGGATAATGATTCCTGAGTCGTTTGCCCTGCTTCGGTTACATACCAAAGGTTTAATTGCTTGTAGTCGACTGGATCATGTTTTTCAGCCGCAATATATCGCTCATTTTTTAACCAAGCATCAATATGTCGTGCCGCTTTTTTACCATGCCCTACCGCAGTTGTTACCGTTCGTTCACTTGGCACCATATCTCCACCAGCAAAAATACCCGCTGCAGCTGTCATCATGCCTGAATCAACTTTTACTGTTCCATCAGTTTGAAACTCTATTTCATCGACTGCCCGTAAAAATTGACTATCTGTTTCTTGTCCAACGGCCAAAATTAGTGAATCAGCTTCTAAGTCTTCAAAACGACCAGTTGGCTCTGGCCTTCCTTGGTCATTCAACTCCATAATTTCTACTTTTATCGAGCCTTCATCCATTTCTTTAATTGATCGTAACCAATTAATTTTCACCCCTTCTTCCAATGCTTCATCAGCTTCAAAATCATGAGCCGGCATATGATCTCTATCCCTGCGATAAATAATCAAAGCTTCTTCAGCCCCTAAGCGTTTAGCTGTACGTGCCGCATCCATTGCCGTATTACCACCGCCATAAATAGCAACTTTACGCCCTAATAAAGGTGCATTCCCTGTCGCTGTATCACGTAAAAAACTAACTGCATCAAGCATTTTAGTGGCATCGCGTGCTGGTATATCAACACGTTTACTTAAATGAGCACCAATGGCGACAAACACTGCATCGAAATTACCTGCCTGCTTATCTTCCAAAAGGTTTTCTACTTTTCTATTAAGCTCAATTTCTACACCTAAGCTTTTAATTCGGTTTATTTCCTGATCAAGCTCCTCACGTGGCAAACGATAAGCAGGAATACCAAAGCGCATCATTCCCCCTGCTACTGGGCCAGCTTCATAAATAACCACTTTATGCCCAAGTCGAGCCAGATGATAGGCCGCAGATAGACCACTAGGACCGGCACCAATTATCAAGATCCGTTTACCACTGCTGTCTTTGTCAGGAGTAACTTTCCAACCTTCTGCTATCGCTTTATCACCCAAAAATCGTTCTACAGCATGAATGCTAACTGAGCTATCAAGTTGCTCTCTATTACATTTTGTTTCACAAGGGTGATAACAAACTCGACCGTGTACTGCCGGCATTGGGTTATCTTTCATCAACAATTGCCAGGCTTGTTGATAATCCCCACTCTGCACTAAAGCCAACCAACCTTGAATATCTTCACCTGCAGGACAGGCGTTATTACAAGGCGGCAAATAATCTTTATAAACAGGATGAAATTTACGTACCGCTCCCGTGCCTTTGTCATGGGACTGCAAATTTGCAGGATTAGTTATATCAGTCGTTTTCTTAGCCATGCTAAATCCCTGTAGTGATCATAAAAT
>CAJVYL010000002.1 GCA_913009265.1 uncultured Methylococcales bacterium
TAGAGGGGGATAAATTAACCATCAACAAGTAAATGTCTTTTGGGGCGTAGGTTTTAAGCTGTATTCAGCAGGCTAAAAGCCTGCGCCCCAATAAATGATTGTTTTTATGATCTATTAGACAACCATTTCTGAAAAAAGAAACCGGCATAAATAGAAACAACCATCACAATAGCTTCTATACTACCTGACCCGATACTTGCAACAGCAGGGCCTGGGCAGTATCCACTCATTCCCCAGCCAATACCAAAAATAGCAGCTCCAGCTAATAGCGCTTTATCAATATCGGTGCGTTTAGATAAGTGAAAGCTCTCTTCTAAAATAGGGTCTGGTTTCTTTAGGATTATCCTAAAAGAAATGAAAGTAACTATCAGAGCGCCCATCATTACAAATGCCAAGCTTGGATCCCATTGCCCAGTAATATCTAAGAAATTGATAACTTTATTCGGGTTTATCATTTGCGATAGGGAAAGTCCTATCCCAAAAATAATTCCACTTACTAGTGCGATAAGTACTTGTTTCATAGTAAGTGCCTAATAATATAAACCGTGATCATGCCTGTTGCCATAAACGTGAGAGTGGCAAAAATAGAGCGTTTAGATAAATTTGCAATCCCACAGATGCCATGACCGCTAGTACAGCCATTGCCTAAACGAGTACCTATTCCAACTAAAAACCCACCAATAGCCACTAGCCAAATAGGGTAGCCTTGTCGAGGGGTAAAAAAGTCAGGTGAGATAAAATTAAAAATAATGGCCCCAATTATTAAGCCCAAAAGAAATACAAATCGCCAAACAACTTCATTTTTTGGCGAATGGAAAAGGCCATTCATTATGCCGCTAATGCCCGCCATGCGACCATTAAACAATAAAAGAATTGTGACACTAAGGCCAATTAAAGCGCCGCCAAGTAAAGCGGAGAGTGGGGTGAAATTTTCCACACAAATACCTAAACTAAATTAATAATATGGATATTTAAACTGCTATTAACAAAGGCTTAAATATCTTGAAAAGTTTTTAAATGGAGTTAAATTAGCTCTTTTGATTGATCCAGTCAGCACTTACTTTAACTATTTCATCAAAAACAGATTGCTCTGTTCGATCAATACGCTTTAATAATTTAAATGAATGATCGCCGCCTTCAATAATATGTAAAACGGGCTTTGGAGATAAGGTCTCAAGTAAGGGTTCAAAAACCTTTAATTGACATAAAGAGTCTCGCGTTCCTTGAAAAAACAACATAGGTTCGTGAATAACTTTTAAATGATTAAAACGAGGTTTATCTGGTTTTCCTGGCGCGTGAAGTGGATAGCCAAATAATATAATACCTGCATATAAATCTTCTTTCGAAGTTAAGATCGTTGCATAACGACCTCCCATGCTTTTACCCGAAAGAAATATTTGTTTACGAGTAACGCCGGTTTTTTCAATAACAGTATTAATTACCTGCTGCCAAGTTTCTTCCAGAACATGAGGCGTATTAGGTGCCTTTAAGCCTTGCTCCATATAAGGAAAGTTAAATTTAACCGTTAAAATATTATGTTTTGCTATGCCTTCATGAATTTGAGACATAAAAACAGAGTCCATATCGTGCCCTGCACCATGCGCGATAATTAGAACAGATTGATATTCATCAGGAATTAACCAAGTAGATGATATTTCTGCTTTTTTGGTGATGGTGATTTTATGGTGCTCTGTTTTCATAATATTTTGAATTAGAAGCTCTATGCGTTAACAAATTAAGTCTATAGTTTAACTTTTTTTTTGAAAAAATCAAAAAAGAACTTGACGAAAAAATGAAATATACCTAAACTACGCCTTCTTTGCGGAGCGGTAGTTCAGTTGGTTAGAATACCGGCCTGTCACGCCGGGGGTCGCGGGTTCGAGTCCCGTCCGCTCCGCCAAAGACATCTAACCATTAAGCAGGGTTCTCACTGCTGATAAAAACACATGGCAAATCAAACTGCTGCTGAGTTTTTATCATTAAGGCTTTTATCCCAAATTGTTCTGTTGCATTGTGGCCGCCTGCAAACATATGTATTCCACTTTCTTGGCTGTCATGCCAATCATGCTCACTCATTTCTCCGGTAATATAAGCATCCAAACCTTGTTTTTTTGCTAATGCCCATTCGCTATTTGCACCGCCTGTAATAATACCTACCGTATTAATTAGTTGAGAGCTATCTTCAGAAGCGAGCATAACAGAGTGATCTAAAATTCCTTCTAGTTTTTTTGCCAACGCTGTTGCGCTTATCGCCGGCTCTATATTGCCTTTTATACCTGTAGCAGAGCCTTTAAAGTCACCAAAAGCTTGCTGATTGATGCAGCCTAGTAATTTTCCTAAAGTAGCGGCATTGCCCACTTCTGGGTGCCCGTCTAAAGGTAAATGATAGGAGTATAAGTTAATATCATTTTTGACTAAAGGGAAAACTCTTTTTGCAAAAGGGCCGGTTAATGTTTTTGGGCCATGAAACTTCCAGAATAGACCATGATGTACAACTAAGGCATCAGCATTTTGTTCAATAGCTTGTTCTATAGAGTCTTTTGTTGCTGATACGGCAAATGCAATCTTCTTTATTTGGCTAGCGCCCTCAATTTGTAAACCATTAGGACAATAATCTTCATAACTATTCGGTTTAAGTAGTTTTTTGTAGAAACTGGCTAACTGTTGTTGAGTAATCATTTATTCATAACTCCATATTGGCGCCAAATAACTTTAAATGTCTCTGTTAGTGTCGTATCGTTATTTTCTACGCGGTTTGATATATCTTCGATTGATAACCATTCGCCCTCGTCTATTTCATCAGCATTAAGTGAAAAAGGTCCATTGTGATATGCACGATAAACTTGAATAAATTCCATACCTAATTGTGGCGTAGGTGAAAGTTTAAATAAGGACTGTAAGCTTGATTCAATATTAATCCCCAATTCTTCTGAAGTTTCTCTGATAGCACTGATTGTGTACTCTTCACCTGCATCTACATGGCCAGCAGCTGATGTATCCCAAAGACCTTTATTTAAGTCTTTTTTCATGGACCTTTTTTGCAGAAAAAGCTGCCCTTGATCATTAAAGATTAGAATATGAACGGCACGGTGACGTAATCCTAAGGCATGAATTTCAGATCTTGCTAGTGAGTTAATAACTTGGTCGTTTTTATCAACCACAGAGAGGTATTCTATATTCATAAGTTAAAGTCGATTCCTAAGCTTTTGTCGTGGTAAGGTAACAGATATCAATAACTAAAATAGTTTACACGATGGCAAGAAGAAGTGAACACAGTCAGCAAGAAATAAAAGACATGGTTTTAAATGCCGCTGAAACTATAGTGGTGGAAGAGGGCTTTGATAAGTTAAAAGTGCGGAAAATAGCCTTAGATATTGGTTATACCGTAGGCAGTATATATATGGTCTTTGACAATATGGCTGATTTAATCATGAATATTAAAGGCCGTACTTTAGATGATATAGCAACTGAGTTAAATGCAATTGATGCTAGCGATTCAGCAGAGCAGAAGATTGTTTTGTTGGCTAAAACTTATTTATTATTTGCTTGTAATAACTTTAATCGCTGGCGGATGATTTTTGAACATCAACTTGCAGAGAATGAAGAAGTCCCCGATTGGTATCAGCAAAAAGTAAATCAGATATTTAGAATGGTAGAGGCTGAGTTTGAACAATTATCATCGACACATACTGATGAGCAAAGTAAGCAAGCAGCAAGAGCATTATGGAGTGGTGTTCATGGTATTTGTACTTTATCGCTAACAGGAAAGTTAGACTTATTAGGTGTGGATAGTATTGATGATACGGTTGTATTATTAGTCGAAAGCTTTATTGCTGGTTGGAAGCAAAGTTAATAACCGCTAGGAGGGGCCTATTGGCCGCGATTGTTCTTGAAATTGTTTTGGTCGTGGCTAAGGGAGATGAAAAAAATAATCATCCAATCTTACTGGTCTTTTGGTCCGTCTTCAATCGAGTAGCAACAGTTACGTAGCCAGCTATGCGCCTATTGCTACTCGATTGAATACAAACAAAAATCCTGCCCAATATTGGACAATTATTTATTTCCAGCTCCCTAATAGCAAGTAGCCTTGATGCAGTGAAACGAAATCAAGGGAGGGTTTCAGATAAACCTTGATTCCACTTTGTTGCATCAAGGCTACAAAATGAGTGGTAAAACTATTTACTCTTCTTCAGCGGTGGCAGTGGTAAATGTAAAGAAATTAGAAAGGTAGCAACAAAAACCATAGAACCTAAGCATAATAATGCAATAACAGGATCAACCTGTTGAGAGGCTGCATAAGTATAACTACCTACCGCAATTAACATGGTTAAATTCTGGAAAAACCCTTGTAAGGCGACAGCAGACCCACTACCAATACTATCCTGCCCTAATTCTTGCAATGCTGCATTAATAGGTACTATAAACATGCCTCCCGCTACACCTATAGCAAATAATGCCGCCCTAGCCGTCCATACAGTCTCAGTAAAACTTAAAGAAATAATAAAAATAGCAACGAAATAAGCAGGGATTCGAGCTCTGCTTAACAATTCTAAAGGGATTAGTTTAGGGACTAAGGCGGAACCCACGATAATACCAATGGCTAAAAATAAAGTAAGTTCAGCAATGTCACTGGCATTTTGGGTCATTAATACGATGGGTGCCCAGGCAATAATAATGACTCTGACTGTGGCTGCTGCGGCCCAAAATAATGAGGCACCTAAAATGGCAAAACGTGAGCGAGGGGTAGTAAAAAAAAGTCGTGCTTGGCGATAAAATACAACTACTTTAAACCCAGCTTCAGTTTTTTTAGTTATTTTTTTAGGTAACAATAAACTAACTAAGGCTGAAATAACAAAAAGAATAATCGTACCAATTAATGCCCATTGGATAGAATAGTCAGCCACTTTTGCACCAATAATCATGCCCAATAAAATGGCAAAAATAGTTGAGCCTTCTATCCAGCTATTTGCTTTAACTAAAGTATCGTTATCTGCTAATTCGGGCAATATGCCATATTTTGCTGGGCTGTATATAGCTGCCCCCATGCCGACGATACAATAAGCGATAAGAGGCTCAACATTTAACAATAATAATCCAGTGCCTAAGGCTTTAATTAAATTGGCAATAATCAGTATGTTGGGTTTTGCATGGGTATCTGCAAAAGAGCCGACCCAAGGAGCTAAAACGATAAAAGCAATTAAAAATACACTTTGTAAAGCAGGTACATACCAGGTTGCTAATTCAGCAGATTGCATCACTAAAGCGATAATGGTGAATAAAATAGCATTATCCGCAAATGCAGAAAGAAATTGGGCAATAAGTAAGGGGTAGATTTGTTTATTCATTGGGTTAGCCTATAACGGAGTATGGCAGTTTGCTAAACAACCACCCGCTGTAATGCGGGTGGGTTAGATAAATTGGCGACTGAAAGTCGTGATACAGGGTGTAAACCTTGTTTGGGGCGCAGTGCTTTAGCCTGCAATACTTTGGTACAAAAGCAGGCTAAAGCACTGCGCCCCAATAATAAAATCGATTTTGTAAACCGTCTTTTATATAAATTGTTTCAAAATTTTTGACACCTCTAAAGGTAAGGTAATGTTTGAGACCAATCTATTTGCCATACTTTAAATGGTGATTAAACTAGTGATTCTGCCAAATTGGTCACTTCAGGGTAATTAGTTTTGCCTGTCGCTAAAACAGGGATAGCATCTACGACGATAACCTTTTTCGGCAAACTGATAGCATTTACGCCTTTAGATAAGGCTATCAATTGTTTGTTGGTAGCTTCTTTTTGAGTCGTTAACAAAATAACCTGTTCACCTTTTTTAGGGTCAGGTAAGCTTGTTGATGCATGTTGAGCTTCTGGCCAAGCTGTTGAGGCAATTTGTTCTACAGCTGTAAGAGAAACCATTTCTCCACTTACTTTGGCAAAACGTTTACTACGGCCTCGAATACTAACAAAACCTTCATCATCAATGTTTACGATATCGCCAGTGTCGTACCAGCCTTCTCCGTAGATTGATTTTGGTGGAATTAATACTCCTGGTTTATTAGGTAATAGATAGCCTTGCATAATATTAGGGCCATAAAGGTGTAGTTTTCCTGCATCTTTAATACCTGGTACTTCTTCTAATCGGTAATGCATATCGGGCATTAGACGACCTACAGAACCTGATTTAAAATCCATTGGAGTGTTGACTGACGCTACAGGTGCTGTTTCTGTTGCGCCGTAACCTTCTAATATACGAATACCAAACTTTTCAGCCCATATATCACGTGTGCTCTCTTGTAATTTTTCAGCACCTGCCACCACATAGCGCATATTATAAAAATCATAAGCATGTGCTTTTTTAGCGTATGCAGCTAGAAAAGTATTGGTGCCAAACATGATGGTTGCACCTGTGTCGTATGCCATTTCAGGTATAACACTAAAATGTAACGGCGATGGATAAAAGAATGTTGTCATTCCATTTAAAACGGGCAACATAGTTCCGACTGTGAATCCAAAGGAATGAAACATGGGTAAAAAGTTTAAGACTACATCTTGAGCATTAAAATTTATCCGTGCTCTTAATTGGTTGTGATTCGCTAAAATATTGGCATGTGATAAAACCACGCCTTTAGGTTCACCTTCTGACCCAGAAGTAAATAACACAACAGCAGGGCTATCAGGACTGTATTGTTGGTGTTTATACCAATAATCAGCTGTTTTAGCTTGAAAGGCTGCCTTTAATTTATCTGTGGTAGTAATTGATTCAGCTAAATCTTCTAAATAAACCAAGTTTACTTGTTCTGCTAAGGCATCAGCATCAGCATTTAATTTGGCTAAATCAATAAAACGACGAGAGGTTAGTACGGTTTTAATAGTAGCCGTTCTACAAGCCGAAGTCATACCTTTTGAACCTGTCGAATAATTGAGCATTGCAGGAACGCGGCCATATAACTGTAAACCTAAAACAACATTTAATGTTTTGGTAGAGTTTGGTAGAAACACACCTACATTCTCAGCCGCTTGAGTCATACCTTTTATAGCATTACCAATAGCGATGGTTCGGGTGATTAAAGCATCATAAGATAGTGGCTCTCTTTCTAAGTCCTCAGCAACAGTATGTTTGCCGCCGTGAATTTTGCGTGCCTCTAAAAGCCCAGAAAAAAGAGTTTGCTTATAATGACTGGTTGAAAAAACCATTTCACTCATTAAATCAGCCAAAATATGACCACAAAATTTACGACGTGATTTCCCTCTTAATTCCTGATTAGCTTTAATCGTGGTATGTGGCAGAATTTTAATGGTGATTTTAGGAAACCAGCGTAAACGTACAATATTTCTTAGCTTAGAAAAGTGGGTGTATTCTGCGCCATGTATTCTAACGGGTAAAATTGATGCTCCTGATTTATCAGCTACCATGCCAGTACCATCATAAATTTTCATCAATGACCCTGTTACCGTAATACGCCCTTCAGGGAAAATAACTGTTTTGGTATTACTTTGTAAATGATGGATAAGTGCTTTTAACGACAGTGGCTGAGTGGGATTCATGGGGAAAACTGTAGAAAGCCCAAGAAAAGGTTTTATCCACCAACGTTCAGATATTTGAGTGTTAATTGCAAAGGTAATATTGTCGGGCAAGAACACGCCAAGCAATAAGGGGTCTAAAAAAGAAGTGTGGTTGGATATGATAAGAACTCTATCACCAGCATTTTTATAATTATCCAGGCCTTCAACTTCAACTTTATAAATTAAAGTAAGTAGAAAATGTAGTATTTTTTTTAGCATATTAATCTCTCCTGAAACCAGCTTAGCAGATATGAGGAGTTTACTATAAACTTAAATTAAACAATGTTCAATTAATTATTTGTTATTTTGCTTTTTTAACTATATTTTATCAACTATTATTAAAAGCAATTACTTAGATTACCAGTACGAATCGTTTTGCCCTGAAAGATAAGGCTAATTTTGCTGGCAAAATAAATATGTATTATGGAAGATAAAAATATGACAGACAAACCTTTGCTTTTAGTTGTAGATGATGAGCCGATGAACCTTGAAATAATAGGGGAGTTGCTGGCTGAAGAGTATCAGCTGGAATTTGCTGAAACAGGTGTGCAATGTATAGATAAACTAAAAGACTTAGTACCAGACCTTATATTATTAGATGTTAATATGCCAGGTATGTCAGGAATTGAAGTTTGTGAACAATTAAAAGCAGATTTTGACACCGATGAAATCCCTGTTATTTTTGTTTCAGCCCTAGGACTCCCCGAAGAACGCATGAAGGGATATAAAGCTGGAGGGGATGACTATATAATCAAACCCTTTGAAGAGGAAGAGTTACTGGTAAAAATACAGCTAACTCTAGCAAGTAAACAAGAAAGAAAATCATTGCAACAAGGGTCTAGTGATGCGATGAGTATGGCGATGACAGCAATGACTCAGGCGAGTGAAATGGGCGAGGTTATGCAATTTACTCGTGATAGTTATCATTGTGAAACTTTAGAAGCATTATCAAAAAGAACATTAGAGTCATTACGTCAATTTGAATTAAATGCAACTATACGAATGACTGTTGATGAGCAAGATTTTTTCTTTTCTTCATCGGGCGTTGTTAGCGACCGTGAAAAAGAGGTGATGGGTATTGTTAGAGAGGGGGATCGCTTTATTCATTTTGGTAAGCGAACCATTATTAATTTTAAAAATATCTCAGTAATAATTAAAAATATGCCTATAGCTGATTCAGATAAGTATGGGCGATTGAATGATGTTACTGGAATGTTAATAGAAGGAGCTGATTCACGAATTGTTGGTATTGAGATGGCATCCTCTTTAGTTAAATTGATTAATACTACACGAGATGTTTTAGGTGATATTGAAGTTGCCCATAAAGAAAATGAACAAAAAAATACAGCCATATTAAATGATTTAGAAACCAGTGTTGATTGGGCCTTTATTAATATGGATTTGGATCTAGAGCAAGAAGAGTACTTTAAAGGATTGTTAAAACATGCAAAAGAACAAAGTTCTTCCCTGTTTGATGCTGATGCCAAAATGGATGAGAAGATAGAAGGGTTGATAAAAACTTTATCCATAAAGTGACAATAAAGGTAAATAGTGCTCCTTTGTCCTAAAGCTACCGCTTTTGACTTCCTCCTTTGGAAAGGCTATGTCACCGTTAAATGTTGGTTTTGTTAGCTCTTAAGCCCTCTCTTGCTGGAGAGGGTTTGGGTGAGGAGAAAACAAACAGTATGTAATTCAAATTTTATTTTATCTTTTGATTTATAAGAAGATATTAAAGAAGAAGAGAATTATTTAAATTTCTCCTCGACAATTGCTCCTGCATTGCTCTACTTACCTACACCCCTGTAGGCATCACCCCTCCCTGCTCCAGCAGGAGAGGGCTTTTACAAAACATATTGTTTTTATAATAAAATCTCCCCCAACCCCTCTTTTCCAAAGAGGGGAGATAAAAGCTAATACTTTCACAATCTCTTTAGCCTGCTCTTAATCCCAAAAATCAATTGGCATTGGATGAATTGATTAAAAATTGATGGCCTATCTAAGGTTTAAAAAAGGGAATGATTAAAGTAGTTATGTTTTTTCATTTATAATGATTAATCGCGTTATTTAAGCTCTGTATTCAATATCAAAACAAGATAGTGATTAATGTGGCTATATTCATTTATTTGCTTTAAAACTAGTGCCTTATGAAAATACTTAATATTTATTTCAAAAATATAAATTCGCTTGAAGGAGAAAGCCGAATTCATTTTGATAAAGCTCCAATAGTTGATGGCGGTGTTTTTGCAATTACAGGGCCAAATGGATCGGGGAAATCTAGTGTTTTAGATGCTATTACCTTAGGCCTGTATGGTGAAACCTTTCGTTTTGACAGACCTGCTGAACATGTAATGACTAAGTCTACTGCAGACAGTTTTGCTGAAGTTGAGTTTGAATTAGCCAAAGACAAATATAAGGCAACGTGGCGTGTTGCTAGAGCCGATGGAAATGCCAGTGGAGAGCTGCTACCTGCTGAAATGAAATTGATCCATTTAAATGGATCAGAGACAGTTTTAGAAGAGAACGTACAAAAAGTGCGAGAAAAAATGCTTGAATTAACAGGCATGGATTTTCATAAGTTCAGTAAGTCGATGGTATTGGCGCAAGGTGATTTTGCAGCCTTTTTAAATGCCTTGGATAGTGAACGCATGGATATACTGGAAAAAATCAGTGGTAACGATATTTATCAGGAATATGCCCAGCAAGCGGAAGAAAAATATAGTCAGGCACAAATACGTTTACAGCAATTAGAACAAGATCTTTCGGCTACACCTGTGATGGATCAAGTAGCAATAGAAGCTAGTCAGCATGATTTAGAAGACTTTAAAGAACAGCAAACTGAGTTAATAACAGAGCAAGACGAAATTGAGCAAAAACTTAATTGGGTGCAAAATATTTCTAGCTTGGAAAAGCAGGCCGTATCTTTAGAAAAGCAGCAAAAAGATATAGAGGGGCAACAAGGTGATAACGAAAAAAACCTTGATAAAGTTAAAGCCTCAAAAAACATATTGGTTTTTGAAGAAGACCTAGCAACCCTAGATAAAAAATCGGAAGCGATAAAGCAAAGCGAAAAAACCTTGGATTCTTATCGGGGTGAAGTGGAAATGCTGCAAACGCAGCTTAAGTCCTCTCCTTTTGATGAGAAAACTGCTAATACATCGCTTACTATTTCACAGCAAAAAGCAGAAATTGATCAGCTAAATATTAAGTTAGGCGAGCTAAAATATTCTTTGCCAAAAGAAAGCACATTATTGCAATCATTAGAACAACAAAAAGAGCAACAAAGTACCGCCTTAGTGCAATTAGAGTCATGGATTCAAACACATGCTGCGGATAAAACATTATTAGACAACTTTCCAGAAATAGCAAAACTAAGAGAAGTAAGAAGTGAGTTGTCGGAAGCCACGGAAAAACAAAGTTCAAGCTCAAAATACATAAGCAATATAACTAAGACTTTAGAGAATAAGAAAAAGGAAGTTAAAGCTTTAAAGCAGAAAGGTGAGCAATTAAAAATTGATATAGCAGAAAATGAAACATCATTTAAAGTGCTTGCAGATGGCAATTCTTTGGAAGAATTACAAGAATTAAAAGCGGAGCAACAACAGCGAGTTCTTGATTACCAAGAGTTACTTGATTTAGCTGCTGTTAACAGCAAGTTAGGCAAAAAAGGTTTCTTTGGACAGTTTTTTGGCTCTAAAAATGAAGATAAAGAAGAAGCTCTGCTAAAAAAAGAGCATGAGCTATTACAGCTGGAAATAGGTCGTGAGAAAAACCTCATTACAACATTAGAAGCCGCTGTTTCTAATGAAGCATTGTTAAAAAAGATGGAGGCAGACAGAACCAAGTTAATTGATGGAAAGGCTTGTCCCTTATGTGGCGCACTGGAACACCCTTATGCGAAACATACGCCAGCGGTATCAAATTCAAAACAGATTTTAAAAGATCAGCAAAAGAAAATAAAATCCTTAGTTGTTGATGAGATAGCTTTAAGTAAACAAATTGTCTTGGCTAAGAAACAAGTGGTGCAAAGTGAGCAAAAAGACGATAAATTAAAAAATGTATGTGCTCAATGGAATGCTTTAGCAAATAGGTTAAATGCTTTTAGTTTAGATTTAACCATTGAGAACCTTTCTTTAATGAAAAACCTAGTTAAAACAGAAAAGAAAGAACTTAATGATATTACTAATCTGCTAAAAAGGACGTCTAAGCTACAGGCAACAGGTACTGATGCAAAGGGGACTATTGCTACAAATGAAGCATCGATAGAAAGAACAGCTAAAGAATTGGAAGGTTTAACGGCCGAGTGGGAAAACCGTCCAAAAGATACTGATGAGATCGAAAAGACTTATAAGGAAGTAGCTGAGCGAGAAAAAGCCTTGTCAGATAAGGTAGAGAAACAATTGGAATTGTTGGGTGAAAAAATGCCCAAAAAATCAAAAGAAGAAGCTTTTTTTAAGTTGTTAAATGATCGTAAACAAGAGTACCTTAAACAGACTCAAGCTTTGGCGCCTTTAACAGAAGAGATCAAAAAGTTAGATGAAGCGATAAAAACAAGTTCTGAAAAAATAAATAGCTTTAATAAGGATATTCAAAAATACTCAAGTGATGTCCAGCAACAAGAAGGTGCAGGAGCACACCTGGCTTTAACAGAAAAGCAAAAATTAATTGCAGATAAAGAAGTCGCCTTTAATCAGCAAGAAAGTGAGTTAGATGCTTTTAAGCAAAGCTTGCAAGAGAAGGTTAAGCAAACTGCGGCAATTGATTTATCAGCCTTAAGAGAGACATTGAACTTTGTTCGTAGTGAGGATGCTCTACAGCAAAAGCATCAACAGCTAACTGAAAAGCTGCTTGAACTGAATAATAAGCAGGATGAATTAGCGACACAGTTAAAAGTAGAGCAAGAGCTTGCAGTAACCACAGAAACAGAATATGACCTGACAGGCAAGAAAAGTGTTGTTAAACGAAAGTTAGATATTGCTAAGCAAGAAGTTTTAACAATACAGAATAAACTGGATAAGCAAGATAGTTTGCAGCAAAAACAACAGGGTCTTGTCGATAAAATTGCTGACCAGAAAGTTGAATTAGCTGTGTGTGAAGCAGATAGAAATTCAGTTTCATCAGAAGGTAATATGGACTTTAGACGTAAAGTGCAGCAAATTATTTCTGATAAGTTGATGGGGCAAACAAACCAGATACTAGAAAAAATTAGTGGCCGCTATTATGTACGAAAAGTAGAAAGCGAGCACGGCTTGGCACTAGAGATAGAAGATACGAAACAGCAAAATGTTCGTCGATTACCTAAAACATTGTCGGGAGGGGAAAGCTTTATTGTGAGTCTTTCTTTGGCATTAGGCTTGGCAGAAATGTCTAATAATGGTCATGCGGTAGATTCTTTGTTTCTAGATGAAGGTTTTGGTAATTTAGATGCAGAGTCACTGTACTTAGCGATGACAGCGTTAGAAAATCTACAAACACATGGTAAGGTCGTAGGCGTTATTTCTCATGTGGAAGGTGTTCAAAAAAGGATTAAAACCCAGATTGAGATGAGTAAAAAGCCTAATGGCTTGAGTGCTTTAAAAATGGTTTCTTAGTGTTGTATCACTTTGGAAACGGCTGATTGCTGAATTTTATTCAGATCTACTTATCTTGTATTACAGCATGTTAATTCGTTTAGTAATACTGGTGTTCATGGTGTTTACTGCCCTAATGTAGAAGTTAGAGGGTATGTTAAGTAGCCCCGAGACAATCACTTGTTAGGCAAAAGTAATTACAGATAAAAAATGAAAGCATCGATAATAACACTAGTTATTTTATCTCTAATCTCTATAGTTATTACGGGATTCTGGGATACCATTAATAGTACCGTACTTCCTAATACAAGCTGGGGACTCTATAGTAGAGATTTCTTTGAAAATTTACTTGTTGAAATTCATGGTGCAATATTAGATTTATTTGTTGTTGGGATTATTCTTTATTGGTTCGATAAAAGAAAATCTGAAAAAGACAAAATTAAAGAAGCTACAATAAATTTAGAATACCTAAAATATTATTGTGGGAGCGATGTATCATATAGGTTTTATGGTGCTCTAAAATATCTTGAATCTTTAGGTATTCATAATGTTTCAATTCCAGAAGCTAAGTTAAACAATCTAAAAATAGATAATTTAAAATTGTTATCTTCAAATTTAATAGCTACGAATTTTACAAAAAGTACTCTAACTTGGGTTAATTTCAAAGACTGTAACTTAGAAGCATCACGGTTTATAGATGCAAAACTAAAAAATTGCTCTTTTAAGTCAGTAAAATTAAATCGTTCAAAATTTATTAATGCTCAACTAAAAAGCATGGATTTTAGAGGCTGCGAGATTAAAGGAGCAATTTTCAAAAATGCTAGCCTTCAGAGTGCAAATTTTAGAGGAGTGGATTGTTCGCGAGTAAGTTTTAAAGGTGCAAATTTAAGGTCGGCGAACTTTATCGATGCAACAAATATTACTAGTGATATGATTCTAGAAGCTGATAACTATGAGCATATCAAGCTTCCAGATGGAATTAATATTAATAGGGGGGGAATCGAACACCCCTCCGAAACTTAAAGTAAGTCTCTTGGCAGCACCACAGCCTATTGACCTTCTATAATAAAGTAAAAAAATTAATGCATCAAGAAAAGCCTAATCGGGTCAGTCGCTCCCGCTAAAACGTATCAACTGGCTCAATAACAAAATTTCTGCAATTAGCGGATAACTAAGAATGTGTAGGGGGCAGAAACTTGTGCCGGCTAAGCCAGCCACTTATTTCTATCAGCCTGGTTTCCCTGAAAAACCTCACCCAAACAATTTGGCCACAGTTTATCAGTTAAGAACTGTTATAGGGAATAATGGTTGGCTTGAGTTCATTCGCTATACCTAAATACATCGCTTCCCAATGAGGGATTAAAAAACTTTGAAACAGGTTGCGCACTTTTTGCCAGAAGCGCGTCTTGCTTTTTGCTTTATCCAGTGCACGATTAAATAGCTTGCAACATCGCTGCTGTATTTGATCGATTAGAAAAGCTTGCATCATTAAATGCACCATCACCGTGGATAGGTGGTGATAACCATGGCCAAAATTATGTTCAAAGTGATAGCCGTGATTTTTCAGGGTGTTAAAGGTTTCGTTCTCGACTTTCCAGCGCGCTCTTGCTGCCCGCATTAACTGCATGAGATTGTTGCGCGTGATCTCTAGGTCTGTCACCCAGGAAAAATGGGTTGTTTTACCCCCTGGTTTAACTTCCCAATATTCCAGAAAGTTGATCTCTAATTCAAAGTTGGCGTCATTAAGGGGTGCCTTATTAAGGTAGCGAAAGCGATGTATCACGCCTTTTTCATCGGTTAGCTCGTGATAAGTGGCTGTTGGCGTGTTATCAACCCAGTCGAACAGAAATTTGTGATCTGTTTGCTTTGCCCCAAGTAGGTAATGATAGTTTAATTCCTCAAGCAGCCTGATGTGAGGGGCATTGGATGCTAAAGCATCTTCAATCACAATAAACTTCATGTGCGGGTGTTCGCGCCGTGTGTCTTTTAGGAATCGCTTTGCCGCATTACGTTCACAATCATTCTTACTCGTCCCGTCATGCTTTGAAATCGGTTCAGGGGCTAAAGGAAAGACTTCTTTGTGGTTGGGGTTGACTAAAACAGCACCCAGCAGTTGATGGTAATAGGTAACTCGACCATCACGGTGATGTTTTTCACAGCATTGATCGCAATGAACTTCAGACGATGAAAAATACCCCGTACCATCAATCGATAACAGATAGTGATCATCCATATAAGCAAACCCTTCCAGTCCTTTACCTCTTTGTAATAACTGCAGCAATTGTGTGTAGTTTTTACGTAGAGCTCGGGGCGCGACTTCATCCAGCCTTTCTCTAAGATAGGTATCACTAGGTGCCTGCTGAATACCGTAAAGGCTTTTCAGGTTGGAGCGAGTGAGCTCTTCGCTTCTATCTTGGTCAAACTGCAATAAAGAAGGGTATTTGAGACCAAAAATAGCGAGTCCTGACATGAGGTGATCTGAAAGTGGAATTGATGCACCCGATTTAGGATCTGGTATCTGCTCATATAATTGCCGCATACTTTTAAGCAAACTAGGAACACTAAGTGACTGACGAAAACCTCGCTGTGACATTTCACTTCACCTCAAACTTTAAGATTGGGGTAGATTATATTGAAAATACCCATAAAAGTTTACGAAAACTTTATTTTTAAATTGCCTAGAAGCCTTATTTAGCCCTCTTTTTTATTCGGGCGGGAATTGCTGACAAATAAGCAGCATGGTTTTGAAAATTCTGTTTTTTATTAAAATTAATGCCACTTGGATAATTCTTCTATTACCATTTGTGGCTCGTTATTTTGGCGTTATTTGTTTCCTTCGAGAGCCATTAGCAGAAAAGAAACTCATTGCAGAAAGAGCTGAAGTTGATTACTGTGAAGTTAATTCGACGGGAAAAAAGTAAGTTCGATGCGGTGAATATAATTCTGCGAAAAAGCAGGGTTTGACACGGAATAATAGGATGTTGCTTTTTTCAAAGTTCGTCGTGGAAATCAGAAAAAGGCAGAAAGATCAAAAGCAGGCTTTGATGTTTGCCAAGCTGGACGCGGATAAAATAAGCGTGGAAGAATGCCAAGGGATTTTGAAAGGGCAGCGAGCAAGAGAACAGAAGTAAAGGAGCTTTACTTATTTTGGTATAACGAGCAAAATCAACTTGCCTTCATTATTCTAATTCTATCTTGCTGAAAAGTAGTCTATCGCCCTGAATAGTCCTGACGCTGTAAGTTATTTTAATGGTTATCTGTTCCCAGACAGCCTGGGGCTTTGTTAACATGCAGGTATCTTAAAGAATAAATATAGAGTCAGATATGTGTAATGCTCATAACCATCCACCAGATTGCACATGTGGATGGGGTGGAAAAGATCATAAAGGTAAAAGAACTGGCACTAATTCAGCTCTTATAGTGACACGTCAAGTTAAAATAAAAAGGAAAGGGGTTAGTTTTTCTGATGCTTTTTCTGTAGGTGCTAGAATTCAAGGATTACAAAAAACAGCCTATGTAAACAGTAATGCTAAATGTCCAGTTTGCGGTAAGAGAGTGTTTTTTTATCAATCTGCTGATGGGGGTAGGGTCTTTTTTGATGCCTTAGGTAAGCCATGGCCTAAGCACCCTTGTACAGATTCTAGAGAATCCACATCAGTACAAATACCCCACGACTTTAACAAATGGAAAAAGTGTAGTTGTAAGCGATTTTATATACCCCCAAATGTTATTGTATGTCCAACTTGTTGCATCGAAAGGAGCAACCCAAGAGTTGAAGATTTAAAAAAAGAGATAAAATATTGCCTTAATAGAATGGTGTTGGCTTTAAATAGATCAAAAATAGAAACAGATAAATACTATCGAGGTGTTTTTATACATAAATACAATTTAGAGGTTAGACGAATAAACGAAAAGTATTTGGTATTATCGAAGATAGATCCCGTATATGAAGGCAAAGCATTTAAAGAATATCCAAAATGATAAAAAGTTCACAAATCAAGGGGCAGTCAGTTTGAAATGGGAATAAGTGAAACCTGAGAACTACCAAGTTCTTATAACTTGGCAATCAACTTGCCTTAATTCTTCTAATACAAAGTTCATCTTGCTGAAAAAAGCACATCGTCATGTGTAGTCCTGACGCTGAACACAGCAAGTTATTTTAATGGTTATGCTTCAAAAGAAATACTGCAATATATAATTAATCTAAAACCAAAGAGGATAAAAATGTCATCATATGTTGAAAGTGTAATTGGAAATGGAGAGACAGTTAAATATGAAGCTAAAGTAAGTGTTTGGTCTTTACTTCCCTTGCTTATATTAGGGCTTATATTAGGCTTGTTTCTTTCTCCAGCTGCTTGGTGGCTTGGGCTGATATTTTGGATTATGGCTTTTTTCCGGTATAAGACAACGGAACTAGCATTAACAGATAAAAAAATTATTGCAAAATTTGGTTTTATCAAAAGAGATACGATAGAGATTCTTCTTCCAAAAATTGAAAGCATTCAGGTAAATCAATCTATGCTTGGAAGAATGTTGAATTATGGTTCAGTAATTGCTTCTGGAGCAGGAAACCCCCAAGCCCCTATTCCAGGAATATCTGACCCAATGGCTTTTCGGAAGAAATTTATGGAAGTTCAAGAGAAGGTTCTTGATAATACAAAAGCATAACAAAAAGTTCCAATTGACCGCTGGCAGTACAACTCGTTTTCAGAGGTCATTTTTTATCAAAGTTCAGTGTGTCAGCAGAGTTTATCTTATATCTACCAGCGGCCACTGAACTTGGCGGTATAAGACTAAACTCGTTAAGGACTCCCATGACTGAAAAATTGCAGGCTATTCGTAAGATTAGCAATCGACTAGCGACCGCACTGGTGGTCTTGATCTTACTTATTGTCTGTGGCGCATTCTTTGCGCTCTACAGTCCCAAAGGTTGGATGATTAATGCGCCGATAGCAGCATTTTCGGCCGGAGTTATTGGTGGCTTTGTTGGTCTGCAGCGTCGACTAAAAATGATGTCGGATGATGATTTAACATTACTGGCAAATTCGTGGGTATATGTGTGCTTGTCACCACTTGTCGGCGGAATTCTTGCTGTGGTTCTTTATGTATTATTCATTTCAGAGCTTATAAGCAGTGACCTATTTCCAAAATTTATTCCCGATATTAAAGAGTCATCCACTGAGGTTCTGGTTCATAAGGGGTTTTCGGAAATCTTTGCTGTTCACTGCGATTCAGTAGATTATGCAAAAATGATGTTTTGGTCATTCATCGCTGGCTTTTCTGAAAGGTTCGTGACCGATATCATCAGCAAGTTTGAGAATGATCCAGGGGCAAGTGGAAAGTCAGGCGACTAATGCTTCGCTCAGCAGTACATGATTGTTGCACTATGAATCAATAATAGGTGCTAGATTTCGATTACCTAGTTTAGTATCACAAACCTAACTGCTTTTCTTTTGTTCGTTTTTCTTAATTGGCGTAAAGATAGCTGTGTTGTAACAATCACTTCTATGGCAAAAACCATACAAAGAACTAAAAACAGTTCTTTCTGCATAAGAGTACTCTAGTGACTAAGCGGTTTTTTACTTTTATATACTTCGTCGACGACCCTTTTAAACCAATGGGGTCGAAAAATGGCCGCAAACAAGCAAATCAAAGTGGTTGTTGGAAATGGCAAAAAGCTGGCTACACTCATAAATAAGAGAAATAAAATAGTATATAAACGTGTTTTCATTTAGCTTATTGTGATTGTAATTTAAATTGTAGGTATTTGAGCACTAGCATACATTCAAATCAGACTGGCAACAAGTAAATACACTGAGACGGGTGACAAATGAAAAAACTCAACTGGATAAACACTTATTAATTGATGTTATGCGCTTAGATAAATTTATATGTAAAAGTACAGAATACTCTTTGGCTGATGCAACAGCGTTAATCGAAAATCGAAGTATTATTGTCAACGGTATTGTTGCTATTGGAGCGACCGATCAAGTACATAAAAATAATATTGTGATGCTTGATGGGAAAATATTAACCCCAAGAAGTTTTCGCTATTTTTTGCTTAACAAACCCATTGATATGATTTGTTCTAATGTTGATGAGAAATATCCATCGGTACTCAATCTCCTCGATGTAGATAGAGTATCTGAGCTGCACATAGCAGGGCGTTTGGATGCAGATACTACTGGACTTGTGTTAATTACAGATGATGGGCACTGGTCTTTTAATCTAACATCGCCCAAGAATAAATGCGAAAAGGTGTATAAAGTGGTGTTGTCTCGGCCAATTTCGTCTGACGCGACTAAGCGTTTTCTGGAAGGCGTTCTTCTTCAAGGTGAGTCAAAGCTAACGCTTCCCGCAAAATTAGATATTATTGATTCATATAATGTCTTGTTGACCCTAACGGAAGGTCGATTTCATCAGGTTAAACGTATGTTTTCCGCCATCGGCAATAGAGTTAAATCACTTCATCGCCAGCAAATCGGAAACCTAGAGTTAGATGTGGGTATTGGTAATTGGCGAAGCTTAACTGATGCAGAAATTGAAATGCTTTCTGTTAATGATTAACAAAGAAGAGGGGGTTTTATTTATGATAAAAGCTTATATCCCCAACCTTATCCATTGGAAAAAGGGTGGGGTTCTATTTATTGAAATTTGCATATACCTAACTGGAATGCTTAAATACCATACAGTTGCCCGGTCATAGAGCGGGGCATTTAATTTTGAGCCGTTGCTTAAAGTGAACTTTGAATTTTGTGGTATTACCTCTCTACAAAATTCAATTAATTATTAATGAGGTGAAAATATGGAGTTTTTAATATGAATGGTCTTACTGCACTTTCTGTGAGTATTGGTGTTTTAGCTGGATTAGCAACATTTTTGGCTGTAGGGCCTCTTGCTGGTGTATTTTTTATCTGGGCTTTAACAATTTCATGGGCAGCTTATTTTGCTTTAGGTGGTGATGATGAAGCAGCAAAGAACGTTGCAATTTGTAGCGTATTTGGTGTCGCTATGGCATGGTATGCTGCTGTTCAATTAACAAATATTCCTGCTGATGCTGCACTAGGCTTTCCTTTTATGGCTGCTATTGTTGTAACAATTTCTGTTATCGTTTCATGTTTAGCTGCTAACCTTAAAGTTTTATCTTGTATTCCTGCAACAGTATTAGGTTACTCAGCAACTTTTGCTTACATGTTACAAACACCTGATATTTTAAATGCAGATGTTTTATTAGCAGCAAATTGGAGCAATCCTTTACTGATTGTTTCTTTCTCTTTAGTTCTTGGTGTGGGTTTTGGTATTGCATCTGGAAAATTAGCTGCAAAGTGGACAACAGTAGAAGGCTAATATAAAGAAGGGCTATTACGATGCTCTAAAGCCTTCCCTTGCTGGGGAGGGTTGGGGTGAGGAGGAATTAAATAATTCTCTTTTACATAATTCCTTATTCTTTTTTTCTAAAAGCAAAAAGAATAAGGAAAAAATTATTTATTTTAACCTCTCCTTTCCCAACCCTCCCCAGCAAAGGAGGGCTTAAAAATAAGTGCCGTCAATCAACATTGAGAAATATAATCTATTACTCATTGTTAATTTGTTATTAATGAGTACCGTAATGAGACTCGATATAACGCTCTACTAATTCTTGAAACTCTTCAGCAATTTTATCACCTTTAAGAGTCACTGTTTTTTCCCCATCTTCATAAACAGGGGCTACAGGTGTCTCACCTGTACCTGGTAGGCTAATACCAATATTTGCATTTTTACTTTCGCCAGGACCATTTACAACACAGCCCATAACGGCAACTTCCATTTCTTCAACACCTTTGTATTTATCTTTCCAAACAGGCATTTGGTGACGCAAGAAAGACTGTATGTCTTGAGCTAGTTTTTGGAAGTAATCACTAGTTGTTCTACCACAGCCAGGACAAGCAATAACCATCGGTGTAAAAGAGCGAAAGCCCATAGTTTGCAATAATTCTTGAGCAACAATTACTTCATTAGTTCTATCACCACCTGGCTCAGGTGTTAATGAAATACGGATTGTATCGCCAATACCTTGTTGCATAAGTACAGATAAGGCCGCAGACGATGAAACAATACCTTTTGATCCCATTCCTGCTTCGGTTAATCCTAAGTGTAGTGCGTAGTCGCAGCGTTCAGAAAGATCTTGGTAAATACTAATTAATTCTTGAACATTACTGATTTTGCATGAAAGAATTATTTTGTCTTTACCTAAACCATACTCTTGCGCCTTAGCGGCACTTTCCAATGCTGAGACAACAATAGCTTCGCGAGTAATTGCGGGCAGCTCTTGTGGATTAGCTAATTGTCTGTTTTCATCTAATAAACGCATTAATACTGATTGATCTAAGCTTCCGCCATTAACACCAATACGAACGGGTTTATTATATTGAACGGCAGTTTCAATCATTTGTTGGAATTGTGGGTCACGATTTTTACCTCGACCTACATTTCCAGGATTAATTCTATATTTAGCCAATGTTGAAGCACACTCAGGATATTTCTCTAAAAGTTTGTGACCATTAAAATGGAAATCACCAACAATAGGAACTGAAAAGCCTTTTTGAATTAATTTATTGTGAATTTCAGGAACAGCTGCAGCGGCTTCCTCAGTATTAACAGTAACTCTAACCAGTTCAGAACCTGCTCTGGATAGTTCCATTATTTGTTGAACGGAACCAGCAATATCAGCTGTATCAGTATTAGTCATAGATTGGACAACAATAGGAGCACCGCCTCCTACTTTAATATCGCCAACTAAAACTTGGTTTGATTGTTTTCTAGGGCTAATAGACATATTATTTTTCTGAATTAATAAATAGAGTGAATCTGAGACCTTAGCTCCTAAGTTAATTAGGGTGTAAGGTGATATACTTAGAAATAATTATACTCCATCCCTGAAATACATTAAGAGTTAAATGTGCGAATAAATTATTTTTCTGATGTCCATTTGGAATTTGGTCCCCAAATTTCACCAGATAATGACGCTGATATTATTGTGGCAGCTGGTGATATTGGTATTTTTAAGCAAGGTCTTAAATGGCTTAAAAAAATCAATAAACCGGTGATCTATGTAGCAGGCAACCATGAATTTTATGGTTATGAATATAATCAAACATTAAAAATGTTAAGAGAGGAATGTAAAGGTACTTCAATCCATTTTCTTGAGAATGATACCTTCATATATAAAAACATACGGTTTTTAGGTTGTAGTTTGTGGGCTGATCTTTATTTAGAAGGTGATGAAAAAGCAAATGCTTTAGGAAAAACCTTAAATGATTTTAGAAAAATCACCTATCAGGACGAGGCATTTAATCAAAGAATTTTTAGCACATTACATCATTCTTCGAAGCATTGGTTAGAAACAGAACTGGCTAAAAATTTTGATGGGCAAACCATTGTTGTAACTCATCATGCCCCAACGGAATGGAGTTGGGACGACTCTAAAAATAGATTAAAGAAAATTGCCTATTGCACAGATTTAAAATATTTATTTCATGAATATGAAATTGAAGCATGGTTTCATGGTCATATTCATAGCCCTGGGGATTATAGAGTTGCTGGTGCAAGAATATTGAGTAACCCACGAGGATATGTTGGACGTAAAGTCGTTGATAATTTCGATCATAATAAGATTGTCGAAATTTAAAAGCAGATGACTCTATACAAATCAAAGTATGATCTAAATGACACCTAATATTGTGTAACAGTGGAAGTGAGGCTTTAGCCTCGCCTGAATTGTGCGAGGCTAAAGCCTCACTTCCAACGATAAGCTGTGGTTTATTAATAACCACGTAAAGGAATTTATGTATATTAACTCTCTAGTGAGTAAGGAATAACTGATAAGGATTTGTCATATTGAATCACCCTGATTTATTCAGGATAAGGTGTATATATGATTAAACACATTGCTCAAAAAGCTGTACTGATTTATCCAGAGTTTGATACTCAGAATACTTTTTGGAGCTATTCTACGAGCTTAAAATTATATGCTCCTGCCAATGAATTTGGTATGCCTAAAAGGGTATTACCACCTTTAGGATTGATGGGATTATTTAATCACCTTAAACCTTATTATCAATGCTTGTCTTTAGTCGATAAAAATATCGACCCTCGCCCCTTAAAAGAATTAATTAGTGATGCTGACCATGTCTTTATTGGCGGTATGTTAGCCCAAGAACAGAGCTTATTAAGACTTGCTATAGAAGTAAAACAGCTGAAAAAACTTTTAATCGTTGGAGGCACAGTTGTTACGCCTCAATCTCCTTTAGTCGCAATAGCTGATCATTTAATCGAAAATGAAGCAGAAGGGGTGATTGATCAATTATTGCAAGATATAAGGTCTGCTGAAGCAAAAAAATACTATAAAGGTTTTACTGTTCCCCCTGAACAGTTTTTTCAACCTGATTATGCTTCCATCAATATGCAAAATTATATGCATATGGCCGTTCAGATTAGTCGAGGTTGTCCAGAAAAGTGTGAATTTTGCGATATTCCGCTACGTTTTGGTAAAGCCTACCGCGTTACACCTTTCGATCAAACAGAAAAATCCTTTAGACAGATGAAAGAGTTAGGCTGGACAGGACAAGTGTTTGTGGTTGACGATAATTTTATTGCTAACCCTAAAAAAACATTAGCTGTTTTGAAAAACCTATATCAAATAGGTGAGAAAATTGGCTACCACCATCCCAAATATACCGAATTGACCCTGCGTCTTGCTGATGATTCTCCTATCATGCATGAATTGAGACATTGGTTCCATAAAGCTCATTTTATTAATGGCTTTTATGGTGTAGAAACACCAAATAAAGCTTCATTAGAGGAAACAAAAAAGACTCAGAATTTACGTGGTGAACGAAGTTTGGTTGAAAAGTTAAACTATATTTCTGAACAAACTGGGGCTGGTGTAATGATGGGAATGATTTATGGTTTCGATCATGATACTAGTGCTACGGTGGATGAGTTTGTTGATTTTGTAAATACTACAAATGCGCCTATTGTAATGGCTGGGCTATTAAATGCGTTGCCTTTTACGGGGTTAATGGCAAGATTAGAAAAAGCAGGACGCACTATTCAAAACAGCAGTGGTAATAATTCTGATGGAATTATTAATTTTATTCCTTATCATTTGTCGATTAAACAAGCGGAACAAAATTATTTACGTATCTTGCAAGGTATTTATCATCCACAGGCATATTTTGATCGGGTTCTGAGGCATTTAAAACTAATAGACCCAAGTTTACAAAGTGATTATCGTGATGCTAGTAGTAACTTAATACAATTAGTAAAAATTCTGACTCGAAAAAATGCACTTACTTTTTGGTATTATTTACCTAGAGTACTGGCAATTTCCTATAAACGCGGTAGACCTGATCGTTCTAAATATAAAGTTATATTGGCTGAGTATTTCTCATTGTGTGGTCAATACACACATTTTGCTGCACAAGTGAAGGTACAAGAACAGCAAATTTCTAAACGTGATTATGCCAAATATCAGCTTATATCATGGAGTGAATCTTTGGCAATAAAACGGGAGGCTAAGTGAAAAAATATTATATTGGTCTTTCAATTACCTACCATGACCCTGCATTAGCCATTATTGACCAGAGCGGGCAGGTGGTTTTTGCAGAAGCAACTGAACGATATATGCAAAACAAAAGGGCTCTCAATTGTCCGGCTGATCCGTTACTGTATATGAAAGAGTTATTAACTCAATATTGTGCAGATGCTGATGAAATTGTTATTGCTATTAATTGGAAAAGAAAACGTCCCTTATATGAAAATATTATTTCAGCTTTAGGATGTTTAAAGGCATCTGGTTTAACCAAAGTGGGTATAAAAAAGCTTAGGTCTCCTCTAAAAAACTATCAGTTGCATCATATGATTGCCAGTCAGCGTAATAATATTGCCAGTGCTGGTCTTAATCTTGTACGTATCATTACTGAGCATTACCCCAACTGTATTGTTTCTCACGCTGATTTTGATCATCATTTAACACATGCTGCAACTGCCAGTTATAGTAGCCCATATACAGAAGCGGCTTGTGCTGTTATTGATTCGTTTGGAGAAAAGGGATCAATGGCTTTTTATCATTTTAAAAATCAAAAATTAACATGCCTTTATGAAAGTAAAGGGACGGGGAGTCTTGGTTTTTATTATATGAAAATTACTGAATTATGTGGCTTCGATTGGTTAAAAGGTGAAGAATGGAAAGTAATGGGTTTAGCCTCATACGGAAAACTTAATTTAAAACTCTATGAGTTATTAAAATCTACTATTTCAGTACAAGGCTTTAAGTGTGAGCATGACTCAAAAAAACTATTTATTAGCATTGAAGCACTACAAGAATTTAATAGAAAAGAAAATCAGTCTATAGAGCATGCAGCTGATCTAGCTTATACAGGCCAGTATTTCTTTACTGAATTAATGACTGAGTTATTACAACATTTACAGAAAGTGACGGCGAGTAAAAACCTAGCGTTAGGTGGTGGCTGTGCTTTAAATTCAGCCTTTAATGGGATGATTAAACAGCGTACAAATTTTGAACAGGTATTTATCCCTTCAGCCCCGGCAGATGATGGCACAGCATTAGGAGCAGCATGGCTTGCTTTGCACAATGATAAACCTGCATTATCGCTAAATACCGAAAAACAAATATTATCACCTTATTTAGGTTCAAAAATAAGTAATGATGCTGTTGCACGCTTGATTAAATATAATCGTAGTTTGGATATCCAGCATTTACCTAACAGCATTTGTAGTGAAACAGCAAAATTATTGGCAGAAGGGGAGTTAGTTGCTTGGGTACAAGACAGGGCAGAATATGGACCCAGAGCATTAGGTAATCGTTCAATTTTGGCAGACCCTCGGCAAGCTGAAATAAAAGATAATATTAATCAAAAGATTAAGTTCAGAGAAAATTTTAGGCCTTTTGCCCCCTCTGTTTTACATCAATATGCAGCTGATTATTTTGAAGGTTATCATCAATCGCCTTATATGGATAAAACACTGAAGATTCGTGAATCTATGCAACACAAAATACCAGCTGTTTGTCATGTTGATGGAACAGGGCGGTTACAAACTGTTAAGCAGGAATGGAATCCACGGTTTTATAATTTGATTGACAGCTTTTATCAATTAACTCATGTCCCTATTCTGTTGAATACTAGTTTTAATGTGATGGGGAAGCCCCTGGTGCATTCATTAGATGATGCAATTGCAGTGTTTTTATCGACAGGTTTGGATGCTTTAGTTGTAAATGATTATTTGATTCGTAAACCTGAGCATGCAAAAGTTTAAGCAGCCTTTTGATCCTGATCTTTTGTCTGTTTATAACAGAGGAAATCATTCTGAGAATAACTTAGATAGTCGGTGGTTGTTTTATCAATTAAATAAAATTAAGAATAAATCTGAAGTTATTCCTGTAGCTTATCAGTTTGTTGTTCAAGGTTTAAAGCAGGCAGAGCAACAATATTCCCAATCATTTATTCCACAATATAGTGTAGAAAGCCTAACTGCTTTACAACCTCTAAATATTGGTGCTTTATCGGAGCAATTGTTAACAGAGAAAAGTTTTCGCGAATGTATTTGGCAATTCTCAACTGTTCAATTAACTCAACCTTGTTGGTTGCAGAATATTTCACAAATTTCGTGTTGTCAGTCAAAAATAGCGGTGAAATTAATGCAGATATATTTACAGTTAACTCAAAAAGGAGAGCTAAATAATTTATATCACTCTTTGTTGCTAACACAGGGGATAAAAAGTCCTGTGTTATATAACTATCAGTATCATCAGAAAGTTGATATTTCTACTGGTTTTATTGATTTTTCTACAACACAACAAGCCTTATCTTGCTTTCCCCGTGTATTTTTTGCAGAAATTTTGGGTTTTACATTGGCTTATATGTTGATGCCTTCATTGATCGAAACTTGTTTCCCTGATGAGAAAGTGCCATCTGCATTTTTTAAACAGCGAAAGATAATTTTACAGAAGCAGTTGGCGCCTTTGCTTAAATGTATTTGTGATTATTTGGATTTATATCCACAACATAAGCAAATATTATGGCATCGGCTACAAACAGGCTTTTGGCTTTATCAATTACGAATGCAACAATGCAGGGATCAATTTAGTATAAGAGCTGAAGAGCTACATTCACCATTGTTGGCAGTTAGTAAGCTATTCCAGAATAAGCTGGCATCAGCAATGGGGCATCATCATAAAGTATTGTTACAAGGAGTCTCTTTAGAGCAGTGGTTTGCTGAAATGCCAGAAAATAATTTAGTCTTTCTTCAAGCGTTAAAGCAGTCTCACTATGTAGATAATGACAATGTATTAAATAGTCGCTTACTAAAACTATTTAAGTTTAAAGGGCCTATGTTTGGTGTTCTTGATCAATCAGAAATATGTATTTTAGAAAACTGGTTATTAAATGAAGAAAATGATGATCATCATCAGTTAAAAACACCTCAGAACAACGCCCTTAAATTATCAATAGCTTCAATCACTAACAAAAAAGTATTAATAAACTATGAGAAATTATCTAATAGAGAGCTCTACTATTATTTGGTAAATGCTGACTTATATCCTGATGTGTTCTCAGCCGCTAAAGTAAAGGTAGAGATGTTATTACAATTAAATACATTATTTAATAAATTACCTTTTAAAAGCTATAGCCATCAACAATTTGATGATTTTATAAGTAATATTTATCAAACAGAAATTAGGGCTTATCAACCATTAATAGGAGAACCCCGAATATCAAAATCAGCTTATATTTGGGGGATAGAACAAATAGCACCGATGATTTTAATTGATGGTTGCTGGTTGCAGAACTGTCATGACATACAATATACCCACCCTGAAATTTATCAGATTATGTTCAGTATATATGCTGATGAAATAGGTAATGGGCATAGGCAACAGAATCACTGTTATATTTTTCAACAGCTATTAAAAAGCTTATCTATTGATGTGCCTCCTGTATATAGTAAAGCAATTACTCAACAGGCAAACTTTATAAATAGTGCCTTTGATTTGCCTACTTATATGCTGGCTCTCTCCTTACATACCCAGCAATTTTTACCTGAACTTTTAGGTTTAAATATGGCGATTGAGCTTAGTGGATTAGGTAAAGAGTATCTACAATTAATTGATGAATGGAATTATTGGGGGATAGATACCACCATAGCCAATATTCATGTCTCAATTGATAACTATGCAGAGGGGCATACTTTTTTAGCAAAGAAAGCTATTCAATTATATTTAGATGATATTTTGAACAGCACGGGGGATTCTAAAGTTGTTGATAAACATTGGAAACGAATTTATAAGGGATATACATCCTTACGTTTTGTGGGGACTCGTTTTAAATTTGCATTGCCTGTTTATTACATGATGAATAAGCTTAAACCTTAGTAGGTGTTTGATTAATGCAGCATTTAAAGTATTTACTAAGTTTATTTTTCCCTTTATCAGTAGTAGGTTTTTTATATACAGGGCCTCATGACATATTAACAGCATTAATATGGACTACCCCTCTTTGGGCTTTAATTATATTTGACTGGTTAAGCCCAAATATAAACCCAAATGAGCGTAAAACTCAAGGGCCTAGCTGGTTTTACGATTCTCTTCTCTATCTTTTATGTTTTTTACAGTTTTTGATTATTAGTTTGCTTTTGATTGATGCTAGTCAATTGCAATGGAATTCAATAAATGATCAGTTTACTTCCATTATTAACCTTATAGTTATGAGGATACTTGTAGGTACGAGCTCTGGAAGTTCTGCGATTATTGTTGCCCATGAATTAATCCATCGATCATCAAAGGTGCAACGCTTACTCGGGCAGTTATTGTTATATACCGTGTGTTATGAGCACTTTAGAATTACACATTTGCGAGAACATCACCTTAGAGTAGCAACAGCTGAAGATATAAGCACAGCACGGATAGACGAAAGTTTTAAAACTTACTGGAAAAGAGTGACTATTGGCCACTTTAAATATGCCTGGAACTCTGAAATATCTCGCTTAAAGTTACAGAGTACTCCTAAATATCACTATAAAATGTTAAAAAACTTAGTTCTTCAAGGCGTTATTGTAGAAATTGTAATGCTTGTCTTGATAGCAACTTTTTTTGGTTGGGCAGCTGTTATTGTTTTTATCTATCAAGCATTTTCGGCTGTTCGTTTGTTAGAAACCATTAATTATTATCAACATTGGGGTTTACAGCAGGGTAAGTCTGTCAATAGTTTGGCTTGGGTTAATCAATCCCAAGTAACAGAATATGCACTAATAGGGCTTCCCAATCATATAGAACATCATAAAAACGCTAAAACACCTTTCTATCAAACTGCTTATTCAAGCTCAGGCCCAATCATGCCCTATGGATATTTTGTGAGTAATCTTTGGGTTAAATTGAATAATTTATCTTATAAAAAAGATTGTACTGAACGCTTAAAAAATATTCTTCCTTCTGAATAACCCCCGTTTTTTTGAAAAGTCCTTTACTGAGCCCTATTTTATGTGAGATAAATAGGGTGAGGTTTTGTTTTTCCTATCATAAAAATAAATGGGTTTCAATAAAACCGTTGTTTTTATTCCAATGAGGAGGAAATAAAGATGAAACATATTAAAAAGACAATTCAGAGATTAATATCATTATTAATTCTAATGATGTTATTTGGGTATAGCTCAACTGTATCTGCCAAGATAGAGGGATGTTGGGCTGAATTTTATGAAGATGCTCAATTTAAAGGGGAAAGCTTTCGTCTACAAGGGCCTTCATTCAAAAGAAATTTAGTTAAAGAGCAAGGGAAGAACTGGGACAAAAGAATTGAAAGTATTTTAATTGGCCCTAAAGCAACCGTCACAGTATTTGAAAACAAGAATTTTAAGTTAACATTAAAAGAGATGGCTAAACATCCTGTGTTAATGAAATCTTTAGGTATTACTAAGCAAGACATACTTGAGGATTCGGAAATTATTCTACATCCAGATTCTAAAATCCATAGCTTTGGAGAGTATAATTTTTATCACAAAATACGTTCATTAAAAGTTGAATGTAAGTATTAGTGATTAACACCCGACACAGGGATGTGTCAGATATATTTCTTAAACAGAAATATCTAAAAGAGAGCCAGGCACTGATCCTTGAGTAGGCTCAACTGAATCGCTATCAAGCTCATCAGAGCTTTCTAGTTGCTTTTCATCATTATTATCTTCACCCATTCTATCTGCTTTTGTTTCCTTGGCTTCTTCTTGGGTGAGTTTGATTAAATCAGCACTGGCTTTTTGTGCCATTGATGTGGCTTTACCTGCAACAATTTGATCTTGTGATGATGGGTTTGCTGGAGCTAAAGCTGCACGGCGAATAGCATCGGCCTTTCTAAGTGTAGCTGCAGGATCTCCAGCAACAGAAGAGGTACTAATACTGACTTCTCCTCCTACCGCATAGCGAACACCGTTTGGGCCTGTTTGATAAGTAAAGCTAGCACCACTCATAGCCAAAGAACCAGCAGCACTTAAATGAGCCTGTTCATGGGCTTTAACTTCTAAGTCACGGCTTTTAAGTTGCTGGATCTGTTTTAAATCTTTCGGGCTTAGTTTTTGAGAGGAGAGAGGTGTTAATTTTGAGTCTTCAGATTTAACGCTACTATCTTTTTCTGTTTCTTCCTTATCCGCAGCAGGCTGTTGTTTTGTTTCAGCTGTATTATGCTGAGGTACAAAACTACTCTGTACATGGGGTTGAGCAGAAATAGATGACATCATAAATTTAATTTTGGAATGTGTTTAAAAATTAGCACACTTATTCCTTAGCCTAAAAGTTAGTGTTTAATACTTTTTTATAATGTAATTTCTAGTAAATAGCAAGTAAATTGTTTGTCCTAACCCCCCGTATAGAGATTCGCTAGTAATTTTCATGGATAAAATCCATGTTATTTTTGTTAGTTAAGTAGAATGTTTTAAGTTTTCAGACAATCGCCTGCTTTTTTAACTGAACTTTTAAGTCTTTTGCTTTGGTAGCGTTGATTTTTCATTTTTTAGACGGATCTCTCCTGCGAATAGTCTCCAAGTACCGTTACTTTCTAGATGGCAATAGGCTCTATCATCCGTATTCTCGCCAGTACAGCTTGTAGCAATACTGGCGCCATTGGTAGTAGCATTACGGCCATACAGTAAGTATTCTTTTGGTACAATAGTTTGGGTAACTAAATTATAGGTATCCTGTTCTAAGAGGTGATATTCAACAAAGATGTCGCGAGCTAATCATCTAGATATGTGATTCTGAAGATATTTAAATAACCAGTGGTGTTGTGAGTAAAGATTATGTTCATATGTTGATAGGATATCCACCGCGCATATCCATAAGTGATTTGGTTAAAAGACTAAAAGGTCGAACCTCTAGAATGCTTCAAAGGGAATACCCATCGTTAAAGAAGTGTTACTGGGGGAAGCATTTCTGGGCAATTGGTTATGGATCATGGTCAGTAGACGATATTACGGATGAGATAGTAAAAGCTCTATTTAGAGCATCATCGTAAATCCCCAAGTAGTGATGATAGAAATATTATTCTTGAATAGGACTTTCAGTGCATAGAGGTTGAGTAATCATCAATCTGTTATTGATACAGTAGAGAGCTATATTCGGTTTTATAACTATAAAAGAATACATTCTGTTATTGATTATAAACCCGCTTACCAGAACACCAACGAAGTGAAAAAATCGACTTAAATAAAACTTGACCATTACAGTTTTTATCTGATCAACTAATGACTACATTTAATAAAATATATTTAATTTACTCTGCAGCAGTGGAAGAGCAACTTAACTCTATAAGTTCTCACCCTTTGATAGTAGATAATGCCATTAACTTACGCATTGTAAAACTTTCAGAATTAGCCTCTATTCATATTGATGATGGCTTAAGCCATGCTTTAGTTTGGGTCGAGCAGCAGCATTATCCACAGGTTTTACGCTGTGCTGAAAACAAAAAATTATCTTTGGGGTTTTTACCTATAAAAGGTGACTCTCTCAGTCAGTTTTATAAAAATCTAGATTTACCTAAAAGTTTTGATGATTGTTTACAAATTGCATTACAGCAAGATCCTTTATTTATAGACTTAATTATTTGTAATGACGAGGTTGTGACTGATGGTGTTAATTTAGAGAATCAAACAACAATGCTTGAGTTTATAGGTGATAGCCACACTTATAATGGTTTTCATAAATTTATATTTCAAGTAAAACGATTTATACATGCATTTTCTCTAACACCTCAGCCTGTTACTTTAATTACTGCAAAAGATAAAACTGTTTCAACCGCTATTACAGGAATGGTGCTACTAGATTTTCACAAAAGTGGTGCTCTGGTGCAAATGTTTCAAGAATCGGTCTCTTTAAAAGATAGACGAGTTTCAGTCGCATTATTTGCACCACAATCTATATTATCTTATTTACAGCTTTCTTCTTCGACCTTTTTGGGGGCATCAAAAAAGAATTTGCCACAGCAGCTTGGTTATATACGTACAGAGTCTTTGCTTGTTAAAACACCTGTGGATACACATTATTTGGTTAATAATAAACCTTTAACGACACGTGAGTTAATTATAGAAACTCTCAGTGTTGGCGTGCAGGTAAATGCGGGGGATAAGTTTAGAGAGGCGCAGCAATTTACTGATGATAAAGAAAATGTTATCAGTGACCAGTTACCACAACAAGATAGCCGAATTAAGTATTTAGCTGAAACATTACCCTTTTTTTCGCATGCTTTAGAATCAGATTTTAAAGATTTATTTCTTTCACTTAAAGACAATGCCTGTATTAGCAGTACTTATGTTTTGCTGATGGTATTGAGTACTTTATTGGCTACTTTAGGTTTGTTTTTAAATAGCCCCTCTGTAGTAATTGGTGCAATGGTTTTAGCGCCTTTAATGGCTCCGATTATTTCTTTATCAATGGGTTTGTTACGCTCAAATAATGATTTAAGTCAGCGTTCATTTGTAACCTTATTTACAGGGATGTTTATAGCTTTATCACTTTCCGCTTTAATGGCATATTTATTACCTTTTCAAGAAATTACCAATGAAATAGAAGGCCGCTTACATCCTTCTACTTTAGATTTACTTGTAGCTGTGCTTTCTGGGGTGGCGGGTGCTTTTGCTAATGCCAGAGAAAATATTGCAAAAAGTCTACCGGGCGTTGCCATCGCTGTCGCTTTAGTTCCCCCATTATGTGTTTCTGGAATAGGGATAGGTTGGTGGAATTTTGATGTGTTTTACGGGGCAATGTTGCTATTTTTGACTAACTTAACAGGCATTATTATGGCTGCAGGGTTATCATTTATGGTTATTGGTTTTGCCCCTTTTTCAAGGGCAAGAAAAGGCATTGTACTCTCTGTTTTTATGGTTTCAGTTATTTCTGTTCCCCTCTATTTATCATTTGTTAATATGCAACAAATTGCTGTGGTAAAAAAACAATTGTTAGGGCAGAATTATCATATTGGTGGCCAACAACAGCAATTACGTAATGTAAAAGTTTGGCTTGGAGAGCCTTTAAAGATTAGTGCAGATTTAATCGGTACGCAACTTCCTGATGCCAGTATTTTGGCTCAATTTGAACAACACTTTGCTGAGCAATTTGGAAAAGCTGTTACAGTCGATTTTTCTGTGAGGTTGGTGGCTGAAAGTTACTTTGTCAATAATGAAAAAAAAGGCTTGTGAAATGAATATAATCAATCATACTAATATTTAAAATAAAGGCCGACATTAAATTGTCATAATAGAAATATATGATGAGCGGATTTGTTTATCAATTATATGCAGGCAACTCAAATCGAAACAGAGAATCAAGTGTCAGATAATATACCTATGGAAATAAACGAATTAGAAAAGCCTGAATATTATATTAATCGTGAGTTAAGTTTATTAGAGTTTAATGTGCGTGTTTTGGCGCAAGCAAAAAATGAATATGTTCCTTTGCTTGAGCGCCTTAATTATTTATGTATTTCTAGCTCTAATTTGGATGAGTTTTTTGAAGTGCGGGTTGCCAGTGTTTTACAAATGGCAAATATTGATCCTGAAGCTTGTAGTTCTGATGGCTTAACCCCCAATGAACAATTAGACAAAATTTGTGCTAAGGCTCATGAATTGGTGGAAGATCAATATCATGTGCTTAATGAAATACTAATCCCTAAGCTTAAAGAAGAAGATATTCGATTTGTACGGCGTGATAAATGGACTGATGTACAAAGAAAATGGTTG
The DNA here is from genome assembly GCA_913009265.1 of uncultured Methylococcales bacterium. Classification (GTDB taxonomy): domain Bacteria; phylum Pseudomonadota; class Gammaproteobacteria; order Methylococcales; family Methylomonadaceae; genus QPIN01. The sequence continues at coordinate 34,402 of CAJVYL010000002.1, forward strand.
GCGAAATATTTTAATGAGGAATTATTGCCAATTCTAACGCCGGTTGGTTTAGATTCTGCTCACCCTTTTCCTCGAATTCTAAACAAAAGTTTAAACTTTATTATTTCTTTAACAGGTAAGGATGCCTTTGGTCGAAATAGTGGGTGTGCAATTTTACAGGTGCCTCGGGCTTTACCTAGAATTATTCAGTTACCAGCAGAAGAAACAAAAAGTGGTCCCTATGATTTTGTATTTCTGTCTTCAATTATTCATGCCTTTGTAAATGAGTTATTTAATGGAATGACTGTAAAAGGTTGTCATCAATTTAGAGTGACGCGTAATAGCGACTTTTTTGTTGATGATGATGCTATTGATGATTTACTTCATGCGGTAGAAGGTGAATTGGTCATGCGTAACTATGGTGATGAAGTGCGCATGGAAGTTGATGAGAATTGCCCTGAACAAACGGTTGATTTTTTACGAGAACGCTTTAGATTAAATATTGATCGAATCTTTAAAACCAAAGGCCCTGTAAATTTAAGTCGCTTACAAGCTATTTTTAGTTTAATTGAACGTCCGGATCTTAAATTCGCTCCGTTTAAACCTTACGCTCCTACACAGTTAGGTAGAAAGAGAAATGTGTTTGATGCGATAAAAAAACAAGATATTTTATTACATCACCCTTATGAATCATTTTTGCCAGTTGTTGAATTTATCCGTCAAGCAGCTGTTGATCCTTCAGTATTAGCTATTAAGCAGACACTCTATAGAACTGGCGTTGATTCACCTGTTGTAAGTGCCTTAGTTAAAGCCGCAAGAGCAGGAAAAGAAGTAACCGTTGTTATTGAGTTACGTGCGCGATTTGATGAGAAAGAAAATATAGGCTTGGCAGCAAAACTTCAAGAGGCCGCTGTTCATGTGGTTTATGGTGTGGTGGGTTATAAAACACATGCCAAAATGTGCCTTGTATTAAGAAAAGAAGGTAAAACCCTGCGTAACTATGTTCATTTAGGGACAGGTAATTACCATCCTAAAACTGCGCGTCTCTATACTGATTACGGTTTGTTTTCTTGCCATAAGGAATTGGGTGAAGATGTTAGGCGTATTTTCGTTCAATTAACAAGTTTAGGTAAAGTAACTAAGTTAAATAAACTTTTACAGTCTCCTTTTACACTTCACGATGGCTTAATTAAAAAAATTGAGCGAGAAATTGAGCATAAGAAAAGTGGCAAGCCAGCTAAAATTATTCTTAAGGTTAATGCTGTTGTTGAAGAGTTATTAATTCAAGCGTTATACAAAGCATCTCAAGCGGGTGTTGAAATAGAATTAATTGTTCGAGGCGTCTGTTGTTTAAGGCCAGGGATTGCAGGCATTTCAGAAAATATAACGGTGCGTTCAATTATCGGGCGATTTTTAGAGCATACGCGTGTTTATGTTTTTGAAAATGGCGGTAATTGGGAGGTCTATGGTGCAAGTGCTGATTTAATGAATAGAAATATGTTCAGCCGTGTTGAAACCTGTTTTCCTATTGATAGTAAAAAGTTACATGATAGAGTTCTAGCCGATTTAGACTGTTATTTAAAAGACAATACCCAGTCTTGGATATTGAAAAGTGATGGAAGCTATTTACAACGTAAACCAGAAGAAGGTGAAGAGGTCATTACGGCTCAAACTATTTTACTTAAGGGAATGCAGAAATAGTTTTTCTGTAGAGTATTTAGTAACTGCTTTTTGGCGCGCAGGTTTTAACCTGCATTCTTGAGCGTAAGAGCAGGCTAAAGCCTGCGCGCCAATAATGAACTATTTTTATTGAAGTGGCTTTAACCCATTAGCAGGTTTTAATCTGTAGCTAGCTCAGGTATAAATACTTTAAAAATTGCGCCCCCAGCAGGGTTATGTTCGGCCCATATTTTTCCTTTATGGGCTAGCATAATTTCTTGGCTAATCGCTAAACCTAAACCTGTCCCACCAGAACCATCTTTGGTTTTACTACTTTGAATAAATTTATTAAAAATACTTAATAATTCATTATCTGGAATACCAATACCTTGGTCTGCAATAGAGATTAAAATTCCAGTAGTCTTTTTGGTGTCAGTAGCTCTTTTTCCTATAATGCTATCTGAGTTTTCAATATTAATTGTGATTTTCTTGTTTTCTGGTGAATAATTAATGGCATTAGCAAGTAAATTACTTAAAACCTGAAGTATTTTGTCTTTATCACAAGAAATGATTGCTGAGTTTTTTGCTTGATTTAGTTCGAAATTAATATTTTTTTCTTTGATTTTGGCTGAATATTCATTATAAATTTGCTGGCTGAGTAAAAACAGATCATTCTTTTGAATGTTTAACTCTACCTTTCCTGATTCAAGTTTTGATAAATCAAGTAAGGCATTTAATAAGGATAATAAGCGCTGACTACTGGTTTCGATATTGCTTAAAAATTTATGTAGTTTAGCAGTGCTCTGATCATTTAAGGGCTGTGATTTAAATTGCTTTAGGCATAAATGAGTAAAGCTAATAATTGCATGCATAGGTGTTCTAAGTTCATGCGACATATTGGCCAAAAACTCACTTTTGGCAATATTTGCAATTTCAGCTGCATTTCTTGCTTGTTTTAAATCTGTTATTTGCTCATCAACCAAGTCTTGTAAATGATCTCTATGTTGCTCTAATTGACTTTCATATTGTTTTTTTTCTGATATGTTAATTAGAATACTTAAATATTGATAAGGTATTCCGTGTTCATCAAGAAAAGGGGTGATGCTTTCAGTAAACCATGCTTTTTCACCCTGTTTGTTTAAGTAGCAAGTCTCTCCAACCCAAGGTACACCTTGAGCTAAAAATTGCTTTTGTTGTTGTAATAGTAATTTATTATCCGAACTGTCATTAATTTCTGCTTGAATGGATAGCTCACCAATAAACTCAATACGCTTTCTTTCAAGCATACGACAAAAGTGATTGTTGATATCTATAACACGAAAATCTTTATCTCTCATAATTACGCCAGTAGCAAGCTCTAGGGCGTGTTTATGGTCTTCAAGTTCCTTTTCGAGTTTTTTATTTAGTGTGACATCCCGAAAAAAACAAACAATAACGTCATTTTCTGGATTATCTGTTATATCTTCGGCGAAAGGGTCTTCTTCAATGGAATCATCAAAAAGGACTATGTTTTCATTACTAGCTTGGCCTGTTGAAACATACAATAAAATATCAAACCCCATTCTATGTTTTCCAGATAATGGAATATCTGTTGAAGCGCGAGAAGATATAAAGTAATTGATATAGGCGCCAACATTACCATCAACCCAGTCAGGGCAGGGTATTAAGTCAGGGATTTTACGGGTGATAACCTCGCTTTCACTATAACCAAATATATGCTGAGCGGCTATATTGAATGATTCAACTTTGCCATCTGGAGCGAATGTAATAATGCCATCTGAGGCATTATGAAGTAGCGATTGTAGTTTTGCTTGTGCTGTTATTAGTTTATTACCAGCCTGAGAGAGTTCGGTGTTTTGTTTTTTTAAAGTGTTTAGATCTTGAATTACTTGAGTAATTTCTGTTGATTCAGGTGTGTTTATTGACTTCATTTTAGAATAAAATATTAATCCAAAGTAAGTTGAGCGCGTACTTCATTACCTTTTCCTCTGTATTCAACTAAGGAAAAACTTAATTTGTTTGCAATAGCAATACCTCTACCATGTGAGTCCATTACCCGATTAGGATCAAAGTCCATATATGTTTCCCAGTCAAAACCTTCACCTTGATCAGTAATAATGATTTCAATTTTATTTTTTAGGCGTTGAAAATTTAGAGTGGCTATCTTGTCTTTATTTTGTTTGAGTAATAAGCGTGCAGAAATTTCTTCAACCCAGGTTCCTTTTTCATTAAGTGCTGATTTTTCATCATAAGTAATTCCCAAGTTACCATGTTCAATAGCATTAACCATCAACTCAGTGAGTCCCATCACTATCTTTTCAGGTTGGGGACAAGCATTTGATACTAAGGATGCAATTGAACGTGCTTCATCGAGGGTTTTATATTCAAATACAGCTAAATTAAGCATTCCCATGGTGAGTTTTGTTTGCTCAAGAGATTGCTGAATTGCTTTATAACGTAGACTGTCATTAACGGCTGTTTTAACAACTGATAATAAAACCTCTTCATTAAATGGTTTTGTTAAATAATAAAAAGCACCTGCATTTAATCCCTCAGCAATATCAGCCACACTCGCTTTGGCTGTTTGAAAAATTATAGGGCGATGTTGCAAAATAGGATGTTGTTTTAGTTTTTCTAAAACTTCCATACCACTCATATTGGGCATCATTCTATCAAGAAGAATAACATCGTAGATTTCCGGGTCTTTTTCGAGCATTGCCCATGCAATAGCACCGTCTGTTGCAGTACTTGTTTGATAGTCTTCAGATAGGTATTCAGTAATAATTTCTAAGTTTAACTCTTCATCATCAACTATTAAAATATGAGCCTTATTATTTTCCATGATGTAGTATCTTTATTTAATTGAGCTTTAGTTTGTTATTAGAATTGATTATAGATGAAAAAAAACCAAAAGGTAGTGGGGTTTGCACAATTAGGCGACCCAGTATTGAGACTGCATGCTGAAACAGTGGAAGATATTAATTCCCTTAAAATTTCTACGATAATAAATACTATGCGTTCTGAATTATCAAATTCAAACGGTGTAGGTTTAGCAGCTCCACAGATATTTGAGTCCGTATGTATTGTTATTATCGCTTCCCGACCTTCTAGGCGATATCCTCTAGCGCCTGAAATGGAAGCTGTGGTTATGATTAATCCTAGTTTTAAAGTTATATCTAATGATATAAAGACAGATTGGGAAGGCTGTTTAAGTGTTCCTGGGATTAGGGCATTAGTCCCTAGATATACAAAAATTGATATTAGTTACCTAGATGAGCAAGGTAAAAAGAAAAAATTAATTGCTGAAGATTTTGTTGCTCGTATTTTTCAGCATGAATATGATCATTTAAACGGGCTGGTTTATCTGGATCGAGTAGAAGATAATAAAGACATTATTTCTGAATCTGAATTTCAAAAGATGATGGAAGGTAACTGAATTTGATATTAGCATAATTTATATTGGGCGAACGGAATGAATAATAACAATGTATTAGAATACGAAAACATACCTCAAGTTGCTATGGATGCAATGAATGGTGTGCATAAAGATGAGTTAAATATTGTAAATAACGTACATGCTGCAATTGTTGCAGGCAATAAAAATGAGGTTTCTGTTTTATGTGCGCAGTGGTTAGAACATACTAAGGCTCATTTTGATAGAGAGAATATGATGATGGAAAAATATGGGTTTCCAGCTATTCATTGTCATCAAGGTGAACATATTGAAGCCTTAAAAGGTCTGGAATTAATTATACAAACATGGAAAAGTACACAAGATTTAAATGAATTAAAAGCTTACGTTTCTGTTGTTTGGCCTGAATGGTATGTTAATCATATCTCTACTATGGACACGGTTACTTCTGCTTTTATTAAGCAAGCTATGTTAAATGCTAACTAGCACTCCCCGTCTATTTCTTGCCAGAGTGAAGATAACAAGCTAATATTATTGATTGTATCGTGAAATGTTCCTTATTTCTTGAGGGATCTAAAGCATAAGTAGCATCGTAAAATTACACTATAAAATGTTTAAAGGAGAAAAATATGTATAACAAAATGGCAGTGTTTATCTTAATCTTTATCACTACAATTCTGAGTGGTTGTACAAGTCATTATTATAGACCTGTTGAAGATGTTGATCTGGTTGAGGTCAGTTATGATTCAGTAGATAGACTTTTGGAAGAAGTAAGCCAACCTATTCCAAAGGGATCGCTTATTGTTGTTAGTACTTTGGTAAATGTTAATGACTTAGAACAAACATCTGCATTTGGTCGTATTGTTTCAGGTCAAATGGCTTCAGCATTTAACAATTCTGGCTATCGTATAAAACGTATGGAAATGCCAACAAAGTTTTTTGTTGAAGATAAAGGTGGCATGCTACATTTAACCGATGAAGCACTTCAGTCGCTGAATAAGCATCAAGCTTCAGCGATAGTTGTTGGGGTTTTTGCTGCTGGTAGTAGAACAGCTTATGTTTCTTTACGTGTTGTTGATATTCTTAGCCAAAATACTATTTCTTCAACTGATTTCTCAGTACCTATGGGGCCAGACACTAGTCTTTTATTAGAGACAAATGACACAGGTGATGCTAAGCCTGAATCTGTATCTTTAAATTGATTTATTAGTTCATAATTTAAAGATAACAACTTTTTTGATTAGAAAAGAATAACCAGTAATTAAAATATTATTTTAATTACTGGTTAAAGAATCTAAATACTACTCCCCTTAAAAACTGTATATCATCATTCAGGACATTATCAGATGAATGGGCTGAGGATAGAAAAGACCTGAATTAGTGTCTTATTCTGTTATTCCTAAAATGATGAGAAAGCAGGCAACCCCTTATCAATAAAGAAGACTGTATTTGTAGGCTATAGGTTTTTCAACTAAGCTTTCAACTCAGTTTCAGTAAGGAGTTACTCTTGTTAACTTTTAATGGCATCAAAAGAGTTTTGTTGATTAGTTTAAAGTTCATCTATAATTTTCAGCAAACGCTTTTATTATCCATATTGCCAGTCTTAGTTCTAATTCTATCCTCTAGCAATGCTCAAGCTTATGGAGAAGCTAAAAGTTTAGATAAGGGTTGGCAATATCATTGGGGTGACTCTTCATTTAATAGTGATGGGGTTCCTGAGTGGACTATTAAAAACTCTGATCAAACAGGATGGAAGAATATTGATTTTCCATCTAATCCACCCAATCGTTATGGCCAAAAAAATGTTTGGTATCGAACAACACTGCCAAATAACATTTGGCGTGATCCTGTTATATATATTTTTAGTGTAGATTTAATTACAGAGGTCTATATTGAGGGTCGTAAAATTTATCAGTATGGTTCTTTTGATAAATATGGGCAAGGGCGGTTTGAAGGCTGGCCGTGGCATATGATTAGCCTACCTAATGATTTTGCAGGCAAAGAAATCTATTTTAGGGTGTTTTCCTCAGCAAGCGATATTGGTTTATGGGGCGAAGTTAAGCTGATGGAACGCATAGATCAAATTCTATATATCTTAAATAATTCCTTAAAAGATATTGTAGTTAGTGGTTTATCTTTATTGATTTCATTATTAGCATTAATTTTTGCTTTTTTTAATACAAATCGCCAAACATATTTTTTGATTTTCTTTTTTACCCTATCATCTAGTGTTATGTTGTTTGCTCAAAGTCAGGCAAAGCAACTTCTGTTTAATGCTCCTTTAGTTTGGGATCATATTGCCGCAACAACATATTTTGTTCTACCCATTATCATGGCTCTTTTATTTAAGTCTTGGTATCAATGGCGATTTACAAAGCTTATTCAAGCAATTTGGAAGTTTCATGTTGTATTTTTAGTCCTTGCTATTGGTGGTTCAATTGCTGGTTTTGTTGAATTATCGACTATGTATTTGATGTTTGATTTATTGCTAATGGTAAGTTTGATTGTTTTATTTATGATTGCACTTATAGAATATAAAGTCGTTGAGAAAGACGTTAAAATAATGATTTTTAGCTTTGCTGTATTTAGTCTTTTTCTTTTGATTGATATGGGCGTTGCGCATAATATTTTACCCTGGACCCGTATGCCTATCGCCTTGGGACTACTGTTATTTTCATTCACACTCGTTGTTGTTTCTTTACATCATTTTTCTGTCGTACAAATTGAGTTAAAAGAGTTGAATGTGTCTTTAGAGAAAAAAGTAGAAGATAGGACTCAAGAGCTTAAACGACTTGCTGGAATTGATTCATTAACTGAATTAATGAATCGACGCGCTTTTTATACGGAATCTAATCATATCTTTAATAGCTCTAAACGACATAAGCACGATATGTCGGTATTAGTGTTAGATATTGATTATTTTAAAGTGTTTAATGATTCTTTTGGGCATGCTATTGGTGATGAAGTTATCGTTGCGCTTGCAAATTGTATTAAAAACGTTTGTAGAGAAATTGATTTAGCAGCAAGATTTGGTGGTGAAGAGTTTGTAGTATTGCTTGAAGATACTGATAAAAAGGGTGCAATGATATTTGCTGAACGACTACGCCAGACGATTAGTGAAATTGAAATACAAAATGTAGATAAAAAGGTTACTGCAAGTATTGGTGTTAGCTATCTTAACCAAGGTACAGAAAATATAAATGAGCTTATTGTACGTGCAGATAAGGCGATGTATATAGCTAAAAATAATGGTCGAAATAACTGTCAGCTTGGGTAATATGTTGACTTGATTTTAACCCATCATCCTAGCTTTCTCCAGCCTCAGCAGAAGAAGGAAGAACAGACGAACTTATAATCTGTGGTTTGTATATAGCCATGAAATACTAAATAAGCTGAATGAAAAAAACAGATAAAAAATTAGATAATCAAATATGCAAGGTATTGACTAATGCTTGCGAAACAGCAAAGTCTCAAGTAGATGGCTTTCAATGGCTTACGCATTTAGTTAATTACAATCAGTTTCCAGAGAGTCTATTGATCATCTGCATATTTGATACTAAGACTGAACTTGAACAAGCTCAACAAGAAAGCCAAAATTTAGTTATTGTTAGTTTAATAAAAAATGAACTTAAGCAGATAAATATCAGATTCAACGATATAAAGAGTCATGTTTTATTCGATACGGAAGAAGCATGTGAGGTTCAGCATAATGGAAATTGGCAAAAGCGGTTTAAGGATATCTCTATTAAGTAAGTTAGTAATATATGTAATCTTTCAATAGCGTTCTATTTTTTTATACAGAGAATTTAAAGCCGTAAAACACTTTATTGTGACATTATTATGAAACAATCCATAAACATGTGGGAGCATATAATAAAATAAAAAAAGTATAAGAATTCCCCCAGTTTTTGAAGGTTAAATCTTAAATAATTAGCTAAGTACTTATTGGAAAAGAGATTATTATTTTATACACAATGGCTGTGGATAACTCTGTGAGTAAGTTCTCAATATCTCACTCAACCCCTTTAATAGATAGCTGTTGAATTAAATTGATCAGTTTTTATACAGTGACAAAGACTGTATTTAATTCAATGGCTTATGTTTGTCAATGGTATTGGCTGTATTTTATTTTGTTCAAATGTTTGACAAATTTAGTTACTTGCACAAAATGTGTATAAGTCATTGATTGTTTATAAAGTGACTTTAATTGGTGTGACTTTATAAGGTTTTACTGCAACAACTAATAATGTGTTGTTTGTTATTGTGTAGGATAAATGTTTTTTATTTTAAAAGGAAAGAATAATGGCAAAGATTTTATTTTTAGCAGCTAGTGTTAGGAAACAATCTCTTAATAAGAGGTTAGCAAAGTTAGCGGCTAATATAGCGGAAGAGGCAGGCGCTGAAATTACTTTTGTTGACCTAAACGATTATGAGTTGCCTTTATATAATGGTGACTTAGAAGTAGAGCATGGCCTTCCTGAGGCAGCTAAGCAGCTAAAGAAAATTTTTATTGCACATGATGGTTTTTTTATAGCTTCACCTGAATACAATAGCTCTTTTTCTCCGTTATTAAAAAATACCATTGATTGGCTATCCCGAGCACATGAAGAAAATGAAGTACCTTTATCTGCTTATAAAGGAAAAGTTGCTGCTATAGCTGCGATTTCTCCGGGTGCATTGGGTGGTTTACGAGGCCTTGTTTCATTACGTATGTTATTGGGGAATATTGGTGTTACAGTTGTTCCTTCTCAAGTTGCAATTGGTTCAGGTTTTAAGGCCTTTAATTCAGAAGAAGAGCTAATTGATGAGAAACAAGCGGGTATGCTTAAAGCTACAGTCGATGAGTTATTGCGAACTGCTGATAGATTAAAGTAAATAAAAAGACATGGAAATATTTGTATAAGGGGAATTGATATGAGTTGGAGGGAGAAAACACATGAAGATACATACAGTGATCAAGAAATTGAGCAACGCCTAAAAGAAGAATTACCTCATTGGTATTTGGAAAAAGGCTGGATTCGACGTAAGTATAAAACCAGTGGCTGGAAAGGCACATTGATGGTTGTTAATACAGTTGGACACCTTGCTGAAGTGGCTTTTCATCACCCTGATTTAACAGTTTCCTATGCTTTTGTGATTGTGAAATTAATGAATCATGCAGCAAAAGGTATTACCAATAAAGATTTTGAGTTAGCTTATAAAATTGAAGAAGTTGTTATGTGGAAACCTAGTAATGAAGGAGGTGCTTTAGTAGGAACGCCTGATGACCCTAGGTTTAAATATATAAAATATGACAAGTAAACTCGGGCGGTATTATTTAGGGTTGTAGAGACAAGGCATGCCTTGTCTCTACTTTAGATAACCCCAGATAAAAGTTGGAATGATTAGCTGTCAAAATTTATGGTATTAAGAAAGGCACCGATTAACCCAATAACTTCCAGCTTAAGTCCTCGCCAGCTTTAAGGGGGGTAATTGTCTTATCATTTACTTGATAAGTTGCTGGTACAGTCCAAGTTTGTTGTTGTAAGGTTATTGATTTAGAGTTTCTGGGTAAATTATAAAAATCAGCACCAAAGAAACTAGCAAAGCCTTCAAGTTTATCTAATGCGCCTGCTTGGTCAAATACTTCAGTATAGAGTTCTATTGCGGCATAGGCACTGTAACAACCAGCGCAACCACAGCTACTTTCTTTAGCACCCGTTAAGTGAGGCGCACTGTCAGTACCTAAGAAAAACTTAGGGTTTCCACTTGTAGCAGCTTCAAGTAATGCTTGTCTATGATGTTCACGTTTTATAATAGGTAAACAATAATGATGTGGACGAATGCCACCAGCTAAAATGGCATTACGGTTAAACATTAAATGTTGTGGCGTAATGGTAGCTGCGACTTTACTCGATGCGGCTAAAACAAAATCTACAGCTTCTTTAGTGGTGACATGTTCAACGACAATACGAAGATCAGGAAAGTTTTTAACAATATCATTTAAGCTGGACTCGATAAAAACTTTTTCTCGATCAAAAATATCACAATCTGGATTAGTTACTTCGCCATGGATTAACAAAGGCAAATCAACTTGTTCCATTGTTTCTAAAATAGGGTATATACCTTTTAAATCACTAACACCTGAATCAGAATTAGTTGTAGCACCAGCAGGGTATAATTTTATGGCATGAATAAACTCTGATTCAGCCGCTTTTTTTACTTCATCCTGGGTTAAATCACTGGTGAGATAAAGTGTCATTAATGGGTTAAAGCTAGAATCAGCGGGAAGTGCTTGCAATATCTCTTGACGATAAACTAAAGCTTGATCAACGGTTAGTACTGGCGGATTTAGATTGGGCATAATAATTGCGCGAGCAAATTGATTAGCCGTATGAGCGATGACTGTTTTAAGAATATCGCCATTTCTAACATGTAAATGCCAGTCATCTGGTCGAATGAGTGTTAATTTATTCATAGTGTTTGTATTTTTCTATTAGAATAGTCGGTTATTCTGTGAATAGTACTTGAAAAATCGTATTCGAGTCCTTATTTCTAAAGATATTTTGTTTTTTTGGAGTGCCTTGTGCCTATATATGAATACCAGTGTCAGGCTTGTGGAAACGAGCATGAAGCTTTACAAAAAATGAGTGCAGAGCCTTTAGTTACTTGTCCTGCATGTAGTGAACCGGAATTAAAGAAAAAAATTTCAGCTGCTGGCTTTAGATTAAAAGGCAATGGTTGGTACGAAACAGATTTTAAAGGTGGTTCTAAGAAGAGTGGGGCAGAAGCATCTGCTAAGCCTAGTGGAGGCAGCTGTGGTAGTGGTGGCTGTGGTCATAAACACTAAAAATAATTTTATAGAGCGCTTTTCTTAGGTTTTATAAATTAAGCTTTAAAGGTTGAGTGCGGTTTCCCCCTGCTTTTCCTATATTTTAATAATATTCAATTTAATAGAGAATTAATATGCGTACGCACAAGTGCGGAGAAGTAACAAAAAAATATTTAGGTGAAACCGTAGCATTATGTGGATGGGTTCATCGTCGTAGGGATCACGGTGGGGTTATTTTTATTGACCTTAGAGATCGTGAAGGTTTGGTTCAGGTGGTTTTTAACCCTGATTCAGCAGAGACCTTTGCAATTGCAGAAAGCGTGCGTAGTGAATATGTCTTAAGAGTAGAAGGTGTAGTAAGAGATCGTTTAGAAGGTACTGTTAACCCAAATATGAAAACGGGCGAAATTGAAATTTTGGTCAGTCATATTGAAGTATTAAATGAATCGGATACTCCACCTTTCCCTATTGAAAGTGATATAGAAGTTAACGAAGAAATGCGTTTGCGTTACCGTTATATTGATTTGCGTCGTACTGAAATGCAAAAAAATATGCGTGTGCGTAGAGATGTAACACGTAATTTACGTAACTTTCTTGATGATGAAGATTATTTTGAAATTGAAACACCCATTCTAACTAAAGCTACTCCTGAAGGGGCGCGAGACTATATTGTCCCTAGCCGTACTCATGAGAACTCTTTCTTTGCATTACCTCAGTCACCACAACTGTATAAACAGCTGTTAATGATTGCGGGTATGGATAAGTATTATCAAATTGTGCGTTGTTTCCGTGATGAAGATTTACGTGCGGATAGACAACCAGAGTTTACTCAGATAGATATTGAAACATCATTCATGAATGAAGATAAAATCATGGATACGATGGAAAGAATGATCAGAAAATTATTTGCTGA
>CAJVYL010000003.1 GCA_913009265.1 uncultured Methylococcales bacterium
TCTTCAACTAATAATGCCATATCTCTTCGTACTGAAGGAAACTTTGAAAGCACCTCAAACTTTGGTAATACTTTTTTAAATACTAATTCCTGCACTAATTCAAATAAAAATACAGGTGTTTCAAAACCAAGTTTCTTTTCTAGCGTAGGATGCAACATTCCCATCAAGCCAATTAATTCACCATCAGCATTTAAAATTTCGGCTGATTGACCAGGATGCAAAGAAGGATGTTTTGTACTTGTAAATCGTGCTTCACAATCACTTAAATGAAACAATGCTTCTAAATCACCTTTTAAATCAAAAAAGTCAACCTTTCTACTTTTTGCCGACCATTGCTCTGTATTCACATCACCTAGCACTAGGCCAGACAACATTTTTTGTTGCACGGTCTCGCCATCTTGTTTGATAAAACGAAGTCCCGTTTCAAACAATCTAACTCTACTTTGTTGACGCTTAGTATTATATAAAGCTGCATTCAGCAATCCACACCATAATGTCGTGCGCATAACAGAGAGTTCAGATGAAATTGGATTTTGTAAACGAATGAATTCATCATCAGGTGCTATCGTTTTCTGAATTTCTTCATCAACAAAACTATAAGTAATCGCTTCCTGAAAACCTCTATCAACTAATAAATCTTCTGCTCTTGAAATAGGAAGTACAGCCTCTTCAGCTTTACCCAATTCAGAACGCATCAATAAACTGCTATTAGGTAAATTGTTGTAACCGTAAATACGTCCAACTTCTTCTAATAAATCAGCTTCAATTTCAATATCAAAACGACAACCTGGAGGGGTAATATCCCAACCTTCAGCTTGCACTTCAACTTGCATTCCTAAGCCTTCGAAGATTTTAGTTACTTCAGCATTTTCCATGCTGATCCCTAAAACCTTCTCTATACGGTTTTGTCTAAGTGTTACCGCTTTTCTAGAAGGTAAAGTTGCTGTTGTAGTCACTTCTGTGATCGGCCCAACATTACCATCGGTAATTTCAACAATAAGTTGTGTTGCACGTTCAATCGCTCTTTCCTGCAAGCTAAAATCTACACCACGCTCAAAACGATGAGATGAATCTGTATGCAATCCAAAGTTACGCGCTTTTCCTGCTATAGCAATCGGTGTAAAGAAAGCACATTCTAAGAAAATATCTTTAGTTTCATCTGTAACAGATGTTGCTTCTCCACCCATAACACCCGCTAAAGCTAATGCTTGTTTTTCATCAGCAATAACTAAAGCTTCACCATCTAATTTAATGGTTTGGTCATTCAACAAAGCTAATTCTTCACCTTTCTTACCAACACGTACTGTAATAGCACCTGTTAATTTTTCAGCATCAAAAGCATGTAATGGTTGACCTAGCTCTAGTAACACATAATTTGTCACATCAACGATAGGACCTAAGCTTCTAATCCCAGAACGCCTTAAACTTTCTTGCATCCATAAAGGTGTTTGTGCTTTAACGTCTACATTTTTAATTAAACGTCCTAAATATCTTGGACATGCTTCTGTTTCTTCTACAGAGACATTAACCACTGCATCATGTGTTATTTCAACAGCAGAAACCTCAACGGCTGACCATTCCATTTCATTTAATACAGCAATTTCTCTAGCTACACCTTCCACACTTAAACAATCTGCACGGTTCGGTGTTAAATCTAATTCTATAATTTTGTCATCTAAAGAAAAATATTCTCTGATATCTGTACCAACGGGGGCATCTTCAAATAATTCCATCAAGCCATCTGCATCAGCAGCAAGACCTAATTCTTTTTCTGAACACAGCATACCCAGCGATAATTCGCCACGTAGTTTTGATTTTTTAATTTTAAAATTGCCAGGTAAAACAGCACCAACTAATGCAGCAGGAATCTTTAGCCCTACTCTTACATTGCTCGCACCACATACAATTTGTAATGGCTCTGCTTCTCCAACAGCAACCTGACATACCCTTAATTTGTCAGCATTAGAATGCTGCTCCATAGAAACAACTTCACCGACAACGACACCCGAAAATTCGGCTGCAGCAGACTCTACAGAATCAACTTCTAAACCAGCCATTGTTAGCTGCTCTACAAGCTCTTCAGTTGCTACAGGTGGATTGACTAGCTCTCTTAACCAAGCTTCACTTATTTGCATGATTCAATCTCGCCTTAATTAAATTGTTCTAAAAATTTAAGATCATTCTCAAAGAACATTCTTAAATCATTAATTCCGTAACGTAGCATCGCTAAACGCTCCACGCCCATTCCAAAAGCAAATCCTGTAAATTCATCACTATTGATATCGACAGACTTAAATACTTCAGGGTGAATCATTCCACAACCCATTACTTCTAGCCATCCTGTATGTCCACAGACACGACAGCCTTTACCATCACACATCACACATTCAATATCTACTTCTGCTGAAGGTTCTGTAAATGGGAAATAAGAAGGTCTAAAACGTACTTCAATATCTTTCTCGAAGAAAGCGCGTAAAAATTCGTAAACCACACCCTTTAAATCAGCAAAACTAACATCAGAATCAACTAAAAAACCTTCGACCTGATGAAACATTGGTGTATGAGTCACATCTGAATCACATCTATAAACTCGACCTGGTGCAATCACTTTTAAAGGAGGCTTATTAGCTTCCATCGCACGAATCTGTACAGGTGATGTATGCGTTCTTAATACTGTATGTGGATCAAAGTAAAAAGTATCATGCATTGCTCTTGCTGGATGATGCGCTGGAATGTTTAATGCTTCAAAATTATGATAGTCATCTTCAATTTCAGGGCCTTCAACAACGTTAAAGCCTACGCTAGCAAAGATTTTTGAAATTCTTCGTAAGGTAATAGTGACAGGATGAAGACCTGCAACGGATTGACCTCGCCCAGGCAAAGTAACATCCACTGACTCACTTGCTAACCTTTCATCTAAAGCAGCTTGTTGCATTGCTGTTTTTGTTTCTTCCAACTTCTGCTGGAATTCACCTTTAGCTTTATTGATAACTTGACCGACAGAACGACGTTGATCAGGATCTAGCTTACCCAGTTCCTTCATCTGTAGGGTAAATGCACCCTTTTTTCCCAGATAGGAAACTCTGACTTGATCTAATTGAGTAAGGTCTGTTGATTCTGCAAGGGCTTGCATGCCTTGCGATAGAATTTCTTCAAGATTGGCCGACACTGCTCAGCTCACTATATGTAGTATTGGATAGGAATAGAAAAGTCGGAAATAGTATATTTGATATTTTCAAATACTGCGATAAGTTCGCAACACTAAATTTAAACTTATTCTATATAAATAGGGGGAATTGAACTCTCTCTTGCTTTAAATAAAAACAAGAGAGAATCAACAAAGCGTATTGATCAATCAATACGCTTTACCTTTTTAAGAAGGTTTGCTTTGATTTGCTTTAGCAATCTCAGCGATTTTAGCAAAAGCATCCATATCACGTACTGCGATATCAGCTAATACTTTACGGTCAATCGCTACATTAGCTTTTGTTAAACCGTTGATGAAACGACTGTATGACATACCACATAAACGAGCTGCAGCATTAATACGGACAATCCATAAAGCACGGAATTGACGT
Organism: uncultured Methylococcales bacterium; assembly: GCA_913009265.1. Lineage (GTDB taxonomy): Bacteria > Pseudomonadota > Gammaproteobacteria > Methylococcales > Methylomonadaceae > QPIN01. Next base: position 3,579 of record CAJVYL010000003.1, read on the forward strand.
TTCTTTTGTTTACGGTCACGGTAAGCATATTGACCTGCTTTAATTACCGCTTGTTTAGCAACGCGATAAACTCTACTACGTGCACCGTAATATCCTTTCGCTTGCTTTAAAACTTTTTTATGTCTTGCTCTGGCAGTTACGCCACGTTTTACTCTAGCCATGATTCTTTCCTAAATTGATTATGCGTAAGGTAACAAACGTGCAACCATTGGCACATCTGAAGGATGAATACTGGCTGCTTTACGCAACTGTCTTTTACGCTTAGTCGTTTTTTTAGTCAAAATATGACGACGGTGAGCTTGACCACATTTAAAACCACTTTTGGTTTTTTTAAACCGTTTAGCAGTACCACTATGGGTTTTCATTTTAGGCATTTGTTTTCTCCAATAAATAATTAAAACATCCTTGAGATTCAAACCCGATAAGGCAAAATGCATGGCCCGATCGAATGAGTCGCATCAAATGATGCATTTAACAACTCCTTCCCTAAGTTGTAAGGTTTTGTTAAAAACCTATTTTTTAACTTTATTTCTTTTTTCTAGGCGCCATAACCATAACCATTTGACGACCTTCAAACTTGGGGAATTGCTCAACTACAGCCAATTCTGTCAAATCTTTTTCAACTCGCTTTAGCAAGTCCATGCCAATTTCTCTATGCGCCATTTCACGGCCACGGAATCGAACGGTAATTTTAGTTTTATTACCTTCTTCAAGAAACTTGGTTAGATTTCTCAATTTAACTTGATAATCACCCTCTTCAGTTCCAGGTCTAAACTTAATCTCTTTGATCTGAATCTGTTTTTGTTTCTTTTTAGCGGCTTGTTGCTTTTTGTTTTGTTCAAACTGGTACTTGCCGTAGTCCATTACTTTACAGACGGGAGGATCAGCATTAGGTGAAACTTCCACCAGATCCATATTTGCTTCAAATGCAAGCTGCTTAGCTTCCGCTAATGTTATTACACCTACTTTTTCACCATCAGCAGCAACAACACGAACTCTTCTTGCCGTTATATCGTTATTTAAGCGTGTGGTATCTCTTTTAGAAGCGATGCTTTATTCTCCAAAAATATTATTATTTTTTGTCTGCAATTTGTTTATTTAACATACTAGTTAAATCAGCCAATGGCAAACTACCTAGATCATCACCCTTTTGCGAACGAACCGCAATCGTTTGATCTTCTAATTCTTTGTCACCAATAATCAAAAGATAAGGAACGCGTTGCATTGAGTGCTCGCGAATTTTAAAGCCTATCTTCTCATTTCTCAAGTCTATTTTTACTCTATAGCCTTGTTTTTCTAATTCTTGCCTAACTTTTTTGGAATATTCCTCGTGTCGGCTAGCAATATTTATCACGGTAAGTTGCACTGGAGCCAACCACAATGGGAAGGTCCCAGAGTATTGCTCAATCAAAATACCTATAAAACGCTCCAAAGAACCTAATACCGCTCTATGCAACATAACCGGCACTTGTTTAGAGCCATCTTCGGCAATATATGTCGCATCTAAACGGCCAGGCATTGAGAAATCAACTTGAATTGTGCCACATTGCCAAACACGATCTAAACAATCCTTCAATGAAAATTCAATTTTAGGACCATAAAAAGCCCCTTCTCCAGGTTGCAGTTCCCAGTCTAGATTTTTATTATTAAGAGCCACTTCTAGTGCTTTTTCAGATTTATCCCAATCTTCGTCACTACCCACTCTTTTTTCTGGGCGTGTAGATAACTTGATTATAATGTCTTCAAATCCAAAGTCTTTATATACTTCAAATAATAAATCGATAAAAGTTGAAACTTCATCTTGAATTTGATTTTCAGTACAGAAAATATGTGCATCGTCTTGCACAAAATTTCTTACCCTCATCAAACCATGAAGCGTTCCTGATGGCTCATTTCTATGACACGACCCAAATTCAGCCATTCTGATTGGCAAATCTCTATAGCTCTTTAAGCCTTGATTAAAGATTTGAATATGGCACGGACAGTTCATCGGCTTTATAGCGTAATCACGATGCTCAGAATGAGTCGTAAAGATCATGTCACCAAACTTATCCCAGTGGCCTGATTTTTCCCACAAAGAACGGTCAACTAACTGAGGTGTTTTGACCTCGCCATAACCATTTACTTCTAATTTTTTACGTATGTACTGTTCTACTTGCTGATAAATAGCCCAGCCTTTATCATGCCAAAACACCATGCCTGGCGCTTCTTCTTGGGTGTGAAATAAATCTAAAGATTTTGCTAATTTACGATGATCTCTTTTTTCAGCTTCTTCCAAGCGAAACAAATAATCTTTTAATTGTTTTTTATCGCTCCATGCCGTTCCGTATATACGCTGTAGCATTTCATTATCAGAATTACCACGCCAATATGCACCAGCAATCTTCATTAATTTGAATGCTTTTAATTTACCTGTACTTGGCACATGTGGGCCACGGCACAAATCAGTAAATTCACCTTGCGTATACAAAGAAAGATCTTCGTTAGAAGGGATAGATTCAATTATTTCTGCTTTATAATTTTCGCCTAAACCTTTAAAAAAACTAACTGCTTCATCACGAGAAAGTACTGAACGAGTGATTTCAATATTTTGAGAAACCAGGAACTGCATTTTCTTTTCAATCGCCTTTAAATCTTCTGGCGTAAAAGTACGTTCGTAAGAAAAATCATAAAAGAATCCATTATCTATAACTGGACCAATAGTTACCTGTGCTTCAGGGAAAAGCTGTTTAACTGCTTGAGCCAACAAATGTGCTGTAGAGTGCCTAATAACATCAGTACCTTCAGCATCTTTTGCAGTAATAATTGTTAAGTCGATATCTTGCTCTATAAGATAGCTTGCATCAACCACTTCGTCATTTACTTTCCCAGCTAAAGTTGCTTTAGCTAAGCCAGACCCAATTGACTTTGCTACTTCCATTATTGTTACAGCTTGATCAAATTCTCGCTTTGATCCATCAGGAAGAGTAATTATGGGCATTATGATATCTTTAAAAAGTTTCTAAAAAAAAAGCACCGCGTTGCGGTGCTTTATAATTTGGTAGGCGCGAGTAGATTCGAACTACCGACCCCCACCATGTCAAGGTGGTGCTCTAACCAACTGAGCTACGCGCCTGAAGTCTTGTGTTCAATCCGTTTATTATAACAAGACTATTTCCTTATGCAAGCCCGTTATTGCTATATTTTATGAACAATATTTATAATATAGTAAAATTTGTAAGTATCCAGCATTAAAGCACTTAATTTATAACCTTCAAATACACTTAAACCATCATCTCTGCTTGCAATAATTTAATTTCGTCTCTCATTGCCGCAGCCGCCTCAAACTCAAGGTCTTTAGCATGCTGATACATTTTAGCTTCTAACTGCTTTAACTTTTTAGCCAATTGCTTTGGCGTTAACACTTTATATTCAGCCGCTGACTCAGCTACTTTCGCATTAACATTATTAATAGATAACCCCGAACCAGGAATTTCTAATTCCATAATATCAGTAACAGACTTAAAAACTGTTTTTGGCACTATCCCTCTTTCTTGATTATATTCATGCTGTTTTTCACGGCGTCGATCAGTTTCGTCTATTGCCTTTTTCATAGACTTGGTTATTTTATCGCCATAAAGAATAGCTCTACCATTTTGATTCCTAGCCGCTCGACCTATGGTTTGCACTAATGACACTACTGATCGCAAAAAACCTTCTTTATCTGCATCTAAAATAGCGACTAGAGATACCTCTGGAATATCCAGCCCCTCTCGTAATAAGTTAATACCCACAAGAACATCAAATTGACCTAGACGTAAATCACGGATAATTTCCACTCTCTCCACAGTATCAATATCAGAATGTAAATAACGCACCTTAACACCGTGCTCCATTAAATAATCAGTTAAATCTTCTGACATTCTTTTGGTTAATGTTGTTACCAAAACACGTTCTTTTAACTTTTCTCTCTTATGAATCTCTGATAACAAATCATCAACTTGAGTTGTTGCTGGACGCACCTCAATGATAGGGTCAAGCAAACCAGTAGGCCGAACAACCTGCTCTACAAATTGATCTACATGTTCTTTTTCATAAGGGCCGGGGGTGGCCGAAACATAAATCCTCTGTGCTGATTTCAACTCAAACTCATCAAACCTTAACGGTCTATTATCTAAGGCAGAAGGTAGCCTAAATCCATATTCAACCAAAGTTTCTTTTCTTGACCTATCACCTTTATACATAGCTCCAATTTGTGGAACAGTGACATGACTTTCATCAATAATCAGCAAGGCATCATCTGGTAAATAATCAAACATTGTCGGCGGCGACTCACCATCTTCTCTTGCTGATAAGTATCGAGAATAATTTTCAATTCCAGAACAATAGCCGACCTCTATAATCATTTCTATATCAAACAGGGTTCTTTGCTCTAGTCGTTGAGCTTCTACCAATTTATTATTAGATCTTAACTGCTCCAACCTCTCAACTAATTCAATTTTGATCAGCTCGATAGCTGCCAATAGTTTTTCTCGAGGGGTAACATAATGTGTCTTTGGGTAAATGGTATATCGCGCCAAACGCTGGGTTACCTCTCCTGTTAAAGGATCAAATAAAGATAAGCGCTCAATTTCATCATCAAATAATTCAATTCTTAATGCTTGCTCATCAGACTCCGCGGGGAATACATCAATCACATCACCTCTGACTCGGTACGTTGCACGCTTAAGGTCTATATCATTACGACTGTACTGCATTTCTGCCAATCGCCTTAACAAATCACGCTGCTTAATAATATCGCCCTTGACCAGATGCAATACCATTTGAAAATAAGACTCCGGCTCACCTAAACCATAAATCGCCGAGACCGTTGCAACTACAATGGTATCTTTACGCTCCAATAATGCTTTTGTTGCAGATAAGCGCATTTGCTCAATATGCTCATTTAAGGAGGCATCTTTATCTATAAAGGTATCAGATGCAGGCACATAAGCTTCTGGTTGGTAATAATCGTAATAAGAAACAAAATATTCAACGCTATTTTCAGGGAAAAACTCTTTCATCTCCCCATAGAGTTGAGCCGCTAAGGTTTTGTTTGGCGCCATGATCATCGCAGGACGCTGTGTCTCCATAATCACATTAGCAATAGTAAAAGTTTTACCCGAACCCGTTACTCCTAATAATGATTGATGCACTTCACCATCACCCAAACCTTCAACCAATTGCTTGATTGCTGTCGGCTGATCTCCTGCAGGCTGATATCGACTTTGAATTTTAAATTGTTTTTTCACTATTTATTTAATTTGATTCTAATACGCTAGAGCTAGCGACTTATTATGCCTATAGGCATATTTACCACACCAGATACTTGGTTCTTATTCGGAGATTAAAACTACAAATATAGCCAAAAATGAATAAAATATTTTTCTAAGGACTGATAAAACAAGGTGAAAGAAATAGCTATGTCATCGTTAAGTGTTGAAAACTTGAAGTCACTTGTAAAAGTGACTTTCCTGATGGAGAGGGCGAAGGTAAGGAGAAATTCAAACAATTATCTTCTTTAATATTTTCTTATACAGCAAGAGATAAAAAGAAATTTTAATTACATACTGTTTGTTTTCTCCTCACCCAAACCCTCTCCAGCAGGAGAGGACTTAAGAGCTAACAAAATCCACTTCTAAGGTGACATAGTCAAAAGAATACACTTTTACCAGGATTCCCAGCGCCATAAATAAGCTGGCAGCAAAAGTGATACCTAAACTGTTATTTTTCTTCTATTGCTTGCAACAAGGATAATGAAACCCCTTCTGCTGCAAGTTTAATTTCTTCAAGACTTGGGTAAGATGGTGCAATTCTTATATGTTTATCTTCAGGATCTAAACCATAAGGAAATGTAGCTCCTGCTGGTGTAAGAATAATTCCAGCATTCTTAGCAAGCTCTATAGTACGCTTTGCTAGACCAGGTGGAGTTATTAAATCAATAAAGTAGCCACCTAAAGGCTTACTCCAACTAACACCTTCTATTTTTCCTAAATATTCTTCAAATACAGAATCTACAATATCAAACTTAGGTTTAAGGATTGCTCGATGCTGATCCATTAAGCTATCAACACTAACTGAATTCTGAAAGAAAAGAAGATGACGCAACTGATTCAGCTTATCCGGTCCAATAGTACGAACAGATACACATTTTTGCCACCAATCAACATTTGCAACTGAAGAAGCAAGCATTGCCAAACCAGAACCTGCAAAAGTCATCTTGGAAGTAGAAGCAAATACAATAGCGCGATCTGAGTTTCCTGCAGCCTGACAAATATCTATGATATTTGGAATAGCAATGCGCTCTTCAGTTAGATGATGAAAATGGTATGCATCATCCCAAAATATTCTAAAATCATCTGCAGCTACATTCATTGAAGCTAATCGATTAACAACTTCTTCAGAATACACAGCACCCGTTGGGTTACTATATTTTGGTACACACCACATGCCTTTAATTGAATCATCTTTAGCAACTAAAGACTCAACCACATCCATATCTGGCCCATCTTCTAACAAAGGCACATTAATCATTTTGATGCCAAAAGCTTCCAAAATTGAGAAATGTCGATCATAACCAGGGACGGGGCAAAGAAATGATATTGGCTTATCACTTCTCCAAGACGAGTTACCAGGAGTACCATAAAGCAATGCAAATGCAATTACATCATGCATTAAAGCTAAACTAGAACTTCCATCAACTACTATTTGATTCTTTGGCACTTCAAGCAATGACGCAAAGAACTCACGTACTTCTGGCAAGCCAAGCTGAATACCATAATTACGACAATCAGTCCCACTACTTTTAATTTGATCAGATATACCCGCTTCATTAAGCAAAGGTAGCGCCAAATCCAGTTGCTCCGGTGATGGCTTGCCTCTAGACATATCCAGCTTTAAATTCAACTTAGTAAATTCTTGATAATCTTTATACATATATTTATTAATAGTAATTATGGATTGAACAATACTTCATGATGAGAACTATATTGACTTAATTATACCCCATAAGACAATATCCAGTATTTTATAGCTTTTTTAAAACTTGTTTAAGCACCACACTCTTTCGCCTACAAACACCTAAAACTTACCAACTTTTAACTAAATCACCAGGCTTAATCTTTCTTAAATCTGAAGTAAGCTCCATTTCTCCCACTGAGAATCCAGCTTGAACATCCTGAATGTTAATAACTCCAATTAATTCATTTGCCTGCATTGCAGCTCCACGTTTTACAGCATAGACCACCAAGTTATCTCCAGGCCTTAGTTTATCCTGCGCATTAGCAGCAATATAGACTTTATTATTTTCCACTTTTAACACTGTGCTCGAAAAAGGATAACAAGAAAACAAATGCCCTATATCTTTACTCGCCAGTTGAATTAATTTAGAGATCTTATGACCTGAAGGTGTTGCTTTAAAACGCTCACTACCCACCGTATAACCAGTAGGAATCCAAACATCACCTACAACGGTATCAGTGTATCTATGCTGAAAAAGTAAAGCCCCACTTAAACCATCATGCACATATACATCAATAGAGACTCCTCGTCTTGCCACGAAGTCTCGCATCATAGCCTTTGCCTGCGAAAAAAAACCAGCCCCTCTAATATATTCTGTCGATTCAACCTCAAAGTCTCTAATTACACCAGATAATACAAACTGCGCACCGTATTCTTGCGCCATTTGTATAACAATAGAATCTTGATAACCTGATTCATCAATTATCTCTGGAGCCATATCGGGACGAGAATACAAAATAGTATGGGTTTCGTTTTTTCCAATAAAACCACCCGATTCCATTAAAATATTCATCATTTCTCTTGGAATACCACTATATAAATCCTGAGTTTCATTAGCACTTATTTGGCCAGAAACCACACCCGGAAAACCAGTAGCTACTATTCTTTTTCGATAAGGTGAATTACAAACTTGCCCTTCTGACAAGACTGCAAGCACCTGTAAATGATATGTATTATCAACAATCCATTCATCAACAACTTTGGTGCTACCTAAAATAGCTTCAGATGAATATAAACTTCCAGCTTCAATTGAAACATTTCTAATAGCTGACCTAAACGCCTGCTTTCTGGCCAATAATTTTGCACCTTTTTTTATAGGTGCTTGCCCTTCTACAGTAATTGCTCGCGAACTTATTGCAACTTCAGGTTCAGAGGTATCTGGTGATTCAGTCACCGCACAGCCCTGAATAAAAACCAGGTTTATTGCAATAAATAATTGAACAATAATTTTCATTATATTTTTTAAACCGACTAATTAAAAACTATATTTGTTAAATACAAATAACGAATAAAAGCCGATGAGCCAGTATGCCCAATCCACTCCAGATCATAGCCTCCCATATTAAGCAGAGCACTATCAAGCCCATTTTTTTGTTTAGAAAAGCCTGAAACACTTAATTGAGAGGAGCAATCTGAACAGCTTACGTTAACAGTAGATACAGGTGCATGTTTGTACCCTATGCGAGTGTACTGAATTTTGCCATCTTCATACAGACATGCTGAGACCCTTTCTACTGATGTAGAAAGGCAGTGATAAAATCGAGGAGTTAAGGTTAAAGATAATTTTACATTTTTTTGATCATAAATATTTGTAGATTCAATGACTTTTGCATATCGCATATACAAATCAAGATAAACCCTAAATACTTCTGCCTTAATGACTTGATCAGCAACTAACAAATCATCAGTTAATTGCTCATTATAAAGTAGCTTTGCCAATGCTCTATACGCATTAATGGTGGCAGCTTGCTCAAGTGCAAACTGATTTTGTTTTTGTGTCAAATGCCTTAGTCTTTGTAGTCGACTAGAACCCTTTACCTGTATAACTTTATCAGGGACTTTTACAGCATCTTCATCAGACTTTATGGAGAGAGATGAACATGCTACCAAAGCCATGCTAACCACCACCCACATTAACCTTAATAATTTATTCACCAACAACCTCCATCAATCTTATATTAGTTATCGACTAAACAAATCATTTCTTAAATTATTCGCCTAAAACTTCAGAGTCATCTACCCTATCAATTGACCATAATTTTTCTAACTGGTAGAAATCGCGTGCTTCTGCCGTCATCACATGCAAAATAATATCGCCTAAATCTAATAATACCCAATCAGAACTTTGTTGCCCTTCAACCCCTAGAGGTTTAACCCCATTTTCTTTTACTTCAACCAAAACATAATCAGCCAATGATTTAGCATGACGCTGAGAGGTTGCAGTAACAATAACCATATAGTCAGTTACACTAGTTTTTCCTATTACATCCAATACTGTAATTTCCTGTCCTTTGCGATCATCCAGAACGCTTTCTACCATTTTCAATAAATCTTTTGTTTGCATTTCTCTCTCTTCATTTATGCTTAATTCAATATACTAGCTTCCATTATATTAGCTAGCTTTTAGAAATCTTAATATAAGGCTATTATATATTGTGTTTAGGGTTATTAATAAACCACAGCTTATCTTTTGGAAGTGAGGCTTTAGCCTCGTACGATTCAGGCGAGGCTAAAGCCTCACTTCCATTATTTCACAACACTAGCTTATTTATGACCATACCTTATCCCAGACTATGGTTTGTATAGCGCGATGTTGTGTTTTATGCTCTGATTTGACCATCACCTAGCACCACATACTTTAATGTAGTTAAACCATTTAAACCAACCGGGCCTCTTGCATGTAGCTTATCAGTACTAATTCCAATTTCTGCGCCTAAACCGTACTCAAAGCCATCTGCAAAACGGGTAGATGCATTAACCATAACAGAGCTTGAGTCCACCTCACGCAAAAAACGTCTGGCTAAAGTATAGTTTTCTGTCACGATTGATTCAGTATGCCCAGAGCTATGTTGATTAATATGATCAATTGCTTCGTCCATATTTTCAACAATTTTAATTGATAAAACGGGCGCTAGGTATTCGGTATCCCAATCCTCATCAGTTGCTCTAGAGCATTCGGGAATTAATGAACAAGTTTTAAGACAAGCTCTTAACTCAACACCTTCATCAAGATATTTCTTAGCCAATAAGGGTAATACTTCAGCAGCTATTGATTCTGCAACCAACAATGTTTCCATTGCATTACAAACCCCATAACGATGTGTTTTTGCATTAAAAGCAATATTAACCGCTTTTTCTACATCAGCTTTACCATCAATATAAACATGGCAAATACCATCTAAATGTTTAATAACAGCAATGGTGGCTTGTTGACTTATTCTTTCAATCAAGCCTTTACCACCACGAGGTACAATAACGTCGACATACTTATCCATCGTAATCAATTCACCCACAGCCGCACGATCTGTTGTTTTTACAACCTGAACGACTTCTGCTGGCAAACCTGCTGCCTGTAATCCTTCGGAAATACACGCGGCTATTGCTTGATTTGAGTGAATAGCCTCTGAACCACCTCTTAAAATACAAGCATTACCTGATTTTAAACAAAGCGCAGCTGCATCAATAGTTACATTTGGGCGAGATTCATAAATAATACCAATCACACCTAACGGTACACGCATTTGACCAACTTGAATGCCACTGGGTCTATAACTAAGATCCGTTATTTCTCCAACAGGATCAGCAAGTGCTGCAACTTGATGCAAACCTTCAATCATTGAATCGATACCGCTAAGGCTTAATTCAAGCCTATCCAACAACGCCGAATCTAAACCATTTTCTTTACCAGCAAGTAAATCCTTTTGGTTTTCAGCGACTAAAACATCTTTATTTTTCGCCAAAGCCTCTGCAATTTCTATTAAAGCCTTATTCTTTTTACCTGAATCTGCCTTACTCATTTCTCGCCCAGCTTTTCTAGCTTGCTGACCAAGTTTATTCATATATTCTGTTACTTCCACTTTAAACTGCTCTCAAAGTATACCAATAGGCGATTATATCCTACTTATAGTTAATACCGTTATTTACCAATTATAAATTTCCGATTTTACAAAAAACCATTTATAAACCATAAAAAAGAACATAACGCTTAACAAGCGATAGACATATACTCCCCCAGCTGTAAAATTAGGTTAGAAGAGTTCTCGACGTTTAGGAGAAGTGATGTCTATATATCACATGATAGGTAAATCGTTTTCTGAACCGAGATTTTTTACTGGGCGAGATTTATACAATGAAGCCGTTCCACGTTGAACTTAAAGGGAGGAGCTTAAGTAGTATGCGGGATAAACCTTTTAGTCAATATATGGCACTTATCAGTTATTTTTGGTCCGCAAAACCACCCAAAACGGAAGAAAAGACAAAAACGACTATTTTCAAGACATGTTAATGAAAGTATTAGCTTGGGGACTCAAATCTGCATTTGTAACAGGAGACGACTGGTACAATTTGTAAATAACCTTAAATTGATATAAAACAATCAGATAAGGTTACTTTTTTCGTTGAAAAGTAACCCCTTGGTTTCGATTCGTGAGCTCAGCTTAAGCAATTAGAAATTCCAGAAGACGACTTACTTGCTGTTTAGCTCAAGAGCTTTGGGTATGTGAAATTATTTACAGGGTCGACGACCCTTAAAGACCAAATTCCGCTAAGTTTAATAAACCTGCTTTATGCTTAATAATTGGACTGTTAATATGAATCATTAGAGAGTTTCCTTTGATTTAAGATTGAGACATTTTACAAAACTGGTAACTCTCTTCTTTTCAATTAGAAGCGTACGCTCTACATCTAAGTCGATCTTTGGCTTACAAGAAAGACCTAATTACTCTTATGCAATCTCTTCTTCCATATTGACGATTAATGGTGCAAACATACCAGTAATACTATCCCTAACAAATGGACTCGCTTTTTCTGGTGACCCTGAGTCAAAAGGTGGTGCAGGATCATACTCTGCCTGTAGTTGAATTGCTTCAGCATATTCTTTTCCGCGTAAAGCAGCTAAAATTTCCAACCCAAAGTCAATTCCCGCTGTTACACCACCACCTGTAACTGTATTCCCATCCCAAACCACACGTTTTTTTACAGGTGTTGCTCCAAATTTAGAAATTAGTTCCAGAGTTGACCAATGAGAAGTGGCAGACTTACCTTTTAATAACCCAGCTTTACCTAATAATAAACTACCAGTACATACGCTGGTTATATATTTAGCAGTAGCGGCTTTGGTTTTAATAAAATCAATGAATTGTTCATTCTTCATGGCATTTAATGTACCAGTTGCTCCGCCTGGTACAAATAAAATATCCAAATCATCTGGACATTCGCTTTGTTTATGAGTGGGTACGATAGAAATTCCACTCGCCTCAACAGGTGTCAAATCCTCTGTAGGAGAAACAAGATAGATTTTAGCCCCCATCATAGAGTTAAATATAAATTGCGGATTAACTAAGTCAGCTGCATAAAACCCGGGGTACAACAACATGGCAATTTTTTCATTACCCATCATTTTTATATTGTTGTTTTCCATAAACGACTTGTGAGCTTGTTCGGAAGCCGCTTTAGCTTTTAGTTTTCTTTGCTCAAGAGTTTCTACGGCTTCAGCAACATTAATATAGGGGGCTAAACTACCTGCAAGCAGTGCAAATTTAGTAAACTGGCGACGATTCATAAAATTCCTCTTATAAAATACGAGTCACAAACCATTCTTAGTTAAGAATGGTTTGTGACTCTGACTTAAATGCGTTCAATTAAAACCGTACTGAACCCGTGAAATATACTGAAGCCCCCTGTGAAGGAGCTGTTCTGGTACCAAAGTAATTCAGTCGATCGAAATAATCTTCGTTAGTTAAGTTTTTTGCCGAAACACCAAAGTGATAGTGATCTATATCATAAGACACTGTTGCATCAACTGAGTGATAGCTATCACTCATATATTTATTCTGATTAGATAAATAAACAGCCGATTGAGTGTAGATACCCGCACCAATACTCAGCCCTTTCAGATCTGGCTGTTGAAAGACATAATTAGTCCAAAAACGACCTGAATGGGTGGGTACGCCGGCTAATTGATTGCCTTTTTTTATGGTGCCTGTACCTACATCGGAGTCTGCTGTAAATTGCGCATCGGTGTAGCTATAGTTGGCTAAAAAACTTAAACCATCGGTTGCTTGCCAAGCCATATTAGTTTCGATACCTTGAGATCTTTGCATGCCATTAGCGACTGAACCAAAACCACCTAGATCCCTTACCGCGACATTTTCCCTGTCGATTTGATAAACCGACACTTGGCCTGTCAACTGATCAGCCAAATTAACTTTTAAACCTACTTCCTTTTGGTAAGACAATTCAGCTACGGGCGCTGAAGAAAACTGTGTTGATCCTTGAGCTCGCATGCCTTCACTGTAATTGGCAAACAGTGAAATTTCGTCCGTTAAGTCCAGCACACCGCCAACATTTGGTAAAAATCGCGTTTCACTTGTCTCTAAGCTAGTGGTGGTATTGGTCCCTGTGCTTAAGCTAATGTCGTTTCCATCATAATGCGTTTCAATATTTCCCCAACGCACAGCTGCTAATACGTGCAAACGCTCATAAAAGGATGATTGTAATTGCACATATCCGCCTACAGTGGTTTGTTTGATGACGGCTGTACCGCTTTCCCCCGGCCCTGGTTTTTTATATGCTGGGTATGTAGGGTTAGTTAGATCCACATAACTCAAATCCAAAACTCCTGTGGAATCTATAAATTGATCTTCATCCTCCTCTGTGTAATCCACACCCATCATAAAAGTATTACGTGTGGGACCAACATCAAATTTTGCTGTTGTATACACTTGAAAATTAACTTCCTCTTGCTCTTGAAATAACTCAGTATTTGCTAAAGCCCAGCCAGATTCCATAGACCCATTATAAAGTCCAAAGAATTGTGCAACAGCTAAAGTAGCAGGGGATAAAGGCTCATCAGCACCAAGAAAATCACTTCCACCACCGATGAGTATCTGCGCTAACTGATCAACTTCCGAATGGGCATAACGCGCTTTAGCAGTTACTGACCAAACATCATTAAACTCATGCTCTAAAGTCCCCCAGACAGCATAAAACTCAGAGGTGCTGTCTTCTATATCATCGGGACCAATATAGAGTTCTGGGTCAATATTAAATGAACCAGTAACTGAACCCGTTGCTGGTAAACCTTGATAATCCTGCTGCTCCCAGCTTGAATATTTACCTTGTACGGTAAATGTGGTTTTATCATTATCGGTAAAGACTAAAGTAGGATTGATATTATAGCGCTCTGTTTCAATCGTATCGATATGACTTTCAGCATTGGTATATTCACCCGTTACTCGAAACAAAATATTGTCATTAATGGGCTGATTTAAATCCACATAAGGTTGATAAAAGTCATACGAACCACCTTTCATCCCTACCTCGTAAAATGCTTCTTTTTCTGGTTGTTTTGACACCAAATTAATCACGCCACCAACAGGAGAGCCCCCTCCGCCACTATACATTGTTGCATTTGCACCTTTTAACACATCAATCTGTTGGATATTGACCAAGCTGCCCTGATCACCGCTATTAAGGTTTTGATAAAAACCATCGACCATTTGTATACTATCAAAACCTCTAATAAGTGTGATCTCATTATTAGGCGAAACCAAGGTATTTCTGGGTACGACACCGCTCACATTACGCAAGCTTTCACTAACAGTTATACTTTGCTGATCATCAAGTAGTTTACGAGGAACCATCTGTATTGATTGAGGCAACTCCATAATGGGTGTATCTGTTCTAGTCGCTGAGCTGGCATTAACAACACTATATCCATTAAGGGCCCGCCCACTAACAGTCAAGTCTTCCTGCTCAACAGGCCCTTCATAATCAGAAGGTATGTTCGCGGTGATAGGGCTTACATCTTCTCTTTCTCCTGCACCAGCTAACAAAGTATCTACCGTTAAAGCACTGCTATCAGGCTGCTTAATAGTCACTGTGTTATTAATAACTCTAGGCTCTAAACCACTACCTTCCAATAATTTCTTTAACGCTTGCTCTTTAGTGTAAGATCCAGAAACTTTTGGAGCATTGACACCCTCGGCCAATACTGAAGGGTAGCTCATTTGCATATCTGTAATTTCTGAAAACTGATTAAGTGCAGATTGCAATGATTGTGCGGGGATATTAAATTGTTTTACGCCTGTATCTTCAGCTAATACGTTCATACTTAAAGCTGCAGCAAAAATATAAGTTGCGCTGCGGCTTAAAATTTTTGTATGACTTATTGTATTTGTACAAGCTCGGACATTATTTTTTGACTTCACTGATAAAAATCCCCATGATGATTTTGTAATTGTTAAATGATTTTTTATAACTTCATACAGGTGACGACTGGGGATTTATTTTTCCTCACCTATTATTAAACTTTTTTTGTCAATACATGATGAATTAGCTATGATTTTTTACTAATAACCGTAAGCCAAGGGCTTATATGGGTGATAGTAACAGGTAATGTATGTTGCAAAGCCTTCAATGCAGTTTCAGGATTTGAAATATCCAAACGGGCATTAATTTTATACTGCTTTAATTGGCTGTCTGTAATAAACACAATGCCTGGAAGATAGTTTTCTAATTCACTAACGACTTCTGACAAAGCTTGGTTTTTAAATACCAATCGATTACTTAACCAGGCCGTTTCCATTTTAATATTTATACTAACGACTTTCTTTAACCCTGAACCAGAATTAATAACTTGTTGCTTGGGATGTAAGTGTACAAATTCACCATATTCTAGACTACTGACTTTCACCAACCCTTCTACAACCGTTATTCTATCTCCAGCAGGATTGTTTTTAACAATAAATTTTGTCCCTAAAACACGGGTTACAGTTTCACCGCTATCAATAACAAAGGGTTTGTTTTTATCACTATTTACAGCAAAGTATGCCTCACCTTTTAATAGTCTTACTCGTCGCTCAGTGTCAGTAAAGTCTATAGCTAAAGCTGAATTAGTGTTAAGCATAACACTGGAACCATCAGATAAATTGATGGACTGTTGTTCACCAATAGCCGTTTGATAATCAGCTTGAATATGAGTGAGAGGGTCAAATATAACAACAAATAAAGCTAAGCAAGCTGCCATTGCCCCTGATAACCAATAAGATCGGTAGCTAGCCGTTTTTTTACCCTTATTTAGTTCTTTTGACAAAGTTGCCTCTGCCAAGACTTGATTAAACTCTGGGTCATCCCAGAATAAAGAAATCTCGTCATAAACATTTTTATGCAAAAGACTTTGTCCCTTCCATTTTAGAAACTGCATTTTTTCTTCTGCAGAAACTGATTCTGATTGTAATCGACTAAACCAGGCTATTGCCTGATCTGCAATCAACCCATCTTGTTCATTTTCTACTTGTTTAAATGGCATAGTGTCTGGTTTTTTATTTCTATTTACAGTTTTTAACAATCTTTATACTAAGACGACCGAGTACTGTAAAATAATCAGTTGTTAATTGACACTATTTTTTTTCGAAAGTGTTTTAAGCCTTTCATAATATGCTTTTCCACACCACTTTGAGAAATATTTAATTCTGCAGCAATTTCTTTATAGCTCTTGCCATAAACCTTATATAGAATAAAAACATCACGGCAACGAGGTGGTAATTCATTAAGCATTTTTCTAAAATTTTCCAATCTTTGCTGCTGATCAACAACATGTTCTGTTGAGTGCGTTTCTTGTGGATAGTCTGCACCATGCTTTTCTACATGATTAACAACTACTTTATTATGCTTTAAATAATCAAATGCTAGGTTTGTTGCTACACGAAACAAAAAACCTCTTGGTTGCTGTATGGTTTGTGACTTAGCTGTTTTAGTTAAAACAAGATAGCTTTCCTGGACAATTTCCCCAGCAATATCAGCACAATGAACAATTTTAGTCAATCGACCTATCAACTCTCGATGGTGAGAGTGAAATAATTCTTCTATATCCAGGCTTGCTGACATGTAATTTGAATAATCAATTTAAAATAGTTAAATCAAGCAAGATTCACGCCTGATTAATATAACTCGCACCAAAAAGCAAAAACAATTAAACTATGTTATATAACCCGCATAAGAAAGGCATATAACATAGTTTACAGAGGTAATTTAAACTCGCTCTTAACTCTTTTGTAATCCATTCATTTTTTGATTCAGCTGCCGCATCCATAGCCTAGCCTGTTTTTTAGTTACCTTATATTTTTCCGCTTGAGTAAAGGCCCAGCTTGCAGTTTTAAATTTATTAGCATTATAAGCAGCAATGCCCATTAATAAATAACTCTGTTGCGGCTGCTTTAAATTTCCTTTTGCTAAGGCCTTCTTTAACATTGATATAGCTTGATTCCATTTTTCCAATTTCAACAAAATTTGTCCGCAACGTTGATAAAGTCGAGCATCATTTTTCATTTCAGCAGCTTGCTTCAAGTACTTTAATTCTTTGTTATGCTCTCTTGCCATAGCCCAACTATTAGCTAACAACTCAAGGTTGGAAGCATTAGCTTTAATAGTTTGTTGTTGCATATTACTTAATAATAGCTCAGCAGCACTATAAGGAATATTTTTATACATATAAAGCTGCGCTAATCGTAAAATATCTTTCTCCTCTAAGGAAACAGCACGATAAGCCAGTTTTAAAGTGGCCAGTGCTTTAGTGTAATCCTTTAACATCAAGTGCACATCGGTTAAATGCATCCAGTATTTCTTTTTATGAGGGTATAAATCTAGCAATCGATTTAAAACTTGAATGGCTTGGCGATAATGCTTTTGCTCTAAGTGAATACTTAATAACAAAATAGACCAGTTCTCATGGGGGGATAATGCTATGGCTTTTTTTAATGGATTTACCGCAGATGAAAACCTGTTTAACTTATAATAAATTAAACCTTTTAAATACCAAGCATCCGCTTTAGGCTTTTTTTCCAGAGAAAACCATTGTTCCAATACAGGTAAAGCCTCGATGTACTGCTCACTTTGTATATAAACCTGCGCCAAATTATAACGAAGTGATTGCGTATTCTTTGGGGGTAATGTATCACCTCCTTTCAAAGTCAACTCCAACTCAACAATGGCTTTTTTATTGTCTTGATTCTCCAGATAAATGTATGCTAAATGCTGATGAATCAAAGTAGTTTCATATTGATTCTTACCGGTTTTTGGTATCTGTTTTTTTAAAATATTCACAGCATCTGTATAGCGATTCTTATCACTGAGCTTTCGAGATTTTTCCAACACCTTATAAGTTGCTTGCGAAACGCTATAACTTTTCTTCTTTTCAGCGCTAATCTTTTGAGAAAAAAGAATAACTAACAATATAATTAAAAATATTACATTACTCTTCACTATAGAAAAATCCAGCTTAACCTTCATGACTTATCCATCTGAAAGATAATCGTCTGCACTGTTTTCCATTGCACAGGCACACCATTAACTAGTCTTTTATTAAACTTCCATTTACGAATAGCCCGTAAAGCAGCACGATTAAAAATACCTCTAGGTTTGGATGCTACCACTATTGGGTTTATCACCGTACCATCTTCAGAAACAGTAAATTCAATTTTCACCCGCCCTTCTATTTTTCTTGATAAAGCTTTCGGAGGATATAAAGGTGAAATTCTAACCAAGGGAATTGCTTCTCGTAAGCCTCCCATTCCTCCACCCCCCATTTCACCTTCAAATGGAACACCTGAAATATTCAACGCCAAATCCATACGAGGCGTTTTCATACTCAAGTCTTTTACATGAATCGGTTTTGGACTAGGTATGTCCATTTTAGGTGTTAATAATGGCTGTTGCTTTTTTTGTGGAGGTTTAACCCGTCGCTTTATCTGCGGAGGTGGAGGCGTACGTTTAAGCCTAACAAAGTCAACTGAAAGCACTTCACTAACTGATGAAAGCACTACTGGTTGCTGAGCAGACATTCTCTCCATAATAATAAACAACAGCAAGTTAATTAATAACGCACCAAAAACAATAACAGCTACACGCTTAGTAATCATTCTGAAAATGCTGCTATTGATACATTACTAACCCCTGCTAGACGCGCCTGATCCAATGCTTGTACTAGACTTCCTGTTAAAGTTTCCTTATCAGCAGCGATAATAACTGAACCCTCAGGGTTTTCAGCATGTAAACGTTCAACATTAGCACGTAATGCATCAATAGCCACTTTACGTCGGTCTATCCATATTTCACCTTCTTTACTAACAGAAATAATAATATTTCCACGCTCTTGCCGTTCAGCACTTTTCGCTGTGGGTCTATTAACCTCAATACCAGATTCTTTAACAAAAGAGGATGTCACCACAAAAAAAATCAATAAAATAAACACCATATCAATTAGCGGCGTTAAATTTAATTCAGCACTACTTAATTCATCTTCTTCACTATGTATTTTCATTTTTAGTCCAATTCGCTTTCTGCATCTTCTAACAGTAAACGTACACGCTCATTAAGATTAGCACTGAAATATAAGCCAGATAATGCAGTAATTAATCCTGACATTGTGGTTAACAAAGCAATAGAAATACCACCCGCCAATCCACGTGCATTACCATTTCCAAATACGGTAATAACATCAAAAGTCTGAATCATACCAATCACGGTCCCTAAAAGTCCTAGCAAAGGCAATGCTTGTGACAAAGCCTTAATGTTAAGTAAATTAC
The DNA here is from genome assembly GCA_913009265.1 of uncultured Methylococcales bacterium. Classification (GTDB taxonomy): domain Bacteria; phylum Pseudomonadota; class Gammaproteobacteria; order Methylococcales; family Methylomonadaceae; genus QPIN01. Next base: position 23,201 of record CAJVYL010000003.1, read on the forward strand.
TTGCAACTGAAATATCTAATTTCTTTAACAAATAACAACGTTTGCGTTGCGCTTTAGGAGAATGGATATTTTTATAGGGTAGCCATTCTGCTTTAATCTTATTTAACTTTAGAGGGTAAGAAAAATATATATACCAGTAACGCTCAATAATCAGCATCCACATCACAAAAGAAACCAATAAGATAGCCCATAAAGCAGGCCCTCCTTTTTCCAGAAAACCCTGTGCTACATCAAAAAATTCAACTGGAGACAGCATGAGATTTCTCCTCACGACTTGCAATTAATTCTGCACTTTCTTCATCCAGTATAAAAAAAACTTTTCGTGCACTGCCTGACAACCAGCTGTGAAATAAGGTCAGTGGTATAGCTACAATTAGCCCAAGCTCTGTAGTAACTAATGCCACAGAAATACCTCCAGACATTAATTTGGGGTCACCCGTACCAAATAAGGTAATAGATTGGAATGTTTCTATCATGCCTGTAACAGTACCTAACAAACCCAATAATGGTGCAATTGCTGCAAAAATAGCAACTGTAGGTAGAAATCTTCGTATCATTGGGCGTTCTTTCAATATTGCTTGATCCAATTTTAAGCCTAATGTTTCTGAATCGATGGTGGGATTATTTTGTGCGACAAGACGAATGCGAGTTAAAGCCGTTTCCTTATTAACTACAAAGCTATCTTGTTGTTTTTTCATCTGACGATGTGAAAGAGTTAAAACTACCATTCTTTCGGTCACCAAAACCAAACCAATAACACCCAAAATAATAATCAAATAACCAATAACACCACCCTGATTGATACGTTCCAGTATGCTTGGAGTTTGAACCATTAATGAAAGAATAGCCCCCCTAGATGGATCTAATGCAACCGGTGAAATGCCTGATTCTGTTTGTTGCAATTCCCTTGCTAATGCTACAAAGCGACTAGCCGGTTGGCGACCAAGTTCAACCAAGCGCCCTGTTTCAGGAAGGTAACGTAAATAAAGCCCATCCGATACAACATTAAAAGCACCTACGCGGACCACTTCCTTAATTTTTTCTTCACCATTATGAGTAATAACAGCAGTTTCAAATTTTGTAACCTTACCTGTTTGTACCATTTCATCCAGTACTAGACGCCAGAAGTCCTCCATCTCTTTTATAGTCGGGTTAGATTTATTTGTCGCCAGTTGACTAATGGATTGATTTCGCCCCACTATTTGCGCAGAAATAACCGAACTGTTAAATAAACTCATCATATCTTTTGCATTCTGTTTCACCACACCAAATAACTCACCTAATGAGCCCACTTGTTTATGTAGCCGTTCTGAATCAGAATTAATCAATGTTTCATTTTCTTCATAATGCTGTTTTAACATTCTCCCACGATTTTTTTCTGCTTCCAGCTTCGCTTTTAACGAATTAAGCATGGATGCCTGCTTATTACGTTGTTGACGAAACATTTGCTCTCTTTCTGCCAGTTCTCGATTTTCCAGAACACTGTCTTTACGGACACGCTCAATCAAATCATCAAGTGAATTTAGAACTGAATCTGCAACAGAAATTGGGGGGAAACCTAGTAAAAAAACAATAACCAGGGCAAGCTTAATTAATCTCATTGTATAACCTCTGGTGCTGATACAGGCAATTTAAGCAGATCAGGAGCTGCTTGTTTTTTTGCTATCCGCAATCCTTGTAAAATTGAACTGCGATAGCTATCGGGTAATATTCCCCAACGCTTTTCATTTCGCATCCAATAACCAGCCTCAGCACCATCCAGACTAAGATAATAAAGCCCTAATCGCCCAAAACGTAAAAAATCAACCGTGCTCTGCTTACCTTCCTTCTGAAGCGTCCCAGTATAACTTTCAATTGTGCGACCATAATCCGTTTCAACCATATAGGCTTCAATCAATCGACGATATTTCTCAGCTAAATCAACATCTGAACGATCCATCATTTGCTGCAAACTACTTATACGTAATTTACGCTCTTGCTCCAAAAAGGGTGCATCTAGTGCAACAAACTGTTCCAGAACTTTTTGCATCCGAAGCATTAGCGGCATGATATTACGCTGAGTAATTTCAATTTCCAGCATCTGCTCTTTAAGCTCTATTTTCTCCTGCTCCTGACTTTTCACAATCTTTGCCAATTGATCGTGATAAACCTTTAAATTTTTCAACTCAAGACTAGCTTCACGAAATTCAGCTAACATTGCTTGAGTGTGATTATCTAGTTTTTCAACATGTTGTTGAGATATGTTTGCTTTATTGTGAATTTGTTGCTGTACTTGAGTTGCTGAGTCTAGATGTGTTGCATACCCCATCTGACTGAAACTTGTAAGCAACAGTGTACCTAAAAATTGTCGAGAGTTTCCTCGCCAAGAATTTATCATAGCTATATAGCCTCTATATGGAAATGGTGTAAATCAGTTGATTTTTCATGATTTTCTTTGAACTCTAAAACAAAAAACCATCAATTTTTAATTTGTTCATCTAGAGACTTCATCAATCGTTCCAGTTTTTCTTCAACATTACTTACATATTTTTTTAATGTTTGTAATTCCTGCTGAATTGCTTCAGCATTTTCATGACAATGCTGAAAATGAATTTGAAAATATTTAGACTGGGGGAAAAATGTCTGTACCTCCTCCTGTATGTATTCATACTCGGATACATTTTTAGGTATCTTATTTTTCTTTATAGCTTTATATCTATCCATACTGAGCCCCTCATACATTTTCAATGTTAATTGTGATACCTTAAAAAAATCTCAATAACATGCTAAAAATCAACAATTTCTTTACTATAAAAAACTGCTTATTTTCTTAAGACGATATACAAGCTCAAAAACCTCACCCTCAATTCTACTTTTATACAAAAGTAACCTTGGCATTTACTTCTGATATCAAAATAGTCACTATACAAACCACATCTAAAAAGCCCTCCTGTAGAAATAAATATAGCCTGATGATCGAGCCCATTAAGCATCATTGATTGCTTTCCATATATCCTTCAAGCCTAACTTAATGACAACACCCCCTGCTACAGCGAGCTTTGAAAAAAATAATGGATCCAACTAGCAACCCGTAGTTTGTTAAAAGTCATGTAGGTAAAATCAAACTATACTTCCTGCTTAAAACAAAAAAACAACTCAATAATTATTGTTTTTAGTTAACTCCCCATTTCTGCCTCAACTTATCTCTATTAATATACAACCATTGTATTGCGATAATAGGAATACCTGATTCAATTCTACCGTCTTCTACCATTTGAAAAACTTCATCAAATTTTGCAGTTGTTACCAGAATATCTTCATGCTCATAATCTAAACCGTGAACACCACCCACATTAGTTGCATCTACTTTGCCTAAAAATAGACTAATTCTTTCAGACGCCCCCCCTGGCGTAGTATAGAATTCATTGATTAAGGTGAGCTCTTCAATTTCACATCCAGCTTCTTCAACAGATTCCCTATAAGCAACCTCTTCAGCTGTCTCCCCTTCTTCAATTGCACCTGCAACAATCTCAAGTAACCATGCGCGATCAGGGTTTAAAATTGCCCCAGCCCTAAATTGTTCAATTAATACCACCTCATCCCTATTTGGATCATAAAGGAGTACAGCAACACAATTACCTCGCATAAATAATTCGCGGGTAATTTCCTCACTCCAGCCGCCCTGATACAAAGTATGTTGTAGCTGATATTTTTCTAATCTAAAGAAACCGTTATAAGCGACTTCTCGTTTATTTATTTTAAATTCTTTACTCATTTTTTATATTCCACCCGATAAACCACACCTAAAGTATCATCCGCTATTAATAAGCTACCATCAGGCATTTGCAGAATATCCGTTGGTCTACCTAATACTTTACCCTCTGCTGTTAACCAACCTGTAATAAACGCTTGTTCTGAAACAGGCTGCCCCTGCTTAAACTTAAGTAAGGCAATACGATAACCATGGGGTTTGCTTCTATTCCACGAACCGTGCTGTGCAACAAACAATTGATTAACAAATCGTTTAGGAAACTGTTTTCCTGTATAAAACCGCATCCCCAAGGGAGCCATATGTGCTTTAAATTTCCACTCTGGCGCTGTAAATTGTGAACACTTTTTACCCTCTGCAAATTCTAAATCAGCAATAATGCCACCATGACAATAAGGAAAGCCAAAATGCTGATTTTGTTCTGTCCATTTATTTAACTCATCAGGTGGTATGTTATCCCCTAAATGATCTCTTCCATTATCGGTAAAAAACAAAGACTTTGTTTTTGGCTGCCAATCAAAGCCCACTGAGTTTCTAATACCTCGGGCTAAAACTTCAAATTCGCTACCATCAGTATTTAATCTAACTAATGAAGAGTAAATATCTTTCTCAAGCTTACAAACATTACAAGGCGCACCAACTGCTGTGTACAGTTTATCATCTGGACCAAAACGCAGATATTTCCAGCCATGATGTTTATCGGATGGTAATTTATCGTAAATCACTTCTGGTTTAAATGGGCTACCTAAATGATGCTCTATATGCTTAAAACGTAAGATTCTATTTGTCTCAGCTACAAATAAATCACCATTCTTATAAGCTACACCGTTAGGCATATATAAATCTTTAGCAATAACATAACGTTTATCAGCAACGCCATCACCATTAGAATCCTTAACAGCGTAAACACTTCCTTGCTGCCGCGTCCCTATATAAACAACACCATTTTCACTTATGGCAAGTGTTCTTGCATTGGGGACATTATCAGCATAAATTGAAATAGAAAAACCTACTGGTAATTGTAGCTGCTTCAAAATATCATTATGATCATCTGAAGTAGCAAAGCTATTACTGATTGCTAGCAGACTTAAACTCAATACTTTAATAAAATTCATTTTCTCATTCCTTATTAAACTTTTAGTTATCTTAACAGTCCAGTGTATTGATTTTAAGTGTTTACTCCCCCATAACTTAATTAACTATTACTATTTATTAAAATAAGGTGTCTTAATATGATGCGAATTGCCCTTTTTCTTGCCACCAACATTGCAATAATGATTGTTATCAGTATTGTTTTTAGCATATTCGGTATTGGTAGTACCTTAGAAGCTAATGGTGTTGACCTAAACTTAAATGCTCTTTTAGTGATGTCTGCCGTTATTGGTATGACAGGCTCAGTTATTTCCTTGGCCATGTCAAAATGGTCAGCTAAAAGAGCTATGAATGTACATGTGATTGAAAACCCACAAAACCAAACAGAACAATGGCTTGTTTCTTTAGTTGCTAAACAGGCAAAAAAAGCAGGTATTGGCATGCCAGAAGTCGGTATTTTTCAGACCCCAGAACCTAACGCTTTTGCTACGGGCATGAGTAGGAACAATGCATTAGTAGCCGTTAGTACTGGATTATTACAAGCCATGAGTGCTGATGAGGTTGAAGCAGTAGTAGGCCATGAAATTAGTCACGTTGCTAATGGCGATATGATTACAATGGCACTAATGCAAGGCGTGGTAAATACCTTTGTATATTTCTTTGCTTCAATTATTGGTCACTTTGTCGATAGAGTTATTCTAAAAAATGAAGAAGGTCATGGTATGGGGTATTACATTACCCAAATGATCGCTCAAATTGCTTTATCATTCCTAGCATCAATGCTAGTAATGTGGTTCTCTCGTTACCGTGAATTCCACGCAGATGCTGGTGGGGCTCGTCTAGCAGGAAATGACAAGATGATTGGTGCTTTACGCGCATTACAACGCGCCCATAGCCCTGAAGACTTACCTGGGCAATTAGCTGCATTTGGTATTAATGGTGGTGGCGTACAAAAATTATTTATGAGCCACCCTCCTCTTGAAGAACGTATTGCAGCACTACAAAATAATCGTTAATTAACACACTTAACTTGTAAGGATGTGAGTATGGTAGGAGGGGCCTTTGGCCGCGATTGTTCTTGACCCAGTCGCGGCCAAAGGCCCCTCCTACTTTTATATCGCAGGGTAAGTATTTTACCAAGCTAATATGAAATATTTATGACTTATTGTAAACAAAAAAGAAACAAACCATAAAAATAACACTTATTGTTAATCATATTAACTCAAAGTATAGTTACACTGTCTTTAACGAGATATTTTTTAACTTATAAGAGAGCTTTCATTATGAACACATTAAACAAAGATATTTTTACTGGACTTATGTTTATTTCTGGATTGTTTGGATTTATTTCTGGAGAATTTATTATTTCATCAACTTTGTTTGCATCTGCTGCAATTTCTAGCAACATCAATCTTAATAGCAAACAATTATAGTTATAGGCTTCATCATGCAACATATTAATGTATCAAACTAAAAACCTTCAAGGCATTCGCCTTGAAGGTTTTTTTATACTTGCTTTTTTGTTATAAACCCATCAAAATTTAATCTTTCTCACTACTCTCTTTACAGATTTTTTAAGCACTATTCTTCTGCTTAAAACCGCCAAGCAATGAACCAACTCATTCGATTTTCATTACAACTCTCTTACGATCAATACCTGCAAGTCTATCAAGGGGCTGCTAAAAACATTTCCGTTGTCGCCATTGATGGTCGTAGAATCTCCTTTCCTGCAAGAAATGTTCAGTCATTCTTAACAAAAAAAGGAATTAATGGATATTTTGAAATGATACTAACAAATGAAAATAAGTTTATCTCTGTAAAAAAGCTACACGACTAACTGCTTTTAATTCGCCCATGTTGGGGGAAAAAATTAAGGTCTGCCACTTTAGCTTTAATCTTCTTTAAACAGACGGATGCGGCTATTGGGTTATCCCTTTTAATAAACAGGATAATTTCAACTAAGTCCTGTTTAGCAGTGTTAGCCCAAATCACCTCATAGCTTTTAGTCATTGCCTGGTTCTAATAGTGTCTCCAACTCAGAAAACACTTCATCCTGTGATGAAGTATTGCCCTTTCTAATATCTTCTTCACCTTGAGCAATCAGTTTTAACATGCCAATCGCATTACGCATATTTTCATAGCTCTCGGGGTCTTGAAGAACCGCTTTAGGCTCACCATTCTGAGTGATTATAATGGGTCTATGTGTTTCATTCACCTGCTTCAGCATATCAGCCGAATGAGATTTTAAATATGTAATGGGCTTTATATCTGTTGATATTTTCATCAGCCACCTCCAGATCTTTTATAGTACGTTATTATGACCTAGTGTCAAGATGGTAAGAACTTATCACTTCCTTTTGATAATACTGAGAATAAACATACCCTACACCACCATTAACACATTGATTTCACCTAAGTATTCAAAGCATCCATCAAATCAATCATAAATTCCATTTCATCATTTTCTACTTTTTCCCATTCCTCAAACCCTAAGCTTTTTAATACGCCCTGACCTTTCTCATCAGCATTCATATCGACCAGTATTTGTTGAATCTGTTCTTTTTTGTCTAATAACTTTGGGCCAATCATTAAAGAGTGGTGAATAACACTTATTTGGCTTCTAACCAATATTCTAAGTTGTTTCTTAATCATTGAGGAAAGATCATCATAAGCTTCTGCTAAAAATATCCCCACATCAGCTTCACCTTTTAATAAATGCTTGGCGACCAGAACATAAGTATCTGAAGGGATTTCAATAATATTGCTTTTATCCAGATCAGCTGGTTCCAGCATAATCATCCCCATTAGATGAACATCGGGGTCTTCAGTAAATGCTACCTTAGTGCCTTCCAACAAATGAGCTATATCTTCTACTGCATTCTCTGAATTAACAGCAATAATTGCTTCATCAGCTTCTCCACCAGCTTTTACTAACGGTTGAAAACCTTTTTCTCTGACTAACATTGCGGCATCAAATGGATTAGCATAAATCAAATCAATTTTATCGTTGTTTATAGCTTCTCTTTGAGTATGGAAATCATTGTACATTTCCAAATGAATCGCAAGATCTGTTTGCCTTTGTATCCAAGTGTTAAATATATACCAGCCTGATAAATGATCAGGGGTAAAATCGGGGCTTACTGTAAACATAAATGACATAATAATCTCCCTATTAGAATAAAGTTGGATATAGTTCTATACATTCATCCACTTTGGTTCGAGAAGGTTTTCTACGAACCGAGGTATAAGCTTCAAGCTTGCCATTTCTAATATTAGGAATAACCGTTGCTTTAACCCAATAATAGCCTCCGTCCTTTCGTAGGTTTTTGACAAATCCTTGCCATTTTTCACCTTTATTTACCGTATCCCATAAATCTTGAAAGGCTGCTGGTGGCATATCGGGGTGTCTTAAAATAGAATGAGGCGCACCAATTAATTCATCTTCTGTAAACCCAGACATTTCTATAAACGACTGATTAACATGTGTTATAACACCGTCTGGTGTGGTAGTTGACACTATAAGTTTACCGTCGGGGTACGGGGTTTCAATATCGGTGTACAAAATCTTTCTAGAAATTGATTGATATAAATCGAGGGTGACTTCTTTATAGTCCCCGACAATATCTTCGGGCTTCATATCACTAATCATAAACACTCCTGTCTGTAACTATTAATACACTAAAGTAATTCTGTAATACTTTCGGCTGCTCTTTTAACATCCAGAAAAATCAGACCCAACTTTGCATTTGGCTTTGCCATAACAGTTAATACTGCCTCATCACCTGCGTAGGTCATTAAAACATAACCACTATCACCTTTTATTAGGACTTGTTCCAAACCACCTCGGTTAAGTTCTTGCGCTGTTCTATCACCCAAAGATAGCATTGCTGCGCTCATGGCTCCAACCCTGTCTTCATCTAATCCTGCTGGTAATACAGATGCCATCATTAAACCATCAGTTGATATTACTCCCGAGGCTTCAATATCTGCGGAAGTTCCATTAAGTTCGGTTAAAACCGATGTAAGCATATCAGCTCTCATATTAACTCCTTATATTTAGTAAAATCTAACACCAATCACAATAAGTTTTTATTTTAATCTCCTCATCCTAGCCTTCTCCAGCAGGAGAAGGAATAACAGATGAACTTATTGAGACTGGTATAACTTAGTGTTCACGACTTACTTTGCATATCTAATATTTAAAGCCCAAATTAAAGATACAAAATCAGACTGATTAAAATGAGGAATACCAGAAATAACAATAACAAATCTGGTTTCCCCTATAAATATTGGCCAAAACCCTGTTTGACTACAACCAAATGCATCAACAATTGCCCAGGCATGACTTCCAACGCCAAGGTTATTCATTAATAAACCTGAACGTCGCTTATGTACTGTAGCAATTTCTGCGCTTAATGCTGATAACTCCTCCGCAACTTCGTGAGCAAACCCACTACTAGCTAAATAAAAGCCTTGATCATCTGCTAATAACACTTTTCCTGATTCAGTAATACGGTCAAGTAAACTTGGTAATATTTCTTCTAATGACCCAGTCGGTGCTTTAATCTCTTCTTCAATGCCTTGAACCCAACCTAGTTTTTGACAATGGACAAGTAAATCTAATGCTTTTTCCTCATCATCTTCATCCATTAACTGCATTAAATTTTCTACATTTAAAGCTGGCGTTTGTTTTTTCTGTAAAAGTTTTTTAATAAACTTTCTAGACTTTTCCTGCTCAGGTAAAGCAACAGCATAATAAGCACCAACAGGTGTGGGATAAAGAAACAAATTATCAGCCAATACAACTTCACTCATTTTTATTCACCCTCCAAACCAGGATCAAGCGAAAAGAGTAAGGCTTGAACCAATAAAGAAACATCATTTTTAACACGTGCATCAACAGCAAATATGGCAGGTTTTAAATCAGAGTCTTGCAGATATTTATGGTAATCATTAATACTAGGCTTACTACTTAAATCCATCTGTGTAATGCCGATGGCAACACTGGTTTCTGAAATAAATTTACCAAAAGAATCAAGAAAAAACTGCATATCCTTAAAGGGGTCTGCTCGCGTATTATCTAGTAATAAGACTAAACCAATACCACCAACCGTTAAAATATCCCACATAAAGTCAAAGCGTTCTTGTCCTGGTGTGCCATATAAATGAATTTTCTCTCCATCATCTAAATTCATGATCCCATAATCCATAGCCACAGTAGTTGCAGCTTTTCGATTTTTTGTCATATCACTCGCTGCTGCATCTGTTTTAACAGGAGCAACATCACTAATAGAATCTATTGCCGTTGTTTTACCAGCACCTACTGGCCCAGTAAAAATAATTTTATATTGACTCATCGTTTTTTAAATTCCCTTCCCACGTAATCGATCCAGTACTCTACTTAACAATCCTTTTGATTTTGTTGCTTTCACTTCTGAAGGTGATATTAATTCATCAACTTGACGCCTTGCTTGACCAACAATTCCCAAAACATTTGCTGCACTTATAAAGACAAAAACATACTGTGGTTTAATATTTAAAGCATCAGCAATACTCATCGCAGTTCTTGGCCCTCTAATCAATAATGCCGCAATTTGCATTGCATGTGGAGTGACCACCAGCCGAGTAAAATTAGGCCATTGTTTTAAATAAACAGGTTTACTTATATCGATGGTATCTGGAAATCTACCTTTTGAAGTCCAAATAGCTAATTTCCACAAAAAATGATCACTATCAAAGAAACCCTCCATTTTTTCCTTCATATCAAAATTACTTTGATCAATAGCTGTTAATGACATTGCTTTTGCGCCATTTTTTGATATTGTCACACCTGCAAATGCTCTTAATTGCTTATCCTCAACATCCAGCCAAATCTCTTGACTATGCGGAAAAACGATTAAAGGCTTCCAACCAGAATTTAATTGTAAAATACGGCCTTTTGCCTTACAAACTTTAAGAGCTGATTGTACATAGCCTAAAAAATATCCCTTAGGACTATAAGATGCTTTTAATGCCTGCTCAGGGTCAGAAAAATCTATGCCATCAATAATCCCAATATAAGTAGAAAAACCACCTTCAGTTAAGTCCGTTGCAGTCCTATGCTTTGAAACTTTCTTTTTTTCTTCCTTATCTATATTTTTAGCTGCCGGTACTTTTTCTTTTGTAACAGGCTGATTTGTACTTTGCGGTGTAGAAGGCTCGTCTATTATTTCTTCAGTTTCTGGCTTTGCTATATCTTTAACTTTTTCAGTAGCAAGACTTGCTTTGGCCTGTTTAAGAGCAGCAAGAACATCAACGGTTTCAACAGGCTTTTTAACGTATATAGTCCCATCTAGTAATATTTCTTCTAATGACAGAATAATAAGCGGCCTATTGGGCGTTCTTGCTTGTATCTGACCTAACAACTCTCTTGCTTTAATATGATCAGCATCTAACACATCAATTTCAGCATCAGCTTCATCAACTACAATAGCAACACCTTTACATGGACCTTTAAGGTACATAGACATTGTTTTATATGCACGATCATCCATTCCATAAAGTGCAACTTTTAAAGGTGAACTTTGCTTATTCTTCATTACTCATCCCTGCAAAATACTCAGCTATCTCTAACCATTCAAGTGATTCTTCCCAGTTTGTTTTTGCTAACAAATCTTTTTTTATTCTTTCAAATGCTTTCACATCATTAGTTTTCTTTAACAACCCTAACAATTCAATTTGTAAGTCCTTTCTATCAGGTGTTTTAAACAATGCAGTTTCAAGTGTTTCTAACGCAGCATCAAGCTGGCTATATTCAATATAATCTTTTGCTAATTTTAAAGGGTCATAATCTTCTTGAGGCGTAGCGCTTGTTTTTCTGTCGAATAAATCTAGGGAACTTATAACCCCCTTTGTACACACAGAAAATTTGTTCGCTACAAGTAAATCAATATCTAATGTTTTTATATATTCATCTAACGCCTTAACTTGGATGCCAGTCAGCTTTGACTGAGTCGCTTTTAGCATTCGATAACTCAATGCTGTTCCTTTACCATCAAGTATCCACAACAAATCAACGAGTGCTGCATATAACTGATCTTCCATTCCTAAGCTATATGTAAAGTATATGCGCTGTAGATGGAACATCAATTTTTTAGGCTTTCTCAATACTTTAAAAACTATTTGTTGATACAAATAATCATTTGACTGATTACTATCTGTAAGCCACAACATTTCCTTAACGATAAAACTATCATCAGAATCTACAAAAGCAGGAAGTATATTATTATCAGTAATAAACATTGAATAACTAATTATTAATCTTAAATATGATTAATAGTTAAGAGTAGTAGCCTAGTTAATTTTGTCTAGCTTTAGAATAAATGAGGCATAAACAATAAACTAAAAGAGATTAAGTGATTAACATAGCTATTTGATAAGCAATAAGTTAATCAAAAACAAACTAACAAAAGAAGTCGGCATCCTCTGCGCATTTTAAATGATAAATGACATTGCTATTAATACACCACAACTTAAAGAGCCCTACGCATCAATTTCGTCGCAATCCCTTATACAACCAATGTTTCATTAGTTTTTAATTCTCCAAATGGGAATCTGGAGACATAATCATTTTTTTAGCCTACAATTTAAGTAAACAACCTTGCCTAATTAAGCCATGAATAATACTAAAACAATTCTTATTGTTGATGATGAACCTGTTAATTTAGCGGTAATAAGTAAAATTCTTTCCCCAGAATATACTGTCCAAGCTGCAACTTCTGGTGCAAGATGTTTAGAAATAACAAATAACAACCCCCTCCCTGATTTAATATTGCTAGATATAAATATGCCCGGTTTAAACGGCTTTCTAGTAATGGAAGAATTACAAGCCTCCCCTGAAACAGCTGAAATCCCTGTTATTTTTGTAACAGGAGCAGACTCTATAGCTGATGAAGAAAAAGGCTTAAACCTGGGTGCTGTCGACTACATAACAAAACCAGTAAACCCTATTCTTTTACTTGCTCGTGTAAAAACCCATTTATTAGTTAAACAAGCTGAAGATATTCTTCGTAATAAAAACCTAAGTCTTGAATGCAAAGTTACAGAAAATGAATTGCGTTTAAAACATGTTATTGAATCTATTCCTTCTACTCTTTATCAAGCTAGTTTTCCTGATTTAAAATTTATTTTTTTTGATGCTAAAGTTGAGCAATTAATAGGGATTGCTCCACAGCAGTTTGAGCTAGGTTCACTCAATTGGTATGAAAATATAGATCAAAAAGACAGAGACAATATAAAACAGCAGTTACAGCAAATAGTACAAGAAAAACAAACAAACTTTCAATTTGAATATCGAATAACTCATGCAACTACAAAAGCATTAGTCTGGATTGAAGACAACGGCTCAATTGAATATGATAGTAGCGGTAATCCCACCACTATTCATGGTGCTTTACTTAATATTGATCTGCGTAAAGAAACGGAAAAAAATTTACAGGCCGCCTTTGAATCTACAGTTAAAGCTGTTTCAAATGCCCTAGAAAAACGAGACCCCTACACTGCAAACCATCAAATTAATTGTGCTCATATTTCTAAAGCAATTGCACAACAAATGAACCTCGGCTCAGAAACAATTAACGGTCTTTATCAAGCAGCTGCAATTCATGATATTGGAAAAATATACCTGCCCTCTGAAATTTTAAACAAACCATCAACACTAACGGATGCAGAGCTCGGCTTGATTAAAACACATTCTCAAGTCGGCTTCGATATTATTAAAGATATAAAATTCCCTTGGCCAATTGCAAAAATAATTTTACAGCATCATGAACGTATTGATGGTTCTGGGTATCCAAATGGCTGTACAGCAGATGAAATTTGTATAGAAGCAAAAATACTGGGTGTTGCTGACTTTGTTGATGCATCGAGTTCAGATAGGCCTTACCGAAAAGGAATTGGTATTGACAATGCATTAAATGATCTAAAAAAATATAGTGGTATTTTATACGACCCAGAAATAGTTAATGCTTGTTTAATCATCTTTAAAGAAAAAAAGATCACATTTTATGATAAATCATGATGATTATTTAAAGGGCTTAACAGCTTATATTGAAGCCTCCTTCCCTAAAACATGCGCTGTTTGTGGAAAAAAATATCACACGGCTGAACAATTTTTAAGCGAAACTGAAAACATGCCAAATAATCGATCATCTTTAAAAGAAGCGTTAGAAGAAGATGGAACAACTATTGTAGAAGTTTTTCGTAATTGTAGTTGTGGCTCTACATTAATGGACGAATTTAACAGTCGCCGAAATACATCAAAATTAGGTGATGAAAGGCGTATTAGATTCAATAAATTATTAGCGACTTTACAAGATCAAAACCTACCAATTGAAATAGCCCGAATAGAAATACTTAATCTATTTAAAGGCAAGAAAAGTGAAACACTTGATTTTTTACTAAAACAACATCCCATAGTAAAGTGAATTATGACAGATAGAATACTACTCCTTGTTGATGATGAACCTAATATTCTAAAGGCTTTAAACCGTCTATTAAGAAGAGATGGCTACACTATTCTAACAGCTGAATCTGGTATGGCAGCATTAGAGATATTAAAGAACAATCCTGTCAATGTCATTATCTCTGATCACCGTATGCCGGTTATGACGGGAATAGAGTTTTTAGGCAAAGTAAAAGACAATTACCCCGATATAACACGTATTGTACTCAGCGGGTTTTCAGACCTAGATACCATTACCAATGCTATTAATGAAGGCAATATCTATAAATTTTTAGCCAAACCCTGGGATGATACTCAGATAAGAACCACCGTTAAAGAAGCCTTTGAACATAATGAATTACGTTTAGAGAATGTACGCTTAACAAAAGAATTAACAGCCGCCAATAAAGGGCTTGAACAAGAAAACCAAGAAACCTCTGGCTTATTAGAACAAATTGTAAACCATAATACAGATGGCATTATTGTTACAGATATTCATAAAAAAGTTATTTTTTCAAATCCAACCGCATTATCCTTATTAATCGATCATTTTAAAGTCTTACCTGGGAATGATCTTGAGCTTCCTTTTAAAGAAAACCAAATAATACATCATCGATTAAGCAGCAATAAACAAACCAAATTTTTATTAGAAATTCGCTCATCAACCATTACCCATGAGGGTGAACCTGCTTATTTGATTACGGTACATGATATAACTGATATCGAACGTATGCATGAAGAAAAAAAACGTGCAGAGACAAATATAAAAAAAGCCCTATTACAAACGGTTAATGCCATATCTATAACCGTTGAAAAACGTGACCCATACACTGCAGGACACCAAGCTAGAGTTGCAAAACTAGCTGTCGCCATTGGTGAAAAATTAGACTTTGATGATCATCAATTAGAAGGTTTAAGAATAGGTGGCTTAATACATGATATTGGTAAGATATATATTCCTGCTGAAATTTTAAATCGCCCCGGCCCTGTTAATAAGTATGAACGCTTGATTTTACAAGACCATACAAAAGTTGGATATGAAATCATCTCAACCGTTGATTTCCCTTGGCCAGTGGCAGATATGGTTTTACAACATCATGAAAACATAGATGGCTCTGGCTACCCTAATGGCCTAAAGGGTGATGAAATAAGCTTTGAAGCAAAAATCATTGCTATTGCAGATGTAGTGGCAGCTATGTCTGAATATAGGCCTTACCGGGATATTATTCCAATGGATAATATTATTTCTACGCTTAAACAACAACGGGGCAAAAAGTTTGACCCTGAAATTACAGATATCTGCATTGATATTATTCAAAATGAATCTTTCGATTTAAATATTGAGCATTAGACTGGAGATACAATTTTGAAAAAAATATATATAGCTTTTTTAGTTTTAATATTACTGGCTCTCATAATATTTCAATTCTCCCCTTCACTATTTAAAAAAGATAAAGATAATGCCGTTATCACAATTGGAATAAATACATGGGCGGGTTATGACCCCTTTATTTTGGCAGATGAACTCGATATGTTTAATCAACATAAAGTTCAGGTAGAGATAAAGCGATTTACATCAGCAATCGATCAAATACAAGCCTTGAAAGATGGAAAAATCCAACTTGCAGGCATAACAATGGACGAAGCTTTTTCCCTTATTGACTCAGGGTTTAAAACAAAAATAATTCTTATTGTTGATTATTCAAATGGTGGCGATATGCTTATTTCTCAAGCCAACATTAAAAATATCCAGCAACTTATAGGGAAAAAAGTTGGCTATGAAGGCTCTGTTGTTGGTGAATTTTTACTAGACCGTGCTTTAAAAGAAAACAATATCAAAAGAAATCGGATCAAATTAGTTAATGTTGCTGTTAGCGATTGGGCTCTCCACTTCAAAGAAAAGACAGTTGATGCCTTAGTTTGTTTCAATCCTATCGCATCAACCCTACTAAATCAGTACAACGCTAATATTTTATTCAGTTCATCCGAGATTCCTTATGAAATTATCGATGTACTTATAGTTTCTGAATCATTTTATGCCAAACATAAGCCATCTATTACTGCAATACTTAAAGCTTGGTTTGATAGTATCGAGTTTCAATCCAAAAACATTGCTGATGCCGCAACGATTATTACAAAGGCTAAAAACATTTCAGTCAAAAATTATGAGCTTGGACTACAAGGTTTATTTACACAAGACCTTAAACAAAATAAATCTATTTTTGATCCAAAATCAAAAAATAATATTTACAAATATTCACAAGTAATTGTTGATTTCATGTTATCTAATCGCTTACTTTCTAGACGTATAAATACCACTGAGGCCTTCCAGTCAGAATTACTCTATACAATAAATACCCTACCTAGCGAACAGCTTATAAAACCATGAAGACATTAAGTTTTAATAGTATTAAAACAAGGCTGACATTCTGGTTTTTTATTGTTGCCTTAACGCCTGTGTTAGTTACTTTGGTAATCACATACCAACAAAGAGTCAGTGTTATCGAGTCTAGAACTTTTGACAAACTCGTCGCTATTCGGGACTTAAAAGTTGAACGAGTACATGATTGGTTGCATGAAAGAAACGCTGATATACAGGTTATGAGAAGTGATGTTGAACTTTATCCTCTAAAAGAATTGATAGGTAAAACAACTTATTCCACTAGCCAAACAGATGATAAAAATAACATTAGAACTTTTTTAAACCGATATTTAAATAACTATCCAGCTTATGAAGAGTTATTTGTTCTTGACCCATTAACAGCGAAAGTAATTGTTTCTACAGCAAGGGAAAATGAGGGGCTTGATAAATCCAATGACGTCTATTTTAATCAAGCTAGGCAATCTAAAAAAATAACTATTACAGATATCTATTTTTCTGAGACTCTACAGCACAATTCAATGGTTTTCTCCATTCCAATTGTTTATTTTAAAAATAATAGACAATACAAAATAGGTATCTTTGTCGCTCGTATTGACCTAGAGAACTCGCTATTTCCAATGCTTCAAGATAAAGTTGGGCTGGGTGAAACGGGCGAAACCTTAATTGTAAATAATAATATTACAGCACTAAATGAACTTCGCTGGCATAAAGATGCCCCGCTAAAGCTTAAAATATCAGCAGAGCCTGCTTTAAAAGCATCGCAAGGACAAACAGGTATTACTACCTCTAAAGATTATAGAAACGAACCTGTTCTTGCAGCTTATACCTATATACCTGAAACACAATGGGGATTTGTCAGTAAACAAGACCTCTCTGAACTAAACCAGCCTATCCAAGAAATGGTCAATGATTTTATATGGCTATTTGTAATATTCTCTCTATTTCTTTTAATGATTGGTATCACAATTGGTAATGGCTTAGCTGCACCTATTATCAAGATAAGCCAGATTACAAAAAAAATACGGGATGGCAATCTTTCGGTAAAAATCCCATCAAATTCCCACGATGAAATTGCATCTCTTGCTGAGTCAATCAATGATATGACTCGCTCACTTGAGTCAAAGATTTATATTCAGCAAGGAGTCGCATCAATCTCTCAAACACTGATTGATCTTTCAACTATTAAGAGCGAAAAACAGTTATTAATAAAATTAATAGAAATAACAAATGCTCAAATATGCGTGTTTTATATTCAGGATGAATTAACATTAGATTTTAAATGTTATTTATCCTTGGGTAAAAACAAGAAAAACTGTAAAGATTTTAATCTGACGACGTCAACAGATCTATTGAATAAAGCCTTATTAAAACAAGAGGTCATTCATTTACGCGATATTACTGAAGATACCGTCTTTACATTAGCAGGCGCTAAAAATAATGAATGGGTAAAAGAAATAATTACTATCCCAATATTGCTCAATAACAATATTGATGCTTTTATTGCCCTTGCAACAGCTGAAAACTTCAGTAATGATATGGTACAAATAATTAAACACTCCCAGTTAAATATTTGTACGCAATACTACAAAATACTTTCAAATCAGAAAGTTAAAAACCTTCTTAATCAAAATAAAAAAATCAATGATCAGTTAAAAGTTCAGGCAGTTGTTTTAACTGAGGCTCAGTACCAAGCTGAATCGGCCAATCGTTCCAAGAGTCTATTTTTAGCAAATATGAGTCATGAAATTCGAACCCCAATGAATGCTATTTTTGGGTTAACGTATTTGATACAAAAAGACAATAAAGCACCTGAACAAGCATTACGGCTAAAGAAAATTAATGCAGCGGGCAATCATTTACTTTCAATTATTAATGATATTTTAGATATTTCAAAAATTGAAGCGGGTAAGTTAGTGCTTGAGGAAATAGACTTTAATATAGAAACAATCTTTAATAATATTCAATCTATGTTGGGGGAGTCTATACAGGCTAAAAATTTAACTTTTGATACCGATCTAAAAAACATCCCTCTCTGGCTTAAAGGTGACGAAACTCGAATTCGTCAAATATTACTCAATTTTATCAACAATTCGATTAAATTTTCTAATGATGGGTGTATTTATTTACGTGCCAAACAGATAGATAAGACAGAGGATAAAGTTTTAATTCGCTTTGAGGTACAAGACTCAGGTATTGGTATTAGTACAGATAAAATACCCAGTTTATTTCAAACCTTTGAACAAGCAGACCCATCAATAACACGTAAATATGGCGGTACAGGCTTAGGACTAGCCATTAACAAGCGTCTGGTTAAATTAATGCAGGGTGAAATTGGTGTTACTAGCAAAGAAGGAGAAGGCAGCACTTTTTGGTTTACCGCCTGGCTTACAATAGGAAAACAGCTTAAACCTGATTGCATAGAATACAGTTTAGAAGCGTTAGAGCAAAAACTAGCGACACACTATGCAGACTCTCGTATTCTATTGGTTGAGGATAATGCTATTAACCTTGAGGTTGCTAACGATCTCTTGAGTGGAATGGCGCTACAAATTGATACCGCTGAAAATGGGTTGATAGCCGTTAATAAAGTTAAAAACAAGCAATATGATTTAATTCTAATGGATTTACAAATGCCTGTAATGGGTGGATTGGAAGCCACTCAATTAATTCGTGTTCAGCACAGTAAAGAGCAACTCCCTATTCTGGCCATGACTGCCAATGTATTTGCTGATGACCGTTTAGAATGTGTTGAAGCCGGCATGAATGGTTTTATCGCTAAACCCGTTGACCCTGAGAATCTTTATTCGACTGTGATTAAATGGTTACCTGAAAAACAGGCACAAGCGCTAATTCCCGTCACAGTTATAGAGTCTAAAGAAACAGCAGACTTAGTCAGTCTACGAGAACAACTCAGTAATATTGAGGAATTAAATTCAGAGTTTGGTTTACGTAATTTACGTGAAGATGTATTACATTATCTAAAAGTACTGCATCAGTATGATAATAACCATGGCAAAGATGACATTAAAATAAATAATTACCTGCAACAAGAAAAATTTACAGAAGCTAAAAACATTGCGCATACCATTAAAGGTGCGGCCGGTACTCTTGGTGTAATTGGTGTACAAGCTTCTGCTAAAGCATTAGAAGAAGCGCTACGAGAGAAATTAAATGACAATAAATCCCTTGTTGACCCTTTGCTTGTAGAGTCAATAAAACTAAAGCTCAATAATTTTCACCACGCTTTAGCTAACATTGAGGCACCTCTACCTCTCCCCTCAATACAAAAACCTGAAGTTGACTCAGGCACAGTACAAAAAATATTGCAGCAATTAGAGTTGTTTT
>CAJVYL010000004.1 GCA_913009265.1 uncultured Methylococcales bacterium
AGCTTAAAGAAAGTCGCTTCAGTACAAATGGAAAGCCCTGCAGGTATCTTTTCTAGAGGCCGTGTTAAATACATGACTCGTGGATTATCACCTGATGAAATGGAGTAAGATTATGAAAATTTTACTTATTTCAATGGTTTTACTCAGTGTATCTACGGCTCAAGCGGCTAGTATTTATGCGGGTAAGGCAAAAGCAGCAGCTGTTTGTTCACAATGTCATGGGGTTAGATCTACAAGTGCGGAAGCACCATTTCCTCCACTTGCTGGAAGGGATGAAGAGTATCTTGAAATGGCACTTAAGCAATACCGTGATAAAACACGTATTTCAGATGTGATGAATAATATTGCAGGCTCATTAACTGATCGAGATATTAATAATATTGCTAATTATTATAGTCGTTTAGGTAAATGAGATATCTAATCATTGCACTGGCTTTTTCTGCCAGTGCAATGGCTGATAAAGCAATTGATTCCCCAAGTCTAGAAAGACAACAAGAATTACATAATATGCTTGCGCATGATTGTGGTTCTTGTCATGGATTAACCCTTAAAGGGGGCTTGGGACCATCTTTGTTACCCAAGGCTTTGGCTGGTAAATCTGATCAGTTTCTTGTACATACCATTCTTGAAGGTAGAAAGGGTACGGCAATGCCACCTTGGAAACCTTTTATTACTGAACAAGAAGCCCTTTGGATAGTTCAAAAATTACTAAAGTAGAATATGGGGCGAAGGCTTTAGCCTTCAATTTATTATAATGAAGGCTAAAGCCTTCGCCCCCACATAGTTTTCTAATCCAACCCCCTCTCAATTTATATCAAAATATGTTCAAACTTAGTCTTTTATCACTCTTGTTTTGTCTTAATGCCCATGCTGAATTACGAGCAACAGGTGATTTAGGTGTAGTTATTGAACGTGCAAAAGGTAGTGCTTTAATCATCAATACCAGCAAACAAAAGACTTTAGCCAAAATAGAAGCATTAGGTGATTTATCCCATGCTTCCGTGGTGTTTTCTCGTGACCAAAGATATGCATTTGTATTCGGTCGTGATGGTGGTTTAAGTAAAATTGATTTATTACAAGATAAAGTGGCTAAACGTATTATTCAAGCAGGGAATAGTATTGGTGGTGCAATTTCTCAAGATGGTCAATTAATCGCAGTTTCAAATTACACACCTGGTGGCGTTAAAATATTCTCAGCTGAAACTTTGGAATTAATTGCTGATATTCCTGCCCAGTATGGTGATAATCAATTATCTAAAGTAGTAGGTTTGGTCGATGCACCAGGGCAGCGTTTTGTTTTTAGTTTATTTGATGCTAATGAGGTGTGGATTGTTGATGTAAAAAAACCAACTACTCCTGTTATTCAGAAATTTAAAAATATTGGTAAACAACCTTATGATGCTTTATTAACACCTGATGGTCGTTATTATATTGCAGGCTTATTTGGTGAAAGAGGTTTGGCTTTATTAGATTTATGGAATCCAGAAACAGGTGTTAAACGAATCTTGCCTGATTATGGCAAAGATGATGAAAAACTACCTGTTTATAAAATGCCTCATTTAGAAGGCTGGGCTGTTGCAGGTGACTTTATGTTAATACCAGCAATCGGTCAGCATGAAGTTTTAGTGATTGATACTAGGCAGTGGACTTTAGTTAAGCGCATACCTGTTATAGGCCAACCTGTCTTTGTAATGGCTAGACCTGATGGACGGCAAATATGGGTGAACTTTGCCTTTCCTGATAATCAAAATTTACAAATTATAGATGCTAAAGATTTTAAAATCGTTAAATCTTTAATACCTGGAAAAGCGGTGTTACATATGGAATTTACACCACGTGGTGAGCAAGTGTGGGTATCTGTACGTGATGATAACCAAGTCATTATTTATGACACAGAAAACCATGCAGAGTTAAAGCGCTTATCGGCTGAAAAACCGAGTGGTATATTTTTTAGTTCGCGTGCCCATAAAACGGGTTTGTAATAATGCTAAGTTCCTTGCATAAGCAATTACTTAATGATTTCCAGCAAGATTTACCCTTATCAGCGACTCCATATCAGGATGTTGCAGATTCTTTAGGCGTTGCTGAAGATGAAGTTTTAGACGCTTTTAAAGAATTGCAGGATCAACAGTTTATTGCCCGTATTGGTTCTGTTATTGCGCCTAATTTAATTGGGACTAGTTCATTAGTCGCCATGTCTGTTCCAGAGAATCATCTTCAAAGTGTTGCTGAAATTATTAACCAATACCCTGAAGTTAATCATAACTATGAAAGAGATAATCGCTTTAATTTATGGTTTGTATTGGTTGCTAAAGACAGCGAGAGTTTACAACAAGTAATGGCTGATATGGAATTACAAACAGGTTATAAAATGTTGTATTTACCTTTATTGGCAGATTACTTTATCAATTTAGGGTTTGAGTTAGATTTTGATGATTGATGGTGTTAGTCGACAGTTAATAGAACTGTTACAACAAGGTTTACCGCTGGTTTCGCGCCCTTATACTGAGATTGCTAAAAAACTTCATCTCACTGAAGATGAAGTACTTATACGGGTGGCTAAACTTAAACAGCAGGGTATTATTAAGCGTTTAGGGGTCGTAGTTAATCATAGGCGATTAGGTTATAAAGCCAATGCTATGGTGGTGTTTGATGTGCCTGATAGTTTAATCTCGCAAATCGGTGATCATGTCAGCCAATTTAACTTTGTTAATTTGTGTTATCAGCGCCCAAGGCAGGGTGATCAATGGCCTTATAGCTTATATTGCATGATTCATGGTAAAAACAAAGAGACAGTTTTAAAGCAGTTAGATCATTTGATTGAGTCATGTGGATTGCAGCAGTTTAAACGCGAAGTATTGTTTAGCAAGCAATGTTTTAAGCAACGTGGCGCGCTTTATCAAGCCTTAGAAAAACAACAAAAAGTTATAAGTAATGGATGAAGTAGATAAACTAATCATTAATCACCTTCAAGGTGGTTTTCCTGTCTGTGACTCACCTTATCAAGTGGTTGCTGATCAATTAGGTTTAGCTGAAGCTGACTTAATTAATAGAATAAAGAATTTGTTAGATACAGGCTTACTCTCCCGTTTTGGTCCTTTATTTCATGCAGAACAAATGGGGGGCGCATTAACTTTAGCCGCTGTAAAAGCACCAGAACAGCAGTTTGATCAAATTGCTGAAATAATCAATTCCTTTCCTGAAGTTGCACATAATTATGCGCGTAATCATGAGCTTAATATGTGGTTTGTCATTGCAACTGATGTGCCTGAAAGGTTAACAGAAGTTATTAAGGAAATTGAACAGCAAACTAAATTAGCTGTTTATAACATGCCGAAAATAAATGAATATTTTGTTGGCTTAAAATTACAGGCATAAACATGGATGAATTAGACCGACAAATTATTACAGCCACTCAAGCAGGACTCCCCCTAGTACCTCAGCCTTATCAAGCAGTCGCTAATGAATTAGGTATCACAGCTGAATTATTGATGCAGCGCATTAAATTAATGCAGCAACAACAAGTTATTCGGCGTATTGGTGTAGTGCCAAATCATTACCGTTTAGGATATAAATATAACGGTATGACTGTTTGGAATATTGCTGATGAATATATAGATGATCTAGGTAAACAAGTGGGTGAGTTAGACTTTGTCAGCCATTGTTATCATCGTCCAAGGCATGAACCCGAATGGAATTATAATTTGTTTGCTATGGTACACAGTAAAACAGAAGAAGGCGTAAACCAGAAAATACAAATCATTGTTGATTTACTAGGTGCATATAATTTAGGAAATGATGTTTTATATAGTACTCGAATTTTGAAGAAAACAGGGTTAAGAATAGGAGCTAAGGGTGTTTAGATTAAGTCAATATATGCGAGAAATTTTGCATCCAACGCCTTTAAAACCAGTAAGGAAACCTTCTGGCCCCGTTGTTATCTGGAACTTAATCAGACGCTGTAATTTAACCTGTAAACATTGCTATACCACTTCTGCAAATGTAGATTTTCCTGGAGAATTAAGCACGCCTGAAATCTATCAGGTAATGGATAATTTAAAAGACTTTAAAGTCCCCGTGCTTATTTTATCTGGTGGAGAGCCTTTATTACATCCCGATATCTTTGATATTTCTCGACGTGCAAAAGATATGGGGTTTTATTTAGCACTATCTAGTAATGGCACACTTATTACTAAGGAAAATATTAAACAAATTGCAGAAATTAATTACCAATATGTGGGGGTAAGTCTTGATGGAATAGGGCAGACGCATGATAAATTTAGGCAAAAACAAGGTTCATTTTCTGAATCTCTAGCAGGGATTGGCTTATGTCGTGATAACGGCATAAAGGCAGGTATTCGTTATACCTTAACTAAAGATAATGTACATGATTTTCCTGCCATGCTTAAGTTAATGGATGATGAAAATATAGATAAATTCTATTTATCACATTTAAACTATGGTGGAAGAGGCAATAAAAATCGTAAATCTGATGCTGAGTTTGCCATGACTCGTGATGTAATGGATCAGTTATTTGAACAATGTCTGCAATGGGAAAAGCAAGGCGCAGAAAGGGAAATTGTTACCGGTAATAATGATGCAGATGCCGTATATTTTTTACATTGGGTTAAGAAAAATTACCCAGATAAAGTTGAACATATTCAAGCAAAATTACAACAGTGGGGTGGAAATTCATCCGGTGTTAATGTGGCGAATATTGATAACTTAGGTAATGTACATCCAGATACCTTTTGGTGGAACCATAACCTAGGCAATGTAAAAACCAGAGATTTTTCTGATATTTGGCAAGATACATCAGATCCTCTTATGGCAGGATTAAAACAAAGTCCAAGACCATTAGAAGGACGATGTAAAACTTGTGCTTATCAACAAATATGTAATGGAAATACCCGTGTAAGAGCTCATCAGCTATTTAATAACTCATGGGCTGAAGATCCTGGATGCTACCTTAAGTTGAGTGAAATAGTTGGTTAATCACTTTTTCATAATATTTTAATGAACTTGATTTTTTAGTCTATACTTTTATTTGTTTAAGCGCATATACATAATATTTTTAAGGTATATTTATAGATCAAATTTAATTAAAGGACGTTAATTAATGAGGGTTTTTTATAAAGTTATATTTTTTGTTTTGTTATTTTTGTCGATTTCATTGGCAAAAGCAGATTCTTCTTTAAACGAACAAGATATTCGACTAATAGTTAAAGAACTATTACAGGAAAAAGATTCAAAAATTCAATTATTAGAATCAAGAATACAACAATTAGAAGCCAAACTTCAAAACCAGAATGCTAGTGTAAATGTTGATAAGACAACAAGCGCAAATAAAGATCAAAAAACTATTGATAATAGTTTTAGCGACAAACTAGCAGAGATAGAATCAGACGTTTCAGAATTAAAATCAACAGCAGCAGAAAATGGACTGGAAATTACTGGTTTTTTTGACTTTAGTGCAAGAACTGAAAATAGTGAAGAAAATACCTTTAGTCTGGGTGCTGTTGAGATAGACCTTGAATATGCTTATGGCGAACATTTTGCAGCCAGTTCGGCATTAGTGTGGGACGGTGACAGTGCCGAAATAGGCGTAGCAGTTGTTGATTTCCATATGTTTGATGATGCTATCCCAGCAAGAGGACGTATTTTTTCTAGCCAAGGCTTTCATGTTCAAGCAGGTCGCTTCGATTTACCTTTTTCTACTGATTATCAATATTTTGCCGCACCCGATAGAATGACTGTTTCTGCACCTATGACTACTGAACGTATCCAGCAGGGAGGCTATAACGGTGATGGTGTACGTTTTTATGGTAGTTGGAATATTGTTAATTATGCTGCATTTTGGACTAACTCTGTTTATGAAGATGAAGGAACCTCAGTAGGGGGACGTCTTGGTATCTCTTTGGGACAAAACAGTTACCAATTACATAATCAACATTCTAATGGCAATCTAGAAGTGGGGATATCTCACTTAACGGATCTTGATGGTAGTGATAATGCCAGAAATAGTATTTATGCCGCTGATTTAACTTTCAATTATGGATTGCTTGCCTTACAAAGCGAATTGGCTTGGTTGGAATCTCATGAAACATTATTTGATGCAAATGATGTTAATTTGGGGCGGCCTGATGAATTTTCATATCATGTAACACTGATTGCCGATTTAGCAACAGTTGTTCTATACCCTGTTAAAACTTATATTCGTTATGGGCAATGGAACCCAAGCCATTCACATATTGTTGATGGTGATGAGAGTTATGCGATTGAAGATATATCTCGTTTAACGGTTGGTTTTAATTATACTATGAATGATTATTTACAAATCAAGTTTGAGTATTCAGATTCATTAGGGACTGAGACTGAAGAGTCAGACTTTGAAAAACAATTAGGAACAGCTCAGTTAGTGGTGGCTTTTTAAAATAATTATGAAAATACAAAGAAAATATTTTTACTTGCTTACACTTATAATCGGTTTTTTTTCCAATAATATCTTTGCACAAGAAAACCCACATCAACTGGGTAACAATAATGATATCACTTGTATTAATTGTCATGTTCTTCAGCCTAATATTACAGAAGCCATTAATACAAAAAATAACCATGTGGATTTAAATAAATTCAAAAAAGATGGTATTGAAATGTGTACAACGTGTCATTCGGAAGAAGAGGGGCATGTAGTCGGTGTGCCGTTAGATTTTTCTGTTCCTGCTGATTTGCCCTTGGGCTTAGATAAATCTGTATCATGTTTGACCTGTCATTATACGCATGGAAGTTTTGAAAGTGACCGGCCGCAAGCCAGTTATAGCTTTATGGATAGTTTATTAAACTCCGAACGCTTACATAAAAGTTTTTTAATTCGCCGTAATAATGTCAACGGCGAATTATGTTTAACTTGTCATAATACTAAACAGAGTAAACAACAATGAGTGACACAATAAAACCCAACAAAAGAAAAATAATTCTGATAGATAAGGCCTTTCAAGGTCGATTTATTGTTTCTGTTTTGGCGACCATTATTTTATTTGGTTTATGTTCTGCAGGTTTATTGTATTGGTTGATAAGTAGTGATTTAAACGTTCAATCACAAGCAGCACATATTAATATTGCAAATACTTGGGAAAGGTTAGGCTTATCAATACTTCTTGGTAATATTGTTGCAGCGATTATTGCAGGCTTAACGGCAATAATTGTGGTTCTTTATATATCGCATAAAATTGCAGGCCCCCTATATCGGTTTGAAACATTATGTAAAGAAGTAGGTGAGGGGAATTTAGATACCATTACCTATTTAAGAGAAGGTGATCAATTACAAGAACTAGCTCAATCTTTTTCAACAATGGTCGATAAGTTACGTGATAAACGTAAAAATAAGAATGAATTAGTTGCCGAAATTAATCAACAATTAGTAAGTTTAAAAAATAATGCTGAACTATCAATTGAACAGCAGGAATCAATTGAAAATATTGAATTGATTTTAAACAAAATAAAGGAATCATAAAAATTATGTTAAAAAATACATCTATTAAAACAGTTTTATTGACTATTTCTTTAATTCTTTTTGTTGCGAGTTCTTTTTTTGTTTTTAGGCTGTGGAATGGGTTTAATCAGATTGAGAGAGCAATATCCGAACAGAATAAAATTGAGCAATCAGTGATTGAATTACAACACGCTCGATTTCATGTCGTACAAATTCAGCAGTTTCTCACTGATGTGGGGGCTACACGGATAAATGGTGGCTTTGAAGAGGCAAAAGGTAATATGGCTAGTGCTTTACAACGGCTTTCAACTGTTGAAACAGTACGCCCTGAACTATCTAGTGACATTGAACAGGTTAAAGCTGGAATTGTAGCTATGCATCAGTCCGGCGTTACTATGGCTTGGGAGTACATTAACAATGGTGTTGAAGCGGGTAATGCCATTATGACTGCCCCTGATACTGGCTTAGATGATACTGCAGAGCGTTTGGCAAAGCACCTTGATTTATTTTCTAAGCAGTTAAATACTGAATTAGAACAGTCGGACAAACAATTAGAAGGTTTGATTGCTAGTTCAAGTTTTATCAATATAACTTTAGCCCTTGTATTAATGGTGTTCGTTATCGCGGGTTTATTGATGATTTATTTAAAAGTAGAACCCCCTTTAGTTGCATTAAAAAAATCCCTTGAAGATATAAATAGTGGTGGGGGCGATTTAACTCGTCGTATTCCTCACGAGGGTAATGATGAAATTGGTGAAATTATTATTAA
The DNA here is from genome assembly GCA_913009265.1 of uncultured Methylococcales bacterium. GTDB lineage: Bacteria > Pseudomonadota > Gammaproteobacteria > Methylococcales > Methylomonadaceae > QPIN01. Next base: position 8,262 of record CAJVYL010000004.1, read on the forward strand.
ATTTAATGATTTCTTATCATTAATACAAAGTTTAATGCAGTCTATTTTGATGGAAACTGATAACTTGGTATCCAGTTCAAACCGGTTAACAATAATGGCGCAGGATGCCAAAGAAGATATAGTGAAACAGCAGATTGGAACTGATCAGGTTGCAACAACAGTTACGCAGTTATCGTCAACAGTACAAGAAGTAGCTATTAATACTAAGAATGCCTCAGAAACAGCCTCTCAGAGTAATTCTGAAACAGAAATTGGTAAAACAGTTGTCAATAATGCAGTTCAATCTATTTATACTTTATCAAGTGGAATTGATACGGCAAGCAGTGCTATATCAAAAGTAGAAGAGGATTGTAAAAATGTAAGTAGTGTACTTGATGTGATACAAAGTATTGCTGATCAAACTAATCTTTTAGCTTTAAATGCAGCAATTGAAGCGGCTAGAGCAGGTGAGCAAGGACGTGGTTTTGCAGTAGTTGCTGATGAAGTACGCACTTTAGCAAGTCGTACGCAAGATTCAACTCAAGAAATCCAATCTATGATTGAAAATCTGCAACGAGGATCTAGAGACGCAGTAAAAGCAATGACGGATAGTGAGTCTCAGGCAAAAGAAACAGTTTCTGAAATTGAGTCTGCAGGTGGGGTTTTAGATAAAGTATCTAGTTTAGTCGGAAGTATTTCCGATATGAATACACAAATATCACATGCAGTTAACGAGCAACAGACAGTTGTCGAACATATAAATCAAAATGTTATAACAATTAATGATGTGACTAGGTCTTCAACAGAAGATACGGAAAAGACTGTGCAGGAAGCCTCTCAGCTACAAAGTATTGCGATGAATCTGGAAGCTGCTATTTCTCAATTTAAAGTATAAGATTTAACAAATATATTGTCATTAGTACTGCCTTTGGGGCGCAGGATTTAACCTGCATTCTTGAGCGTAAGATCAGGCTAAAGAGAGTGTGAAAGTGTTCTGTTTTTGACCTCCCCCTATAGAAAAGGGGGATAGAGGGGAATTTTATAAAAACACAACACATTAATTTGTAAGAGATAACTGTACTTAATCTTATAAAAACAAGTAAACATAAAGATTAGCTAGCTCATGAAAAAAATCATCATTCAGTTTGTCTTACTACTGCTTTTACTTGGTACAGAAACTGCATTTTCAAACACACAATCATTAACTAATACTCATAACAAACAGCTAACTATAGGTGTTTTAGCTTTTCGGGCTAAAGATATAACTGAAAAAAGGTGGCAATCGCTTGCAGAGCAGTTATCAACCGAAATATCTGGGTATCACTTTAGGATTATTCCTTTAAATTATTCTGAACTAGAACAAGCTGTCATTGAAGAAACGATTGATTTTGTTTTAACCAATACAGCACATCATATTTTTTTACAGTCATTATTTCAGACTGTGCCATTAGCAACTTTAGAAAATTGGATTGACCAAAAAGCGGTTAGGCAATTTGGTGGGGTGATTTTTACTCTTGCAAAGAACAATGAGATTAATTCATTACAAGATTTAAAAAACAAAACCTTTGCTGCTGTAAAAAAAGGTTCATTAGGTGGATACCTTGCGGCTAAAGGAGAACTAATGAGCGCCGGCATTAATACTGAATCATTTTTTTCCAAATTAACTTTTAGTGGAATGCCTCATGACCAAGTGGTTTTGATGGTTGCTAATGGAGAAGTTGAAGCGGGTACAGTTCGCGCAGGCGTGTTAGAAAGTATGGCTAAGTCAGGAAAAATTAACCTGAATGATTTTAAAATATTAAACGTAAAAACAAGTTCAGAGTATTTCCCTTATTTACACTCTACTGGGCTATATCCTGAATGGCCCTTTTCTAAGCTCCACAATGTTGAGCTAGAAATAGCTAAACAAGTTAGCTTGGCTTTATTAAAACAGCCTCTTACGGTAACAACAACAGGCCATTATTATAAATGGAATATTCCACTAGATTATAAACCGATAAATCAATTATTAAAGACATTAAAAATCAGGCCTTTTGATCATGAGACTGAATTTAATGTTGATGATATTTATTTTAAGTATCAATATTTTATTAATGTATTGGTATTATTTATTTTAAGTGTTGCTTTATTTTATGGCATAAATTTACATAGATTAAATGGCTTGCTTAAACAGGCAAATATAAAAATAAAAATATCGAGTGAAGCCAAATATAAAAAACTAATTGAAAATCTACAAGTAGGCTATTTCTTTTACAGCCATAATGTTAATGGTGTGTTTTTATATGTTAGTCCTTCAGTCTTTGATACTTTAGGTTATCAACCTGATGAGTTTCTAACGCATTGGGAAACATTTTTAACCAATAACCCTATTAATAAAGATGCAGTAATAAAAACGGATCAAACACTAAAGGGTGAAAGTACTCCAGCTTATTACTTAGAGGTTTTTCATAAACAAGGACATAAATGTACTTTGGAGGTTTCTGAAACAGCTGTTTTTGATGATTCTGGAAAAGTAATTGCTGTTGAAGGGATAGCGCATGATGTCACTGAACGGAAAGGTCTTGAAGATGAGTTAGAGAAAGAAAAGCAATTTTTAACGGCAGTGTTAGATAGTATTTCAGATACTATTATCGTTTGTGACAAAAATGGGGTATTGCAGCTCTTTAATCAGGCGGGGGTGGTACTGCATGGTGAAAAACATCAACCATTATTACCTTTGGATTGGAGTGATCATTACAACTTATATGAGGCAGATGGTAAGTCTAAATTAAAACTAGAAAATATTCCCCTATATAAGGCATTTACTCAAGGCTCTGTTAGTGAACAAGAGTTAATGATAAAGCCTAAAAACTCCCCTGCAGTATCAGTTATAGCCTCAGGCCGAGCGGTTATTGATAAAAAGGGGAATAAACTAGGAGCCGTTGTTTCTGTTCATGATATTACTGAAAGAAAAAAGAATTTAAAACAATTACAGAAATCCTTAAAAGAAAAGGAAATATTATTACGTGAAGTCCATCATCGCGTAAAAAATAATATGCAAGTTATTACCAGTTTATTATCATTACAAATTCGTAAAAGTAGTGATGAGGTTGTAAAACAAGCTTTAGCTGAAGCACAGCATAGAGTAAAAGCCATGGCATCAGTTCATGAGTTACTTTATCGCTCAAATGATCTGGCACAAATTGAAGCGAAAAAATTAATCAACAATATTTGTACAGATTTATTTAGGCTGTATCAAGAACAAGCAACACGTATTACTTTAAATATTGAGGTGGATGAGATTACTTTAGATTTAGATAAAGCTGTTCCTTTTGGCTTAATTCTTAATGAATTATTGAGCAACGCGCTTAAATATGCCTTTCCTGATCAAAACAAAGGTATCATCACCATTCAATTAACAGCAGATAATGATCAATACTTTCAGTTTGTGTTAAGCGATAACGGAGTTGGTATACCTAGTGAATATACAAATGAAAGCAGTAATAGCTTAGGGATGAAGTTAATTATGGCATTAAGTGATCAATTAAATGCTGAAGCAAAATTTGATGATAAACAAGAAGGGACTTGTTTTATTTTAACGTGTCGGTGTGTTCAGTCATAAAGGCTAAACTAATTGTTTCAGAAGTTATGGATAAGTAATCATTTTTAGTTTTTATCTGGGTTCACCTAAAGTAGATACAAGGCATGCCTTGTATCTACAGTTCTAAATAATACTGCTAGAGCTTATTCGACGGTTAATATATAGCCATGTTAATGAATTACTGAGTAAGACATTTAAATATGCATTTTCATAAACTAAACAAGATATAATTAACATTAGAATAATTAAGTATAGTGATGTAGATAAGAGTTTCTGCAATGATATTGATCTTCATCATATCTGTTCACTCGCTATAACGTTAATTCTTGCTTTAAGTGAGTAATTTTATGGTTAGTCAAAATTTACTCATAATAGAACGGTGTTTACCTTAAAGTTTAAAGAGGACAGATGAACTCAATACGTATTCTCTTGGTAGAAGATGAACGCATTACCGCAATGGATGAGTGTGCTCTATTAGAAGAAATGGGGTATGAAGTTATCGCATCCGTAGCGTCAGGACAAAAAGCGATTGATAAAGCTTTAAGCGATAAGCCAGATATTATTTTAATGGATATTATGCTTGATGGTGATATGGATGGTATAGATGCAGCAGAAACTATTCGTCAAACCCAAGATATTCCTATTATTTTTGTTTCAGCACATTCTGATAGTGAGTTTTTACAAAGAGCTAAGATCAGTGGCTCAGTTGGGTATGTATTAAAGCCTTTTAATAGAGAAAGTTTATCCATTAATATTGAAATGGCATTGCATAAGCATAACCTCAATTATCAATTGCAGCAAAATCAAAAGTTTTTGCAAGAAGTAACTTCCGTGCTTACAGAAGGCTTGATTGTTATTGATAGTGAAGGTTATACGGTATTTATGAACCCTGAAGCTGAAAAACTTTTAGGTAGAACCAAGGAAGAGATTAATCAACAGGGACTTGATCTGCATAGTGTTATTCACCAACACCCAGAAAAGAATGGGGAATCAGAAAACAACTGTCCCATTGTGCAAGTGTTTGAAACCAAGTTTCCCCAACGTATTGCAGATGATAACTTTATTAATAGGCAAGGAAAGTCATTTCCAGTTAGTTATTCAGCGGTACCCATGCAGTTACCAGAAGGTGGAATGGCTGTTGTTATTGCTTTTCAGGATATTAGCGAACGTAAAAAAGTCCTAGAAAAATTAGAACAAATGGCAACACATGATGCATTAACGCAGCTGTTTAATCGGGGATCACTCATTTCACAGCTAAGCGAAGAAATTAGCCGTACACAGCGATATGCTCGGCCATTATCAATTTTCATGCTTGATATAGACTATTTTAAAAAGGTAAACGATCAGTTTGGGCATCAAGCAGGGGATAACGTCTTACGAAATATTGCTAGGCAATTAGGTGAAATAGTACGAAAAACTGATATCGTGGCCCGATATGGCGGTGAAGAGTTTGTGATTGTTTTACCAGAAACATCCCATGAAAAAGCTCTGGAGCTGGCAGAAAGGCTTTGTACTATGATTGCTTCTATACCGGTTAATGTTACAAACAATACAACATTAAAAATAACACTTAGTATTGGTGTTGCTAGTTACCCAAATCATGCCTATGGACAGGAACAGCTATTAAATAGTGCTGATGAGGCTATGTATGAAGCCAAAAGAGCAGGGCGCAACCAAGTTAAGTCAGCTACGATTAATCAGTGATATGAACAGATTCTGCATGGTAATAGCTAACATATTTAATCAGTCAAAATATGTCTACTTTACCTTTGTAATTTCAATAGTAATATCCATTTGTTCGGTCTACTTGCTTGACCAGTATAGTTATCAACAAAAACGTACTTCAGTTCATAAAATTGCTAGTAGTTATGTTAGTCATATTAGGAATGATCTTAATCAGGCTTTATCTGCTACTTATCCACTAGCGGCATTAATTCGTACACAAAAAGGTGATGTATCAGGTTTTACTGAACTGGCAAAAGAAATGCTACCTCTATATCCTGGTATTGCAGCACTACAGCTTCAACCCGATGGGATTCTTAAACATGTTGTTCCTTTGAAAGGGAATGAGGGAGCAATAGGGCACAACCTATTACTTAACCCAGAAAGAACTAAAGAAGCCTTTCTTGCTCGCGATTCGGGTAAATTGACTCTTGCAGGCCCATTTAATCTTGTTCAAGGTGGTATGGGGGCTGCTGCTCGTCTGCCTATATACCTAGATACAGATGAAGGGAAACAGTTCTGGGGATTTGCTTCTGCCCTAATCCGCTTCCCTGATATTTTAAATGCCGCAGACTTACCATCACTTGTTGATTTAGGGATAAGTTATCAACTTTCGCGAATTCACCCAGATACAGGTGAAGTCCATGTTATATCCACATCAAACAATCCATTAATTGAAAACCCAGAAGTTTTTAATATTGATATACCCAATGGAAGTTGGACCTTTCAAGCTTTCCCTTCTGATGGATGGAGAGACTATTTAATCTTAACAATTGGTAGTTTACTGGGTTTTCTCTTTGTTATTTTAGCAACCACTACCTCTGTTCTCTTCTTGCGATTAAGACAACATCATCAGCGATTAGAACAGACTGTTATTGAAAGGACAAAATTACTTTATGAGAGTGAACAAAACTACCTTACCACTCTAAAATCGATTGGTGATGCTGTTATCGTTACAGATTCTAAAGGGCTAGTTACCTTTTTAAATCCTGTTGCTGAGGTGTTAACGGGTTGGCCGCATGAACAAGCCCAACAGAAAAATCTAACAGAAGTTTTTAATATTGTTCATGCCCATACATTGAAGCCAGCTGAAAATCCGGTAGAGAAGGTGATAGAAACAGGCAAAATAGTTGGTCTGGCTAATCATACGATGCTTATTTCTAAGAATGGTCTTGAATATCAAATTGCAGATTCAGGTGCTCCAGTTCTGTCTCCTAGTGGTGATATCTCGGGCGTTGTACTTGTTTTTCGAGATGTAACTGAAGAATATGCACTGAATGAGAAACTTGAATCAAGCCAGTCATTTATCAGTACCTTATTACATACTTTACCAGATATGGTTTGGGTGAAAGATATAGAGGGTGTTTATTTATCTTGTAACGCTAAATTTGAGCGAATGATTGGGGCTGAAGAAAAAGAAATTATCGGTAAAACAGATTATGACTTTGTCGATAAATCGCTGGCTGATTCCTTTCGAGAGAATGATATGGTTGCGTTTAATGCAGGCGAGCCAATAGCAAATGAAGAGGTAGTTTCTTTTGCAAATGATGGGCATACTGAGCTTGTTGAAACAATCAAGACTACAATACTCGACTCTTCAGGGAAGTTAATTGGAATATTAGGTGTTGCTCGAGATATTACTCATTTTAAAAATGCTGAAGCAAAACTGATTGAGAGTGAGTCACGTCTTAAAGGCGCGCAAGAATACGCACAAATAGCGCATTGGTCTCTTCTACCTGATGTGCAAATAGCAGAATGGTCTGATCAGGTTTATAGCATTTTTGGTTTATCTCCAAGTATTAAACCAGGATCAGAAATACTTTGTGAAATTGCGCATAAGAATGATTTTCCTGCCTTCATTAAGTCTGTTAAAAAAAGCTTTGATACAGGTAGTGAACATCATGTTGAATACCGAATTATTCGACCTAATGACGGAGAAAAACGATGGATAGAGTGTAGAGGAAGGCCTGTTTTTAATGATAATGGAAAGGTTGAGAAGGTTTCTGGTTTTATTCAAGATATAACAGAACGTAAAATAGAGGAACAAACCATACGGCAAAATGAAGAACGCTATGGAAAAATATTTGAAGGGTCATTGACAGAAATTTTTATCTTTGATGCTGAAACTTATCATTTTATTAAAGTGAACCATGGAGCTCTTGAGAATATTGGCTATACGGAAGAGGAGCTAGTATCTCTTACGCCGGTTGATATTAAACCTGAGGTATCAGTTGAACAATTTAATATTCTAGTTAAACCTTTACGTACGGGCATAAAAGAAATCATCCATTTTGAGACGGTTCACCAGCGTAAAGATGGCACGCTCTACAACGTTGAAATACACCTTCAATTGACCAACTTTATTGGTAAACCCGCATTTGTAGCAATTATCCTAGATATTACCGAACGTAAAAAAGCAGAGGAAAAACATAAGCTATCATCTAGAGTGTTTAGTGAGACCCATGAAGGCATTGTTATTACAGATGTTAATCAAGATATTGTTGATGTTAACCCTGCCTTTTGCGATATTACTGGTTATAGTCGTCATGAAGTCATTGGTAAAAACCCTCGAATATTGGGTTCAGGCAAACAAAGTCCAGAGTTTTATATTGATATGTGGGAATGCCTTAATAAAAAGGGACATTGGCAAGGTGAAATATGGAATCGTACTAAATCGGGCGAGATGTATGCAGAGCTGTTAACTATTTCTATTCTTAAAGATGATTTGGGTAAGGTTGTTAATTATATTGGAGTGTTTACTGATATTACTAGTAGTAAAAGACAGCAAGAACAGCTTCATTTGATGGCTCATTATGATGTGTTGACTGGTTTGCCCAACCGGGTTTTATTTGTAGATCGCTTCCATCAAGCTATTGCCCACAGTAAACGGACTGAATTTCAACTTGCGGTATGTTTTCTTGATTTGGATGATTTTAAACAAGTGAATGATAATTACGGACATGAAATAGGCGATGCACTTCTAATTGAGGTAGCTAAACGTATTAAGTCCTGTATCCGTGAAGAAGATACTGCATCTCGGCAAGGAGGCGATGAATTTGCCTTACTACTTAATGATATAGAATCTTATTCGCAAGTCGAGCAAACATTAGAGCGAATACATAATGCTTTAGCTCAGCCCTATTTAATAGATGATTATCCTCATCAGATAATGGTCTCTAGTGGCGTGACACTTTATCCGTCTGATGACAGTGATATTGATACCTTATTGCGTCATGCCGACATTGCAATGTATAAAGCAAAACAAACAGGGCGTAACCGTTTTTGTTTGTTTAATATGGAGCAAGATAAAGAAGTCGTTCTTAGACATCATCGCCTAGACGAAATTGAGCAAGCACTAAGTAATAATGAATTTGAGTTGTATTATCAACCAAAAGTAAATATGGTAACCGGCAAGGTCTTTGGTGCTGAGGCATTAATACGTTGGATTCACCCAGAAAAAGGGTTGATAGCTCCGCTGGACTTTTTACCTATTATTGAAGGCACAGAGCTAGAAATAAAAATCGGTGATTGGGTGATTGAGCAGGCACTTAAGCAAATTGAAAAATGGCATCAGCTAGATATCAATATTGAAGTGAGTGTCAATATTGCTTCACATCACTTATTGTCAGATAGTTTCTTTACTGAACTTGATACTGTATTAACTAAATACTCGACTGTAGAGTCAAAGGACTTGCAATTAGAAATTCTAGAAAGTAGTGCTTTAGGTGATTTGAATGCCATTAGTTGTGTTATTAAAAACTGTCAAAAGCTTTTAGGTGTAAAGGTAGCTCTGGATGATTTTGGCACCGGTTATTCATCATTAACACATTTAAGAAGTTTAACTGCTAATACTATTAAAATAGATCAAAGTTTTGTCAGAGAGATACTAGATGACCCAAGTGACTATGCAATTATTGATGGTGTTATTGGGCTTGCAAATTCATTTAACCGTGATGTTATTGCTGAGGGTGTTGAAACAACAGAACATGGTTTAATGTTATTGATCATGGGCTGCTATGAAGCTCAAGGTTATGGTATTGCTAAACCTATGCCTGCTTCTGATTTCCCTAAATGGCTAGAAGGTTATAGACCTAACCAAAACTGGCTAGACTGCGTTCCGAGTAAGCTAACAGATAAAGAAATTAAAGTAATATTATTTAAATTAACCCAAACGCACTGGAAAAATTATTTTGTCTCAAATATTCAATCCTCTCCTGATGTTATTAGTGGTTGGCCTATTATGGATGGAAATAGCTGTCATGGAGATACATGGATTAAGCGAGCCAGACAAGAGCAGGTATTTTCAGAAATAGAGCTGGATAAACTTGAACAAGCGCATGAAGAGGTTCACCTTATTGCTGATATCATTCAGCATAAGTTTCAAGGTGGTGATATAGCTGATGCTCAAAAGCTATTGACAGAATTTCAGACAGTTTTTTATACGATGAATAAGGTACTAGAAAATATGTAAAGGGTTTCAGTCTGCTCAAAGCATTTTTTGGTAGTGGGGCAAACCTGTTGTTAAAGATAGCCCATTATTGGGGCGCAGGCTTTAGCCTGCAAAAGATGCAGGTTAAAACCTGCGCCCCAAAGGCAGTTATTAATGGCTGCCATTTATATTTTTATTCAGATTTCGCCAGTGTCAAAATAAAATCAGTTTCAATTTCTAGTCCTGTCGCTTTTTGAATATTATTAAGCATTTCACCTTTTGCGCGCCATGCGAAGGGAGTCATTTGCAATAAAGCCATTCTATGGTCTTGATCTGGTTTAATGGTATAGCTAATTCTTTGGCTTTCAATTTCTTTAAAACCTTCAGGTAAATCTACCGTAATATCATGTTCATTTACCTTTTTATAGATAAATTCTTTTAATTGCCATAAGTGCCTTGGCCCTGGAGTAACTGTTAGTAATAAACCTTCAGATTTTAATATGCGTTTTACTTCATCATCATTTGAAGGGGCATAGACTCTTAAAAGTAGATCAAAGTAATTATCCGCATAAGGTAGTCTTGTATTACTGGCAACAATAAATCTTGCATTTTCTTGTTTTTTTGCAGCGGCAAAAATAGCATTTTTAGCGATATCTATACCATGCAAATCAAGATCTGCACTATTCTCACAAAATGCTTCAATTTGTCGACTGTAATATCCTTCACCACATCCCATATCTAAAATATGCATAGGTGAGCTTTCAGTTTTGTTTTTATCGATCAGTGCAGCAATGGCTTTTGCCATTGGTAAATAATATTCAGCTTCTAGAAAATTGCGGCGAGAACGCATCATTGCACGGCTATCACCAGGCTCTTTTGATTTTTTATGCTGTACTGGAAGCAGGTTTAAATAACCTTCTTTGGCCATATCAAAATGATGTTTCTTTTTGCAATAATATCCCTTTGAAGGGAGATGTTGCATCAAAGGTGATTGGCAAATAGGGCAGATATAGGGCATGTAAAAAATAATAAGGTTAGGTTATGTAGCAATGAATAAATCTACAGTACTGCTTTAAGCCCTCTCTTGCTGGAGAGGGTTTGGGTGAGGAGGATTTAATAAATTAATCAGGGAAACTGTAGAGCGGACTTTAGTCCGCCATGAATGCAATATCTACAATACCATTGCGGACTAAAGTCCGCTCTACATTTATAACTAAGCTGTGGTTTGTGTATAGTCACATTAATTAAAGCTCTTCTTTTATACAGAATGTGTTTTTATCAACTTAAAGTCTTCTAGAATACTATAAAGACAAGGAATAACAAACAGTACTAATAAAGTTGAGGTAGCAATACCAAAGATAATGCTTATTGCTAATGGTATTAATATTTGCGCTTGTGGGCTTTGCTCAAACAATAGCGGTGTAAGGCCTGCAATAGTTGTTAGTGATGTTAAAAACACCGCTCTAAAACGTTCATAACTGGCTTTAGCCGCTGCTGCATGGGGCGTCATACCTTCTCGATTATGTTTTTTTACAAATTCAACTAATAAAATAGAGTCATTAACCACAATACCTGCAAGAGAGACAAATCCCAGCAAAGAAGGCATTGTAATATCGTGCCCCATTAGAAAGTGCCCCCAAATTACACCAATTAAAGCTAATGGAATATTAACCATAACAATAAGAGGTTCGGTATATGAGCGAAATTGTAGGCTGAGTAAAATAAATATCCCCGCTAAGCCAAACAGCATACTTTTACGCATTGAATTACGAGTGAGGTTTCCTTCTTTAATTTCACCTTCAAAATTGACAGTAATTTCAGGATAACGTGTTTTAAAATCAATTAAATAATTGTTTTGCAGGTCTTGTAAAATTGCTTGGGTATTATTAATTTCTGCATCTATATCACCATAAAGTGTGACTGTACGCTGTCCATTAATACGTTGTATATGTGAATAATCCCTACTAGAAATAATTTCTGCAACATTAGATAAGGGAATCATCTGTCCTGTTTGTGGATGAATAATAGGGAAGTAATCAAAATCTGCCAGTTCATCTCTAGATTGCTCATCTAAAATAACAACTACTTCAAATGTTTCTAAGCCAACACTGGTTTCTAGTACCTCAATACCTTGATAGGCTGCGCGTAATTGCAAAGCGATTGAGTGTGCATTAATACCTAATGCATAAGCACCTTGTTTTAAATGTAAGGTAAATTCGGGTTTGCCTGGTCTTAAGTCATCCATTAAATTACTGACACCAGGATAACCTTTTAACCAGCTTTGCATTTGATGTGATGCATGGGAGAGTTGTTTTAAATTTTCTCCTTGTAAACGAATATAAATGGCACGGCCAGCTGGACCTATAATAGGTTCTTTTATAGAAACCGTTAATGCTTCAGGAATATCACCTGTTATAGACCGCCATTGTTCAGCAATATTATTAATGGAGTCTTTACGTAGTTCGGATGTTAGAAGATCAGCACTGACTGTTGCGACGTGAGCACCCGTTTCAAATGCATCAGCATTCATGCCATAACTTAGGGTGACTGCTTGAACAAGCTCTTCTCCATACTTGTCTTTATAATCTAAATTTAGCTGAGTTAAGCTCTGGTTTAATTGTTGTACTGTTTGTTCTGTTGCTGCCAGAGAGGTGCCTACTGGCATTAAAATTCTTGCTTGTAGAATATCACCTTCAATATCAGGGAATGCTGAAAACTTAACAATACCAGAGGCCAATAAACTCACAGATAAAAACAAAAAACCTATCACTGAGCCGATAAAGGCGTAACGGTAACGGATAAGAGTACTAACCCAGACATGAATACGTTCATGTAATTTATTAAAATATAGGGTGAAATTTTTTCTAACAGTAGATAGCGATTCAGTTCCTGATTTTTCTAAGGAATGCTTTAAATGATGAGGAAGTATAAAAAAAGCTTCTACCAGTGAAATACTAATAACAGAAATTAAAACTAAAGGAATATTACGTAAATTTTGACCAATATCGCCACTGAGAAAAAGCAAGCCAATAAAAATACACAATGTGGTAATAAAGGATGAAATAACACCACGAGCTACCGTTTGTGTGCCATCAATAGCCGCATTCATAGGTGATTTACCTAGGCTGATTTGATGACCAATACTTTCGCTGATAACGATGGCATCATCCATTAAAATACCTAAAGCCAGTAACAGTGCAACCATTGACAACATGTTTATGCTGACACCGAATTGAGCTAGTAAATAAGCACTTGCAAGGAAGGAAACAGGTAAGCCCATAACCACCCAAAAAGCGTAGCGTCTGCCAAAAAACAGCCACATAACCCCAAAGACTAAGATTAAACCTTGCCAAGCATTACTTATTAATAATTGAATACGGCTTTTTATAATACTGGTGAAATCTTGAGTTAAGTCGAAGCCTACTTCGGCAGGTAAGTGTTGGCGTTCTTTTTCTATAAAAAGTTTAACGGCCTCTAAAATTCTTAAACTATCATCTCGTGAATTTTTCTTTATTTTTAAGAAAGCAGCTGGTTTTCCATTAAAAACTATATTGTCAGAAGTCTCGTCAAAGTCATCAACAATAGTTGCTATATCTGATAAATAAACTTCTGTACCTTGTTGACTGGTGAGCACAACAAGCTGAGCTAGTTCATCTATAGAACGTGCTTCATCATTAAATCGTATCTGATAATCTCTAGAAGGTGTATTAATTTCACCCGCTGGTAGGTCTATATCTTGTTGCCCAATAATTGTAGCTATATCTTGTACACTTACACCATATTGGCGTAGATTAGCCTGAGAAATTTGAATTTGAAATTGACGTTTTGCAAAGCCTTCAATTTCCACTAAAGGAATGCCAGGGTCTAATAACATTTTGGCTTTAATATTTTCAGCTAGGTCTTTTAGTTCCTGTCTTTTAATATCAGCTGTTAGCGCAATAGTTACTACATCTTGTGTGCGCCCAACTTCGCTGATGATAGGCTCTTCTATATCATCAGGAAAGCTATCAATTTCATCAACCGCACTGTTGATATCATCCATAAATACAGAGAAATCCCCAGCCTCAAACATTTTAATAATGGTAGTGGCGTAGGAATGGTGAGCTTGACAACTCACTTCTTCTACAAAGCTAATAGATTCAATCGCATCTTCTAAGGGCAAACATATCTTTTCTTCAATATCATTGGGTGTTGCACCGGGATAAACGATTTTTACTTCAACTTCATATTGCTTTATCTCAGGTAGTGTTTCGCGTTTAATTGTCGGTAAAGTCGTTATGCCGATAAATATTAGAAACAGCATTAATAAGTTGGCTGCGGTAGGGTGTACCGTAAAAAACCGAATCATGGTTTAGCCTCTTGATATACCCAGTCAATAATCGATTGTTCACTACGCTTGTCATCAGTTAATTTAAGTGACATATCGGGTATGGCTGGGAAAAGGTCAGATACTATTATTTTTTCACCCTCATTTAGCCCATGCTCAAATAAAGCCATTTTGCCTTGCACAAGACTAGGTTTAAGGGTCCTACGTTCTAATTTATTATCCTTGTTTACAATATACAATTCACCTTCATGCATTGCATCGCGAGGAATAACAAAAAATTGCTTAGCATTGCCTTTGATAGTGATTTCAGTGTACATACCTTCAAGAAGAGGGGGTTGAATACCTGGGACTATTTGAGCATTAGGTTTGTCCACGCTTACAAATACCCCTAGAGATCTAGTTTTAGGATCTATAGAACTACTAATTCTTTCTACTTTTGCTTGCCAATTGGCATTAAGGTTTTCAGTTAATTTAACCTTGGCGGTTAATCCTAAGTTAGTAAATAACTCACTAGAAAAGCCACTTTGAAAAGCCTGTCGAATTAAGTTTTGATTGATTTTAAAATCTTTAGCAAGTTGGCGAAACTGTATAAGTGGAAACTGTGCATTTATAAGTACTTTATCGGTAGTTTGAGCCGTAAATAATAAACTGCCTTGACTGACATATTGATTGTTTTCAACATTAAGAGATGAAACTCTTGCATTAAAGGGTAGGGTGATTGTTGTTCTATCTAAGTTTCGTTTTTGGCTAGAGGTAATGGCTTTAGTGCTAGCAAGGTTTGCCTCTATACTGTGCTGTTGTTGAGGTAAAGTTCTTAATCTATTGTTTAGAACCTGGACTTCTTGTTGCAGTTTTAAAACATCAGATTGCTTGGCATCAGCATTTGATTGCGAAACTAAATGTGTTTTGAGTAATTCTTTTAGGCGGTTAAATTCTTTCTTTGCTAGCGTTAATTTAGCTTTGACCAAGTTTAATTCAACACGCGTATTTTTAATATTTTCTTTAATCTCTTTAAGCTTTGCACGGTTATAGTTTGAGTCAGCTTTAGCTTGTTTTAAAGAGGATTGATAATCATCTGCTTCAATACGAATTACAACGGTATCTTTGGCAAAAACCGCGCCGTCCTTTAGTTGCGGATGAAGGAAAATAATTTTCCCAGATACTTCTGATTTTGCTTCAAGCAAAATATCAGGCTTAACAATACCAAAACCTTTAATTGCAGGCCGAACGGTGTACTGTTTTACGCTGATGAAATTAGCTGAACTAATAAAGTCTTGTTTTGGCTCATGCTGCATAGAAGGCCGTGATTTGACAATGATAACGGCTAATAAAATACAAGCGACAACAATAATAGGGAAGGATTTACGCTGGCTAAACCAAGCTGGGATCATTTTATATTCCTTTGTAGGTAAGCGCTTATAGTAGCTGAAATTTAACGGCTACTAAAGGAAAGATGATTTACTAAAGTGTCTTTGACTCAGTTAAGAATGTTTTTGTTAAGAACTGAGTCAAAGAGAAGGGGGAAGCAGTCTATTTATTTTCCATTGAGCTAATAAATGTATTCGCTTCATTAATAGAGGATTCCATTGCTTCTATTAAATTAGAAACATCAGATTGTATTCCACTAAGTTCAGCTTTAAGAGAAGAGATGGCTCTAGCATTAAGGTTATGTTTTAAGTAAAGGACTTGGTCTTTAAACACAGCTAAAACAGGTGCTAATTTAGTTTCTGCACGTTCCATAGCTCTAATAAGTTGTTTGTACTGACGCTTAGTAGAAGTGAGCTGGTTTTGACTATTTCGTTTTAATGAGGCACTACTGTACTGGGCTATTTCTTCTTCCCACTCTTCAAATAATGCTTCTGAGACATCTTCAATATCAGAAATACGTTTTCTGACTAATTCTGCTTGAGAAATGCTATCTTCATATTCATCATTAAGTTTATTGTAAATGGCTTCTAAATCACCACCATTAAAGTTAGTAACTTCAGTAAACTGCGTTAAAGCTGATTTGAACTGTTCTTTGGTATCTTCCTGAGTATCACGCGCTTTTTCAACACGATGAATCATAAGCTCTCTTTTAGGTATTCCAACATTTTCTAGTGCGCTGTAATACATACTAGAACAAGCCGATAGGGACAAAAGGGCTAAAGTTAAAAAAATACGTGTAATAAAAGTCATAAATATTCCTTGTTGTATGGTTTTTAGGCATTATACCCAGATTCACACTTAGAAAATGGATATTGAGTGCTAGAGCTTGGTTTCTAGGGGCTTGCAAAAAATCTTAGCTTCACCCATAGGTTAAGTGGGTATTTTTTGTAAGTCCATAGGAGCCAAGAGCTGGTGCTCAGTGCCATTTTTCTAAGTGTGGATTTGGGTTATATTAGAAATACTCTAATTATTATAATCAGTTATAATTCGCGGTTATTTTAGATCAACAGATTATTCAACGAATGTCAGAATTACTCTCAGAAATGCAGCGTCGTAGATCGTTTGCTATTATTTCGCATCCTGATGCCGGGAAAACAACAATTACCGAAAAATTATTACTTTTTGGTGGTGCTATCCAGTTAGCAGGATCAGTCAAAGGTCGTAAAGCAGCTCGCCATGCAACCTCTGATTGGATGGAAATGGAAAAAGAAAGGGGGATTTCTGTAACGACTTCGGTAATGCAGTTTGAGCACAATGATTGTGTTTTAAATTTATTAGATACACCTGGGCATGAGGATTTTTCTGAAGATACTTACAGAACATTAACGGCGGTTGATTCTGCATTAATGGTTATTGATGTCGCGAAAGGGGTAGAGAATAGAACCATTAAATTAATGGAAGTTTGTCGATTAAGGACAACGCCTATTTTAACCTTTATTAACAAGCTTGATAGAGAAGGTAAAGAACCTATTGAGTTATTAGATGAAGTTGAATCTGTTTTAGATATTAAATGTGCACCTATGACTTGGCCTATTGGCATGGGTAAACGCTTTAAAGGGGTTTATCATCTCTATAAAGATGAAGTGTTATTGTTTAGTGCGCAACATGCAGGAAAAATTGTTGAAGCTGAAGTTATTAAAGGCTTGGATAATCCAAAATTAGATGAATTATTGGGTGATCAGGCAGAAGAATTAAGAGAAGAAATTGAACTGGTACAAGGTGCTAGTCATGAATTTGATTTAGAAGGATATTTAAAAGGTGATTTAACACCGGTATTTTTTGGCTCAGCAATTAATAATTTTGGAATTATTGAATTATTAGATGCGTTTGCTGAATATGCACCTTATCCAAAACCCAGAAATGCTGAACAACGTGAGGTTTCTCCTACGGAAGATAAATTCTCTGGTTTTATCTTTAAAGTTCAGGCAAATATGGATCCTTCACATCGAGATAGGATTGCTTTTTTACGTGTTTGTTCGGGTGTTTTCGATAAAGGCATGAAAGTTAATCATGTACGTTTAGGTAAAAAAATTCAGGTAAGTAATGCCATTACCTTTCAGGCTGATTCACGTAAAAGTGTTGAGGTTGCATATCCTGGCGATATTATTGGTTTACATAACCATGGGACTATAACAGTGGGTGACACTTTTACTGAAGGTGAAACTTTAAAGTTTGGTGGGATTCCATTTTTTGCACCTGAATTATTTCGCCGTGTTGTACTTAAAGATCCTTTACGAGCAAAAGCCTTACAAAAAGGTTTGGTTCAATTAACAGAAGAAGGCGCAACCCAGTTATTTAAACCATTAAAAAACAATAATTTAATTTTAGGTGCTATTGGGGTGTTGCAGTTTGATGTAACCGCTCATCGACTTAAAAGTGAATATAACGTTGAATGTATTTACGATAATATTGCTGTTAATACAGTACGCTGGATTACCTCTGATAATGCAAAAAAATTAGAAGAATTTAAAATTAAGGCATTCGATAACTTGGCAGAAGATGGTGGTGGGTATTTGGTTTATTTGGCTAATAGTCGGGTAAATCTACAATTAACTGAAGAACGCTGGCCTGATATTACCTTTAGTGCAACACGAGAGTTATAGTTTAAAAGTAATTTAATGGTGGGATGTAGAGACAAGGCACGCCTTGTCTCTAACTTTTTTGAGTTTTTAATTATTTAAAGCTTTAAGAACAGCTTGTAAACTCTCATTAGCATCACCAAATAGCATGCGTGTATTTTCATGCACAAATAATGGATTGCCAACGCCTGCATAACCAGCAGCCATACTACGTTTTAATACAATAGTTGTTGAACTTTTCCAGCATTCCAAAACTGGCATACCTGCAATAGGGCTATTGGGATCATCTAACGCTGATGGATTAACAATGTCGTTTGCTCCTACAATAATTGATACATCCACATTAGCAAAATCGTCATTTATTTCGTCCATTTCATAAACTATATCGTAAGGTATTTTTGCTTCCGCAAGTAATACATTCATATGTCCTGGCATTCGTCCTGCAACTGGATGTATACCAAAACGAACGGTTATATCCTTATTTTTTAGCAGTTTGGTCATTTCATTTACGGTATGTTGAGCTTGAGCAACGGCCATTCCATAACCAGGAATAATCATTATATTTTTTGCATTAGCTAACAGTTGGACAGTTTCTGCTATATCTATAGGGTTTATATCACCCTCAACAATTGCAGATTCTCCATTAGTTGTTGAACCAAAGCCTCCTGCTATTACACTAAGAAAGTGACGGTTCATGGCGCGACACATAATGTAACTTAAAATAGCACCACTACTACCTACTAGAGCGCCGGTTACAATAAGTAAGTCATTGCCTAGCATAAATCCTGTTGCGGCTGCGGCCCAACCAGAATAGCTGTTTAACATAGAAACAACAACAGGCATATCTGCACCACCAATTGCCATTACCATATGCACTCCAAATGCTAAAGCAATTAAAGTCATAATGATAAGGGGGAGAATACCTCCACCTGTTTCAGCACTAGATAGAAATAAACTGCCTAGCCAAATAGTCAATATTAGTAAAGTAAGATTAAGCCAATGTCGGGCAGGTAAAAGAACGGGTTGCCCTGTTATTTTTCCACATAATTTACCAAAGGCAATTATTGAACCTGAAAAAGTTACCGAGCCAATAAAAATGCCGATATAAATTTCAACTAAATGAATAGTTTTTTCTACGCCTTGCAAAGAAATTGAATGGTCAATAAAGTTAGAATATCCAACTAATACAGCAGCAAGCCCAACTAAACTATGCATAATAGCAACCAGTTCGGGCATTTGTGTCATTTCAACTTTTGCTGCAGCTTTAGTACCTATAAAGCCACCTATTAACAGGGCTGGGATTAAGATAATATAAGACGTAACTGAATCACTTAATATAGTAGCAATTATGGCAATAGCCATACCAGCCATACCGTAATAGTTACCTCGGCGTGCTGTTTCTTGATGGCTTAAGCCGCTTAAACTTAAAATAAAAAGTATGGAAGCAACAACATAAGACATGATGAGTAAACCTTGAGATATCATTTTCCTTTCCTACCTTTTAAACATTTCAAGCATTCGACGAGTAACTAAAAAGCCACCAGCGATATTAATGGATGCAATTAGAACTGCTAATCCTGAAAGTAAGCTAATAACAAACCCTGGTGTGGATATTTGCACAACAGCACCAATAATGATGATGCCGCTAATAGCATTGGTTACACTCATTAGAGGTGTGTGTAATGATGCTGAAACATTCCAGATGACTTGATAGCCAATAAAACATGCTAATACAAAAACAGTAAAGTGAGACATAAATGATGCAGGAGCCACAGAACCTAATGCAAATAAAGCGCCGCCAATAATAAGTAGTATTAATAAGTGCTTAATTGGCTCTGGAATTATTGAGTTCTTTTTCTTTTCTTGTTTTGGCTGCTCACTTGGCGCTTCGGTCAGTGGTTTTGGTGCAGCTGAAACTGCAAGAGGGGGAGGTGGCCATGTGATTTTTCCTGCTTTAATAACAGTAGTACCCCGAATAACATCATCATCCATATTTACATCAATGATTCCATTTTTATCAGGGCTTAATTCAGTGAGTAAATGTTTTAGGTTGGTTGCGTATAATTGACTTGCTTGTGTTGCTAGGCGACTGGGTAAGTCAGTATAACCAATGATTGTTACCCCATGTTTTTGGATTACTTTATCTTTTTCAGTCAGTGCACAATTACCACCTTGCTCTGCTGCCAGGTCAACAATCACGCTACCCGCTTTCATTGACTCTAACATGCCCTCAGTAATCAATTTAGGTGCTGGTTTTCCAGGAATAAGAGCGGTGGTGATAATTATGTCAACTTCCATCGCTTGTCTAGCGAATAAAGCCATTTCAGCTTCGATAAATTCTTTAGACATGGTTTTTGCATAACCACCTTGTCCAGAGCCTTCTTCTTTAAACTCTAACATAAGAAATTCAGCATCCATGCTTTCAATTTGCTCTTTTACTTCGGGGCGGGTATCAAAGGCACGAACGACCGCCCCCATGCTTTTTGCTACACCAATGGCAGCAAGTCCTGCAACACCAGCGCCAATCACTAAGACTTTTGCAGGTGCAACTTTACCGGCTGCGGTAATCTGACCGGTAAAAAAACGTCCAAAATGTTGAGCGGCTTCAATAACTGCTCGATAGCCAGAAATATTTGCCATAGAACTAAGCGCATCAAGTTTTTGAGACCTTGATAGGCGAGGTACACTATCCATTGCTAAAACAGTGGCTTGTTTATCAGCCAGTTTTTGCATTAATAGTTCATTTTGGGCTGGCCAAATAAAACAAATTAAATGCCCATTTTTTGATAAAAGCTCAGTTTCATCAACCGCAAGTTCGGGGTGTTGTTCTGGAGGGCGTACTTTTAAAACAATATCGGCATTTTTCCATAATGTTTTTGCATTTTTACGTATGGTGCAGCCAGCTTCTTTATAAGCTTCATCAGAGATGCTAGCCCCGAGCCCTGCACCTGTTTCAACACTAATATCAAAGCCTAGTTTAATGATCTGTTCTGCAATGGCTGGTGTGGTTGCAACGCGTTTTTCACCTGCATGAATTTCCTTAGGTATACCAATTTTCATTTTCACCTCCCTAAATATTTATTAATAATTCTATTGTTGGAGGATAAGAGATAGGGTAGCTTTTATCAATAACTTTTTATGCTGTCTATCTATATAGCAGTGAGAAATTGTAAATAGTAGTCTAAACTGTGTATTGTATGGAGTAAGAATTTATAGGTTGGTTATAAAATGAAAGTACTTATTGTTGATGATAGTAAGGTTATTAGGATGCTCGTTGCAGAATGTATTTCTTCTTTAGGGCATGATGTTATCCATGCTAAAAATGGGGATGAGTGCTTAGCTTGTATTGAAAAAACCTCTGTGGATCTGGTTTTGATGGATGTGGAAATGCCTGGAATGAATGGTTTTCAAACAACTAAGGCAATAAGGGAATTTAAAGCCGACGACTGGTTCCCTATTATTTTTCTTACCACTAAACAAGATGATGACTCTTTTACTAGCGGCATATTATCAGGTGGGGATGCTTATTTAAATAAACCAATAAATCCTTTGCGTTTACAGTTGACCATTACTGCAATGGAGCGAATCTATAATATGCGGTTAAAATTACAAACTGCTCAAAAAGGTTTAGTTGCAGCAAATAAAGAGTTAGAACACCTTGCCATGAATGACCAGTTAACAGGCTTGGCAAATCGAAGAAATTTTGATGACACCTTACTTAGCCAGTTTGGTTTGGCTAAGAGAAATAAAAGCCCTTTATCAGTCATTATTTGTGATATTGATTTTTTTAAAATTTATAATGATACCTATGGTCATCAACAAGGTGATGATTGTTTGGCTGCCGTTGCAAAAGCTATTGGCGAAGCGCCTGATCGACCAACAGATAAGGCCTGTCGTTATGGTGGTGAAGAATTTACTTTAATTTTGCCTGATACAGATTTGCAGGGTGGGTTGATTTTGGCGGAAAAAATAAGACAGGCGATTTTAAATTTAAACATTCCGCATGAAGGATCTAAAGTTGCAGATTGTGTTTCTTTAAGTTTGGGGTTAGCAACTTATACTGGGCAGTTTCATAACCAAGATGAAGTGCTTAAAGCGGCAGATGAAGCTTTATACAGAGCTAAGGAAGGTGGTCGTAATCGTGTTGAAAGTTGTTAATGATTTTAGCTAAAGATTTTATAGAAACTGTTGAAGGTTTGGTTTTTGCTGTTGTAGAAAGTGGTTTAGAAGAAGACAAAGTACTTTGTTTTTTGCGATATATAAAACAGGGTAGTGCTTGGAAAAAAGTTAATACTGAACAAGCTAATCAATACTTATCAAAAAAATATCCTCATTATTTGTACTATTCCCCAGTTAAACAAGCACATTGTCATGCTTTAACATTAGCTCAAGTACATAAGCATCATCAACCCCAAAAACGTGTTAAACAATTATTAGAGTCTGGTAGTGACGATATTGTCGAAAAAGATTGTATTGCCCTTTGTTTATTATTTCAGCAACATGATTTAGATCTAGCTTTGCTTGGGGTTACTGGCTCAATCCTTATCTCCGCTCAGAAAACAACTTCAGATATTGATTTAGTATTTTATTCTCGAGATGTATTTAATCAAGCAAGAGCGATTACAAAAAAATTAATAGAACAAGGTAAATGCTCGCAATTGAGTGAGAAAGACTGGCTTGAGTCCTATGATCGACGGCAGGGTGACTTAAGTTATAAGGAATATGTCTGGCATGAAAAACGAAAATTTAATAAAGCGATGATTAATCAACGTAAATTTGATTTAAGTTTGGTAAATGTAGATAACACTGAACAAAATATAGATTTAATAGAATATAAAAAACTTGAAGCCATTGTGTTAAAAGTTCAAGTTGTAGGTGATAGCTTTACCTTTGATTATCCTGCTAAATTTATTATTGATCATTCAGAAATAAAATCTATCGTTTGTTATACAGCAACCTATACAGGACAGGCTAAAGCTGGGGAATGGATAGAAGTCTCAGGCGTGGTTGAGCAAGCAACAGAAGGTGATAAACGAATTGTGGTTGGGTCTAGTCGTGAAGCTTGCGGTGAATATATTAAAGTGATTAATGCCTAAGCTTCCAGAATTTTCAGCTGTTATTTTTGATATGGATGGTTTGGTCGTTGATACAGAACTTACTTACTGTATTGCTTGGCAAAAAGCATCTTTAGAAATGGGCTGTGAGTTTTCTAAAGAGTTTTGTCTATCAATGTCTGGTTTGCATGCTGAAGATGTCGAAAAAAAACTTATTGCGCATGGAGGAGCTGAGTTTGATCTTGCACATTTTGGCGCGCTAAGTGGTCAGTATTGGCGACAATATGTAAATGAATTTGGAATACCTGTAAAACAAGGTTTTATTAATTTATCAAAGCTACTTAAAGCTAACAATATTGCATTCTGTTTAGCAACAAATAGTCGAAGGGTAAACGCACTTGAGTGTCTACAATTGGCGCTGATTGATAACGTTTTTTCAACTATTGTTACGCGAGATGATGTAAAACATGGCAAGCCGGCAGCTGATATTTTTTTGTTTGCAGCAAAGACAATGGGAATACCTATTACCAAATGTTTAGTTGTTGAAGATTCTGCAACGGGTATTCAAGCCGCTGTAAATGCGAAAGCACCTTCCGTTTTTATTCCCTCTGTATTGCCTTTTGATGATACAGCAGCCAAGCAAGCAGATCATTTAATGAACAATCTTGATGAATTGGCAGAAATTATCTTTAGCTCATATCTTCATCCTGTATAATTTGTCGATATTTTCCCCAGACTTAATATTTCAACGTGCCTGATAGAAAAATTTCCGTTATTGCTCCAGCAAGATTACATATGGGTTTCATTGATTTAAGTGGATCATTGGGGCGACACTTCGGTAGCATTGGCGTTGCGCTTAATGAAATTAGTACTCGGCTTTCAATTACCAAGGCAGCTGAATTACAGGTTAATGGCCCATCTTCAGATAGGGCTATTAAATGTACTCAACGTTTATGTGGTCTTCTTAATGTGTCAGACCAAGTTAAAATCGATATTGAAGCAGCAATTCCTGAACATGTTGGTCTTGGGTCGGGTACTCAAATGTCATTGGCTATTGGTTCTGTATTAAATGAGCTTTATGATTTAGGTTTAACTACACGTGAAATTGCACAATTAACTCATAGAGGCATGCGCTCAGGTATTGGTATTGGTGTATTTGAACAAGGTGGTTTAGTTGTAGATGGTGGCAGAGGTGAGCAAACAGTTACGCCTCCTGTTATTTCACATATGGATATTCCAGAGCAATGGCGTTTTATATTGGTTTTTGACCAAAGAGGACAAGGCTTACACGGAGAGCAAGAAATAAATGCTTTTAAAGAGCTGCCTGTTTTTTCTCACCAAGAGGCTGCTAGGTTGTGTTATTTGTTGATGATGCAAGGGTTACCAGCTGTAGCAGAGCAAAATATAAATTTATTTGGTGATGTCATTACTCAATTGCAACAGTCAGTAGGTGAGCATTTTGCATCAGTACAAGGTGGTATATTTACCAGTCCAGAAGTTGCAGAAGCAATGCAGTGGTTAGAGCAGCAAGGTGCTGTGGCAATTGGTCAAACATCTTGGGGGCCAACAGGGTTTTGTGCGGTTGATAGTGAGCAAAAGGCTGATGCTTTAGTATCTGAAATGCAGACTAAATTTGCTAACTTTGACCACCTTAGCTTTGTTTCAGCAACTGCTAGAAATAGTGGGGGCGATGTTTTTTCAGTTTAAAGTAATTGAATATTTATTTTGAATGATAAAAAAATAATCCTAGTGGTTGCAACTTCAGGACGGTTGCTGGCTCAATTACTCCAAAAATCAGGTTTTACTCCACTGGTGATTGATTGCTTCGCTGATTTAGATACACAAAGCAATGCCAAACAAGTTATTGAAGTTAAAAGTTTAGATTTGCTTGAGGTTAAACAAGCTCTTGATGTTTTAAATCAAAAGTTTTTGATAGAAAAAATTGTTTATGGAAGTGGGCTTGAAAATCAGCAAAAAACATTACAATTTTTAGAGCAACACTATACTGTTTTAGGTAATTCTTTCAGTGTTTTTTCGGCAATACAAAATAAACAAATATTTTTTTCAAAGTTAAAGCAACACGCTATTTTATATCCCGAAGTCTCGTTTCAAGTCCCTGTTGATAATAGCAACTACTTGGTTAAGCCGTTGGCAGGTGAGGGTGGAATTGGTATTAAACGGTATGTTGCAGGTACTGGTGATTATTCTGGCTGTTACTGGCAAAAATACTATCAAGGGATAGCAAAGTCTGTCTTATTTGTAGCTAATGGGACTGAATATAAAATAATAGGTTTTCATAAGCAGTTTGTGACTAAGATTGGTAATAATGAGTTTGTGTTCTCGGGTGTAATTAATCAGCTTGATATGGATATAAAGCTTGATAACGTATTAACTGGAATCTTACAAAGATTGGTCACTGAATTTTCCTTAAAGGGAATTAATTCTCTGGATTTTATAGATAATGCAGGGCAATGTTATGTGTTGGAAATAAATGCCCGACCATCAGCCAGTCTTAATTTATATAATCCTGATTTAATAGCTATTCATATTAATAGTTGCTCGAGTAATAGCTGTTTAAACGATTTTAGCCCGTTAAAATCTTATCAAGCTTACAAAATCATTTTCTCAGAAGTAATATTAACGATAAATAAGTCAATAGATTGGCCAAGCTGGATTGTTGATAGGCCGCAAGTTGGTTCAATTATTAACACAGGTGAGCCGATTTGCAGTATCATTGCTGGCGGTAAAAATGAACAGCAAGTAGAAGACTTGTTGCTATTAAGACAGCAACAATTAATGAATCTTATAAATTAGGTAACTATAAAATGCAATACACAGCGAGTGTAAACAAATTAACACAACCCTTAGTGCAAGAATTAATAGATAATTCTGATAAATTAAGGCTAGGTGTGCAAAAATTGCAAAATGGTTGCACTATTATTGATGCAGGTATTGACGTGCCAGGCGGCTTGGAAGCAGGGCGTATTATTACTGAAATTTGTATGGGCGGGATGGGAACAGCATCAATCTCACAAAGTGCTTATACAGAAAACTGGCCATTAACAATTAATGTACATGCAACTAACCCTGTATTAGCTTGTTTAGGTAGTCAGTATGCAGGTTGGAGTTTATCGCATGAAAAATATTATGCTTTAGGTTCTGGTCCAGCTAGAGCAATGGCGACTAAACAAAAAGAGGGTGTGACTGTTCCTGTTGAAGCGTTATATACAGAATTAGAATATCAGGACAGTGCTGACACAACAGCATTGGTCATCGAAAATGATAAAATCCCACCTGTTGAAATTATTGATAAAATCGCTACAGCGTGTGGAGTTTCTGCTGAAAAACTGACTATTATTGTTACTCCAACAAGCAGTTTGGCTGGTGGTGTTCAAGTCGTTGGTAGAGTTTTAGAAGTTGCTATGCATAAGGCTCATGAATTACATTTTCCATTAGAGAATATTATTGATGGTACGGGTAGTGCGCCTATTTGTCCTCCACATCCTGACTTTGTAAAAGCGATGGGCAGAACAAATGATGCTATTTTATTTGCAGGGCAAGTTCACTTGTTTGTAAAAGGTAGTGATGAAGATGCTGAAAAATTAGCCAAAGAATTACCTAGCTCAACATCAAAAGATTACGGCAAACCTTTTGCTGAAATTTTTAAAGCTTGTAACTACGATTTCTTTAAAATAGACGGTATGTTATTTAGTCCAGCAAGTGTGATTGTAACAGCAGTCGATTCAGGTAAAAGTTTTAGAGCAGGCAAGTTAGATAATACCTTATTAGATCAATCGTTTGGTTTGTAAAATTAAGAGAAGATAGTTTTCACACAGAGGCACTGAGACACAGAGAAAAGAGCTCTAGAAGCTATTCTTAGTGTCTCTGTGTCTTTGTGTGATTTATTTTGTTTTAAATAATTTATTAAAGTTGGTTTTCACACAGAGGCACTGAGACACAGAGAAAAGAGATCTAGAAGCTCTTCTTAGTGTCTCTGTGGCTTTGTGTGAGTTATTTTGTTTTAAATAATTTATTGAGGTTGGTTTTTGGGTCGTATAGCAATTTTTACTGATGATCCTGGCTGGCATGGCAAGCAATTACGTCTTGCATTTGCTAGTAGGGGGTATTCCAGTGAGTATGTATCATTAACAGAATGTGAAATCTCATTAGCTAATTCAGGCTTGCCAATATTTATACCAGGATTTGAGAATGGTATGCCCGATGCTGTGTTTGTCAGAGGTGTTCCGGGCGGAACCTTACAGGAAGTTGTCTTTTATCTAGATATTTTGCATGCATTAAAAGCAATGGGTATTCCTGTATACAATGATGGCTATGCAATAGAAAAAAGTGTAGATAAAGGCAGAACAAGTTTTTTGTTAAATAATGCAGCTATAAATACGCCAGTAACTTGGGTGTTAAAGGATCGAGCAAAAGCCCTACAGATTGCCGAAAATGAATTAAAGCAAGGGCATCAGTTAATCAGTAAGCCTCTTTTTGGTTCTCAAGGTGAGGGCGTTCGGCGAATAGAAAAAATGACTGATTTATTTTGGTTGACTAGTAGTAATGGTGTGTATTATTTACAACGTTTTATTGAATGTGAAGGACAAGGATACTCTGATATTCGGGTCTTCATTGTGGCAGGTAAGGCCGTCGCGGCAATGAAACGTAGTGGCAAGTCTTGGTTAAATAATGTGGCTCGTGGGGCTAGTTGTGCAAAAGTAGAGCTAAACCTTGAATTATCAACTATTGCAATAGCTGCTGCGCAGGCATTATCAATGGATTATGCTGGAGTTGATGTTATAAAGGATTCGGATGGGAACTATAGTATTATCGAAGTTAATAGTATTCCTGCTTGGAAAGGCTTGGAAAGTGTTTGTGATTTGAATGTTGCTGAAGCTTTAGTCGGTGATTTATTGGATCGTTATCTACAAGGTGACATTGTTAATATAGAGCGAGCTGTATCATGATTACACAAGAACAACTGACGGATCTATATAAAGAAGCTTGTATTTGCGATGTGCAAGCATTTAAGCCGGGTAATGTTAGTGTCTATAATGAAGGGCATGATATGACGGTTGATGATTTTATACTGAGTGCAAAGGTTAGTGCTGCTGCAGTAGCTAATACAGCGTATTCGCTTGGTGAAAAAATTTACTATGCAGTAAAGGCAACACGAGAAGCTGTTGGTTGTAATACTAATCTGGGGATTATTTTATTATGTGCGCCATTATGTCAGGCAGCTTACCAGCAGCAAAAAGGTCAGAGTTTAAGAGAGTCACTAGCAAATGTTTTACAAAACACTACTATAGAAGATGCTGATTGGACCTTTAAAGCCATAACACTAGCTGCTCCTGGAGGTTTGGGGGAATCAAGTGAGCAAGATGTAAGTGAAGGTGCTGCTGTTTCGTTAGTTGAAGCGATGGAAATTGCAAGTGAAAAAGATAGAATTGCGAAGCAATACACAACAAATTATAAAGATATTTTTGAATTTTCAGTTTTAAGGTATAATGATGCCTTCGTTAAGTTTGATGATCGGGCTTGGGCTGCTAGCGCTGTATTTACAGGGTTACTAAGTACTATTCCTGATAGTCATATAGAACGCAAATATGGCGACAAGTACTCAGGATGGGTACGTAAGCAGATTATTACAGTCGACGATGCTTTGTTGAATACCAATAATCCTGAGCAATTAATACCTATGCTACATGAAGTAGATAGGGCGTTTAAGGATAAGAGTATTAACCCTGGCACTACGGCCGACCTGACGGTGGCGACAGTATTGATAATTTTAATGGAAGCATTTTCTGTTAGGTGTACTAGCTAATGCAGTAATGGAATGGTAAAATATTTTGAGACAGTTTTTTGTCTTTTTAACACTTTATTAATAATAGGATCAAGCTCAAATGGCTAAAATTAACAACTTACGCGTAGGCGAATCTTTAAACGGTGACGGAAACGAAGTTGCTCATATCGACTTAATGATCGGGCCTCGTGGTTCAGCTGCAGAGTCTGCTTTCGCAAACTGCTTAACAAACAACAAAGACGGTTTTTCTAGCCTTCTAGCTGTTGTTGCTCCTAACCTTATGGTTAAGCCTGCAACTGTTATGTTCAACAAAGTAACAATCAAAGGTTC
>CAJVYL010000005.1 GCA_913009265.1 uncultured Methylococcales bacterium
ATAAAAGAATAACGCTTATATAAGCAAGAGCTATACGCATGTTGAATAAAAAATTAACAAAGTTCTGAAAGTAGGGAGTCAATCATGTTTTGTGCTTGTTGCTGATAGCTTGAGCCAAATAAATTAAGATGATTAAGGATATGGTATAAGTTATATAACGTTTTTCGGGTCAAGTAAGCTGAGTCTAAAGGGTAGTATTCATTATAAGCTGAATAAAAATGAGGACCAAAGCCACCAAATAATTCAGTCATCGCTATATCTGTTTCTCTATCTCCATAGTAACAAGCAGGATCATAGATTATGGCTTCACCCTGTTTTGTCACTGCTGCATTACCAGACCATAAATCACCATGAAGTAATGAAGGCTGAGGCGTGTAGCCTTTAAAAAAATGATGTAGAGTGTTAGATAAGCGTTTACCTGATTCTATTAAACATCCTTTAAAGTCATTTTGTTCAGCAAGGGATAGTTGAAAGTTTAAACGATTAGTTTGCCAAAAAATTGGCCATTGCTCAGTTGAAGTATTGATTTGAGGCGTTGAACCAATTGTATTGTTTTGGTGCCAGCCAAAAAATTCTTGAGGAGTTTTATGTAAAGCGGCTAATTGCTGGCCTAGTTGACTGTCAGATTGTTGGTTTCCTGAAAAAAGCTCAATATGTTCTAAAACTAGAAAGGCATGTTCAGACGTTTTGCCAAACAATATGGGCTTAGGTACTTTGATAGTCTTTGTTTTAGCTATTTCTGCTAAGCCAGCAAACTCAGCTTTAAACATGGGGACTAAATGTGTCTGGTTTAGTTTTATAAAATAACGATTGTTATTACTTTGTATAAGATAGCCAGAGTTAATACAGCCACCGGAAACAGCTTGTATATCTATTATTTTAAAGGAAGTGTTCGTGGCTAGTTCAATCTGTTTGCTAATAGAGTTCCAACTTTCTGGAGTGGGCATAATTAGGCGTTTATATTAATCTAGTGCTGGTAGCACTTTTGTAAAATAGTACGGAGTTTTTCTAGTCCTATTTGTCTTGTTAAGGTTATATTTCTTTCGGGGATTTTTTCGGGGTGGGGGTATGAGTCTAAAGCTTTCTCCAAACTTTCTTCTCTAATAATATGAAGCATGGGGTAGGGCGAACGATTTGTATAGTTTGCTGGATCAGTTTCAGCTTCACCATCAAAGCAATAGTCTGGATGAAAGCTGGCTAATTGATAGATGCCTTCATAATGCTGGTCAAATACAAGTGATTCAGCAAGGCTGAGAAAATCAAGGTAATCATCAAAGTGAGTAAAGTTATTTGGAAAAATAACTAAAGTTGTTTCTATTGATGAATTGGAATCTAAATGCTGGCACTCTGTAATCACTGATTCCAGACATTGTTCGATATTATCTGATTCTATAACGGCATATCGAATGCTGCCTTTGTCATGTTCGCGCTTTGCAAAAGGGCAAATATTGTAGCTAATGATAAAAGAGCTAAGCCACGATTGGGTTTGTTTTATGATGTTTTCAGTTGGCATGGGGATGGAGGGTTAAAAAAGCCCCTTTGAAAGAGGCTTTTTTTAAAAGCATTTAACTGTGACTTGTTCCTTCTGAGATGCGCTGTTCTCTTAGTTCTTTCGCATGTTCAACTTTAGAGAAAACTCTAAGAATATCTGTAGAAGATAAAATCCCAACCAGTTTATCACCTTGAGTAACAGGTAACGCTCCAAGTTTGTGATTCGCCATTGTGGCTGCAGCATCTGATGCTAATGTGTCAGGTGATACGGAAACAACACCTCGACGCATAATGTTTTGTACTTTTTTAGGTATAACGTGAAGCTCTGTACCTTCCTTATTGGATTCAATAGCATTAGAGTTGCTTTTTGGTCCTAGAGCTTTGTACATATCTCTATCCGAAACCATACCAACAACTTTGCCTTTTTCGATAACGGGTAAGTGTCTGACTTTTTCGTAATGAATCAAAAAGAATACACGATCAATCATATCGTGTGGTTCAACAGTAAACACAGTGGAAGTCATTAATTCTTCAACGCGCATGAAAATCCCCTCTTAAAATAAATATAGATTACAAATTGAGTACATAAAATTGATAGTAGTTCTTAATAGTTAAGAGTGAAATCCTCATTCCCTTTAAAGTGCTCTATTTATTTTATGTACGTTCCATACCACTAAGAATAAGGAAGTTATAAGGTTTTTACAAGTTGTTAAGCTAAGTGAATTAAAAGCTTTATGTATTTAAGGTGTAGAGCTGGTATGCAGGTCATTGATTTGTATATATACAAATCAATTTATGTGCCGAAAAAATAAATCGAGACTTTTTAGCTGTATTGCGATGTTTCTAATTCAATGCTAATTGAGATAAAATAACGTTATCAAATAAATGTCTGACTATAAAAGTATACAGATAGTTAATTTTTAATAAAATTTGGAGTTTTTATGCGTATTATTCTTTTAGGTAGCCCAGGATCAGGTAAAGGTACACAGGCGCAATTTATTACTAAGAAATATGGTGTTCCTCAAATATCAACAGGTGATATGTTAAGAGCTGCAGTAAAGGCAGGAACAGCGTTAGGACTAGAAGCAAAAAAAGTAATGGATGCTGGTGGATTGGTTTCTGATGATATTATTTTAGGTTTGATTAAAGAGCGTATTCAAGAAGATGATTGTACTAATGGCTTTTTGTTAGATGGCTTCCCTAGAACAATTGCTCAGGCTGAAGGGTTAATAGCTATGCAGGTAACTGTCGATCATGTTATCGAAATTGCGGTGGAAGATTCTGACATTATTAAAAGAATGAGTGGGCGACGAGTGCATTTAGCATCAGGTCGTACTTATCACATTGAATTCAACAAACCTAAGCAAGAAGGTATTGATGATGAGTCAGGTGAACCACTTATCCAAAGAGATGATGATCAAGAAGATATCGTGAAGAAACGATTGGCTGTTTATCATGATCAAACCAAGCCATTAGTGGATTTTTATTCTGCCGATCAATCAGTTAAATTTAGTTCAATTGCTGGTGTAGGTGATGTGAGTGACATTACTGCAAAAGTTTTCTCTATTTTAGGGTAATAAAATTTATATAGGCACTTGGTTTGTTAGGAAATAATAGCTCAAGTGGTTTTAATTGTTGTTTAGAGGTGTGTTGAGTGTCAAAAAAAGTTGATGTAGCTGTTGTAGGTGCAACTGGTGCAGTTGGGGAAGCCATGTTGTCAATTCTGGAAGAGCGTAATTTTCCAGTTGGTAATGTATATGCTTTAGCAAGTAGTCGATCAGTAGGTAAGCGTATTCCTTTTAAAGGAAGTTCTATTATTGTTGAAGATTTGGCCGAGTTTGATTTTTCAAAAGCGCAAATTGGATTGTTTTCAGCAGGGGCTTCAATTTCAAGAGAATATGCACCGATAGCTGCGGCTAAAGGTTGTATCGTTATTGATAATACCTCTGAATTTCGTTATGACGACGATATTCCTTTAGTTGTACCTGAAGTAAATCCAGAAAAAATTTCTGATTATCAAATACGTGGGATCATAGCTAATCCAAATTGTTCAACCATTCAAATGTTGGTTGCATTAAAGCCAATTTATGATGCTGTAGGTATTGATCGTATTAACGTGTGCACCTATCAGGCAGTTTCAGGTACAGGAAAAGAAGCGATAGAAGAGGTGGTTAAACAGACTGCTCAATTGCTAAATGGTAAACCTATTACAACAGAGGTTTATCCTAAACAAATAGCATTTAATGTATTGCCTCAAATTGATGTGTTTATGGATAACGGCTATACCAAAGAAGAAATGAAAATGGTATGGGAAACTCAAAAAATATTTGGTGATACTGAGATTCAAGTAAATCCAACTGCAGTACGTGTTCCTGTTTTTTATGGGCATTCTGAAGCAGTACATATTGAAACAAAAGAAAAGATTGAAGTAGAGGCTGTGCGTCAATTATTAAGTGAAGCACCGGGTGTGACCGTTATGGATGAACGTGTAGATGGTGGATATCCTACGGCAGTAACTGAGTCTTCAGGCAATGATGATGTGTTTGTTGGAAGAATTAGGGAAGATATTTCTCATCCCCAAGGTGTTGATTTGTGGGTGGTTGGGGATAATGTCCGTAAAGGTGCTGCATTAAATAGCATACAAATTGCAGAAGAGCTGGTAAAAAAATTCATCTAGTCTAAGCTTAGTTAATATATACATAGCCACTTAAACTAGATGGAGATATTTTTATAGTTTAGTGGTTTTGATAACGATTATTAAAAACCCAAGGTTTATCGCAATCCGGAAATAAGCATTGTTGAGCTTGTTTTTTGATAAATATAATCGTTATCCTATTTTCTAAGATTCAACGAAAACCTAATTATAGGTTTTTGCAGTTGCTTATCTAATTGTTAGATAGCTTAATGAGGTTTGAGACTGTGGTAAAAATTTGTAAAGGAGAGGATTGTGCGCAATTTAACTAAAACTATAGCGGCTGTATCATTACTGATGCCAGCAAGTGCCTATTCTTTAGGTATTGGTGATATTAAATTGCACTCAGCTCTAAATCAGAAGTTGGATGCAGAAATTGCATTGCTTGTTTCAGCTGGCGAAAATATTTCTGATATTAAAGTGAGGTTAGCTTCACCTGATAAATTTGATGAGGCAGGAGTACCTTGGAGTTATTTTCTTTCAAAAATTAAATTTAAAGCAGTGACTCAAGCTGATGGCTCAACACTTGTTAAGTTGAGTTCAAATGAAGCTTTAAGAGAGCCATTTTTAGACTTTCTATTAGAAGTTACTTGGGCTTCTGGTAATTTATATCGTGAATTTACTGTTTTAGTTGACCCTCCTGTTAGCTACAAGAAAGCAACTATTCCTGTTATTCAAAAACCACAGCAAGCTGTCGCACCCACTTATGCTGAGCAGCCTGTAAAAATAATCAACAGAGATGTTGAAGGTGTGTCTCAAACATCCGTAGGGCAATACGGGCCGACAACAAAGAGGGACTCTCTTTGGAAAATTGCTGAAAAAACCAATGTTTATGATGATGTGTCTATAGAGCAGATGATGATGTCTATCTATGAGGCAAACCCTAGAGCATTTTATAAGAAAAATGTGAACGCTCTGATGGCAGGGCAAACATTAAAGATTCCTGAGAAGGAAGTTATTCTTAAGTTGTCAAAAAAACAAGCTCTAGCGGCCTTTAAGCAACAAGATGATGTATGGAGTGGTCGTGTTGCTAAAAAGGAAAGCCAGTCGAACATAGATGATAGCCAGCTTGCTAGTCAATTAGAGTTAGAAGCACCTGTGTTAGATGAAATTGGTGATATTGCTAATGTGGTAACGGATAATAAAACTACGGCTAAACAAATTGTTGATTCTGAAATAGATGATTCTAAAGTAGCTAGTAGTGATGAAGGGTTAGCTCTACAAGCTAGGATGGATAAGTTAGAGCAACAATTAGTGATGATGCAGAAAATTCTTATCTTAAAGGATGAGAAAATTGCAACATTACAAAATAAAAAACAAATTGAATCTGGCGATAAAACAGTACAAGCTACTGAAGTGGCTGAGCCTGTTGTAACACCAGAAACAGTAGAGCCAGGCAAAGTTAAAATAAAAACACTTGCCGATATTCAAGCTGAAAAAGAGGCAACTAAAATAGCTTCTATTGAGGCTGCTAAAAAGCCAGTTGAAGTAGCTAAGGTTTTACCTGAGAAAACAGCTGCTAAGGTTGAGCCGGTTAAAAAGCCAAAACTAAAACCGAAAACAAAGCTTAAACTTAAGCCTGCACCTGTTGTTGAAGAAGAAACCGATTATTTAACGCTTGCTATTGGTGGGGGCAGTGCGCTTATTTTAGGTATTCTTGGAGTCCTTTGGTGGCGTAGAAGAACCGTTGAGGAAGAAGATGATCATGAAAGTATGTTCGCAACGGCAAGTGAAATTAGTTTACCAGATTCCCCTGATTCCCCAGAGTCTCCTGATGAAGAGCTATCTATTCCTGTTGCAGATGATTCATCTTTATATAATGTAGGAACAGTAGGGGAAAGTTCATTTTTAAGCGAATTTACTCCAAGTGATTTTGATGCTTTTGATACAGATCAAAGTGAAGTAGATCCTGTTTCTGAAGCAGATGTTTATTTGGCTTATGGGCGATATCAGCAAGCTGAAGATTTAATGCTTCAGGCAATTAAAGATTTTCCAGCGCGAGATGAGTGTAAGTTAAAATTACTAGAAATATACTTTACTAATGAGAATAAAAGCTCTTTTGAAAGTTATGCAAAAGAGTTGATTGCAGAAGGGAAACCTGGAGATGGCGCGTTTTGGGATAAAGTTGTAGAAATGGGAAGAGAAATCGATCCTGATTCAGCTTTATATACTGATAAAGCGAGTTTTGAATCTGTCGATTTAGAAAAAGAACAGAAGCCGGAAAGTGAGCAAGTAGCACTTGACGAGGTTAAAGGTGAAACTTCAAATATTGAAGCTTCAGAGGCAGACTCTGATTTTGATTTATCTGTTTTTGAAGATGCAGATATAGCTGATGAGGCTACAGATAGTTCTATAGTAAATGCAATAGAAGTGCAAGATGCCTCAACAGCCCTTAATGAAGAGGCTGCTGTAGCTGATGAAAATGTACTGGACTTTGATTTAAGTGTTTTTGATCTTGATGGTACAGATGAGGAAAAACCTGAAATTAGTGCGACTGAAGCTGAAAGTGTTGAGTCAATTGAGTTCGATTTAAGTTCTGATTCTGCCGTTACTTCTGAGCCTGAAGAAATAAAGATTGAAGAACCTAGTGAAGCAGCAGATGCTGAGTCTTTTGACTTTGATTTTGATTCGGGAACAGAAACAGAAGAAACTTCGGTTGAACCTGAAGTGATTGATTTGGCATCTGAAACTGATATCGATATAGATTTAGAAAGTTTCGACTTTTCATCTGATAATAAGCAAGAAGATAACACTGCACTAAATATTGATGATGAAATTGAAGTTGTTGATAATAGTGGGGTGGACGACTTTGAATTTGATTTCGATACACCTGAAATAGCTCCAGCCCCTGCTGCTGATCCAGTTGTTAGTTTGGATGAAAGTGTTTCTGATTTAACTGATATGGATGAGCTAGAAACTAAGTTGGATTTGGCTAAAGCTTATATAGATATGGGTGATGCCGATGCAGCAGTCGATATTGCTAAAGAGATATTAAAAAAAGGAAGCGCGGAACAAAAACAAGCTGCACAAGAGATTATTGACCAGTTAAAGTAATTAATTCAGCTGTATTTATTAATAAAAAAAGCCCTGACAGGGCTTTTTTTATGCCAAATTGAAAGATAAAAATAGAGAAGATTACAAAGATTGTAGCTGCATAAATATGCTTTCTTTTTGTAAAATAAAAGAAGCTATTTTATTTTTAAGTAAGTCAAATTTAGTAGTGGTTAGGTGTTTTTCGTGCTTTATAAGGCTACTTTCTAAATCGTTTGCAAGTTCTTGTATGTCCAAAAAACCACAGAAACTGACGGAGCCGTGAAGTTTATGTGTTATATCTTTAGCAAGAGCAAGCTGGTTAGCTTTTAACGCTTGCTCTATAAGTGATGACTGTTCTGGTAGTTCAACAAATAATTTGTTAAATATAGTTGTTGCTAGTGCTATATTTCCAGATGATCTTTGTAATAAAGAGCTAACGTAATCAGTTTCTGCTAACGTGGGGGCGATTGTTGTTGCTACAGGATTTGGAAGCCATAATGAAAATAATTCATCTAATTGTTCTAATAAAATAGGTTTTATCAGACATTCATTAAACTTATCGTCAATAAGTGTTTTTTGTTCATCGTTATGAAGCTGTGCTGTTATTGCAATAACGGGAGTAGATAGATTAATAGCATTATCTTCTTTAATAATTTTTATTAGCTCTAGACCGCTATAAAAAGGCATATGGATATCAAGTAAGATAAGGTCGTATTTATATTGTTGCAGGTAGTTAAGGGCTATTTTTCCATCAGCGGCAAAGGTTAAATTACTATATTTCTCTTCTAATTGTGACTGTAATAAAAATCGATTAATTTCATTGTCGTCAGCAATAAAAATGGAAGCAGAGTTATTCATTATTGGTAAGAATTTTAAAGTTAAAATATGCCCTGTTTTTGTTTAGGGAATGGTTATATAGAAGAAGTAAAAATTATTTTTATTGACTATTTTAGTGAATGCTAATATTCTAACGGCATGTATCTTAATCAGTCCTTGTTATTTAATTCTTATAATAAAGGCTGATCAAGTTTTTTCAAAATGCAAAACAATAATAATAGCGCATTTTCAATATAAATATGAGGATAAAGTTATGGCTAGAATAGTTATCTTAGGTGCTGGTATCGGTGGTGTTCCCATGGCCTATGAAATGCAAGAGATGGTAGGTAAAGATCATGAAGTCATTAGTATTTCAGATTCCCCTACTTTTCACTTTGTACCATCTAACCCTTGGATCCCACCCAAATGGCGTAAACCTGAAGATTTGAAGGTTGAACTTGCTCCTGTTATGAAAAAGAAAGGAATTGAGTTTATTCAAAAGGCTGCGACTAAAGTTGATCCTGAAAATAATCAAATAGAAATGGCTGATGGTTCGGTAGTTGCGTATGATTTTTTAATTATTGCAACAGGTCCTCGTTTAGCATTTGATGAAGTTCCAGGCTTAGGACCAGAAGGATATACCTCTTCAGTTTGTCATGTAGATCATGCAGAAATTGCCTCTAGAGATTGGGATGAGTTTATGGAAGACCCTGGGCCAATCGTAATTGGCGCCGTTCAAGGGGCTTCTTGTTTTGGGCCAGCTTATGAATATATGATGATCTTGGAAACTGAATTACGAAAAAGAAAAATTCGTGACCAAGTACCCATTACATTTGTAACGTCAGAACCATATATTGGTCACTTAGGTTTGGGTGGTGTTGGTGATACCAAAGGGATGTTAGAAAGTGCCTTGCGTGAAAAGACTATCAATTGGGTGACAAATGCCAAAGTTGATAAAATTGAAGATGGCATGATGTATGTTACTGAAGTCGACGAAAATTCAGAAGACAAGAAAAAGCATGAACTTCCATTTAAACATTCTATGATGCTTCCTGCATTTACAGGAATTGATGCGGTTAGAAATTCAGGTGCAGAAGGTTTAACTAATCCTAGGGGGTTTGTACTGGTTGATAAGTATCAGCGTAACCCAACTTTTAACAATGTTTATTCGGTTGGTGTTTGTGTTGCTTTGCCACCTGTTGAAAAAACACCTGTTCCAGTAGGCACGCCCAAAACAGGTTATATGATTGAATCAATGGTGACAGCAACGGCTCATAACATTAAAGATCAATTAGCTGGAAAAGAGCCTTCTGATATTCCAAGTCTCAGTGCCTTGTGTCTAGCTGATTTGGGTGATACCGGTGTGGCATTTTTAGCAGTTCCACAAATTCCACCAAGAAATACTACATGGTCAAATCATGGTCGTTGGGTGCATGTAGCTAAAATAGGTTTTGAAAAATATTTTATGCGTAAAATAAGAAAAGGTATTAGTGAGCCTTTTTATGAAAGAATGATGCTTAAAATTATGGGCGTTGTTCGTTTAAAGTAGGAGATAAAATGACTATAGAACGATGGGTGATGGCTGTTGCGGGGACATTTATATTAATAAGTGTTAATTTAGCGGTTTTTTATTCAATTAACTGGTTATGGTTTACTGGTTTTGTTGGGTTGAATTTGTTACAAGCGGCTTTCACAGGGTTTTGCCCTTTAGCCATTGTTTTAAAAAAAATGGGTGTTAAGTCTGGTTGCGCATTTTAATAGAGTTTACGCTGTAGACGTCTATTAAAAAATAGATTGAAAGGGAGTAAAGCAATGCTTTACTCCCTTTTTTTGTTGTGTCTAAACAGGAAATGGAATTTTATTGTATATTTTTAAAAATATTTTTTTCTTGCGTTAGCGTATGATTCCAAAATATCTATCTATTTGCTTAAAGTGCGGCGAAATTAACAGTTTGCACTATAATTCTATAATATTCCGATTGCTCTAAAGTAATTAAATTTAATACTCTCTTTAAATGGCTAACAGGATTTATCTGGAGTTTTTATATTATTGAATTTTATGGCTATTAGTTAGTTGGTCTTTATTTTGCATAATTTAAAATAGGAAAGCAGATGGCTGAAAATGAAGAAGTTGAGGGTGAAGAAAAAAAATCCTCAAAATTAATTATAATTATTGCAGTTATTTTATTGATAGTAGGTGGTGGTGCAGGTTACTATTTTATGGCTGGAGATTCAGAAGCTGTAGATGGAGAGCAAGCAGAAGAAGTTGAGGAAGTTGTTGAGGATGAAGAAGGAGATGCGGCTAATGAAGAACTCTATTATGATATGAGTCAGTCATTAATTGTTAATTTTCCAAAAGGTTCGGGAGCTAGTTTAATTCAGGTTTCAGTTTCTTTATTAGTTAAAGGTGCGGAAACAATAGAAGCAGTAAAAAAGCATGAGCCAATGATTAGAAACAATTTATTGATGGCAATCAGTGCAAAAGGCGCAGCTAATTTAAAAACAAGAGAAGGCAAAGAAGAGCTTCGTGAAACAATGCTAGATGAGATTGGCAAAGTGATGGAGCGGATGACGAGAAAGAATAAAGTAAAAGATTTGTTTTTTACTGCATTTGTTATGCAGTGATTATGGAAATAAGATAATAAAATTAAAGGTGTGAGATATTGCTTAAAGAGTCGCTAATGATGCTTAATAAAAATGTTTGTATAGATTTATTAAGCTATATATGTCAAAAAACCATGTATAGCCGAGGTATTTAAGCTATGTCTACAGTAGATTTATTGTCACAAGATGAGATTGATGCGCTTTTACACGGTGTTGATGATGGTGATGTAGAAACAGAAGCTGAAGAAGGGGAAGAAAGTCAGGCTGGTGTTAGAGAGTATGATTTTAACAGTCAGGAAAGAATTGTTAGAGGTAGAATGCCTACCTTGGAAATGGTTAATGAAAGATTGGCGCGTTATTTTAGAATTTCACTTTTTAATTTTCTTCGGCGTTCAGCAGAAATTTCTATTTCGGGTATTCAGGTATTAAAGTTTTCTGAATATATTCAAAGCCTATTTGTACCGACTAATTTGAATGTTGTGCGGTTTGCTCCTTTAAGGAGTCGCGCATTAATTGTTATGGAGCCTCGTTTAGTATTTACTGCAGTAGATAATTTTTTTGGTGGTGGTGGGCAGTTTTACAATAAAGTAGAAGGGCGTGAATTTACACCGACTGAAATGCGAGTTATCCGCTTAATTATTGAACTGCTATTTAAAGATTTAAAAGAAGCCTGGAAGCCTGTAATGGATCTTGAGTTTGAATATATGAACTCAGAAGTAAATCCACAGTTTGCCAATATAGTAAGCCCTGCTGAAATTGTTATTGTTTCTACCATTCATGTAGAACTAGAAGGTGGTGGCGGTGATATTAATATCGCAATGCCTTATGCCATGATTGAGCCTATTAGAGATTTGTTAGATGCAGTGAGTAGTGATCGAGGTGAAGTAGATGGAAGTTGGCAGGAAGGTTTAAGAAAAGAAGTGTTGCGAAGTGAAGTTGCATTAAATAGTTTACTGGTTGAAAAAACAATGAGTATTGAAGATGTAATGAACTTTCAAAAAGGGGACGTTATTCCAATAGATATGCCAGAAACAGTTACTCTGCAAGCAGAAGGTGTATCTATTTTTAAAGGTAAAATTGGTTTATCTGATGGTAATTATGCCATTCAAATAACAGAAAAATTAACACAAGATTCAATGTAAAATTTTTATAGCAGGGGGAGTTTCCTGTTTATAAGCATTAAAGTTATTAGGTAATGTAATGAGTGAAAATGATGAGCCAGTTGGCGACGATTGGGCAAATGCAATGCAAGAACAGTCAGATGCCGAAGCAGGTGGAGATGCCGATTGGGGCGATGCCTTACAAGAACAAAGTAATGCAGAAGACCTTGCTAAAGCACAGTTTAGTGAGCTAGAAGAGCAGGGAGAACATGCACCTGTTAAAGCTGATATTTCGCCTGAAGACCTTAAGTTAGATGTTATTCTTGATGTTCCTGTGACGGTTTCTATGGAAATTGGAAGAACACAAGTGAATATAAGAAACCTATTGCAACTTAATCAAGGTTCAGTAATTGAGTTAGATAGATTTGCTGGTGAGCCAATGGATGTTCTTGTTAATGGAACTTTAATTGCTCATGGTGAGGTTGTGGTGGTGAATGACAAATTTGGTATTCGTTTGACTGATGTGATTAGTCCGACTGACCGGGTAAAAAAATTAGGCTCATAAAATAATGATAAGGCGAGTCGTTTGAAAACTTTGCTGCAAAGTTTAGTGATATCTTTTTGTTCAGCTTCAGCTGCTTTTTCAGCGGTAGAACAAAAACAAAAAGTTAGCACTATCTCAACTGATCATGTTCTAAGTTGGTCTTTAGGCTTAATAATTGTTTTAGCCTTATTTTTTACTTGTATTTGGTTTATGAAAAAAATGGGCGCTTTGCCTGTAAATGCTAAAGATGGAATGAAAGTTGTCGCTGGTTTAACATTGGGGATGCGTGAGAAAATTATTTTAGTGCAAATTGGTGAGAAGCAATTAGTGTTAGCTGTAACGCCAGGGAGGGTTGAAAAATTATTACTCTTAGAGGGCGAAGATACTTTATTTCAGCAAGCTAAAGAAGAAAATACAGAAGCTGAATTTTCTCAGAAATTAAAACAGATAATGTCTGGAGGAAATAGATGAATAAATTATATTTATTTGTTTTTCTATTTTTTTCGGCAACATCAGTGTGGGCCGTACCAGGGATAGATGCTGTCACAGTAACAACCAATCCTGATGGTGGACAGAGTTATACGGTAACCATTCAGATTGTAGCATTAATGACTGTGCTGACAGTGTTGCCATCATTATTGTTAACCATGACATCATTTACTCGTATTATGATTGTCTTAGGATTGTTGCGACAGGCGATAGGAACAGCACAAGCACCAAGTAATCAAGTACTATTAGGACTTTCATTGTTCTTAACTATTTTTGTTATGATGCCTGTTTTTGAGAAAGTGAATACTCAAGCCGTGCAGCCTTATATGGAAGAAAAAATTGATGTCACAACAGCAATAGAACGTGCATCAGCGCCATTTAGGGTCTTTATGATGAAGCAAACAAGAGAGGCTGATTTAGAGTTGTTTATGCGAATTTCGGGACGAGAAGATTTTGAGACAGTAGATGATGTGCCTTTTTCATTACTATTGCCCGCTTTTGTAACAAGTGAATTAAAAACAGCCTTTCAGATTGGTTTCTTAATATTTTTGCCTTTTTTAGTCATAGATCTTGTTGTAGCCAGTGTTTTAATGTCGATGGGTATGATGATGTTGTCACCTATGATTATTTCATTGCCCTTTAAAATTATGTTATTTGTTTTAGCTGATGGTTGGTCCTTAGTTTTAGAAATGTTAGCTGCCAGTTTTTATGTTTAAGTGCGAGGAGTCTATTCTCGGACAGGCTCCTGGTCAATCTTGTAAAGAGTCTTAAAATAAACTCGTTTTCAATAAAATAGAAAGTTTCTATGACACCTGAAGTTATTTCGATTATTGCTCAAGACACTGTATTGGTTGCTGTTAAATTAATAGCACCTATATTATTGTCATCTCTAGCCGTTGGTCTACTGGTGGCTATGTTTCAGGCGGCAACACAAATTAATGAGCAAACCTTAACGTTTATTCCTAAGTTAGCAATGGTTATTATCGTGTTGATGCTTGCAGGCCCTTGGATGTTACAGGTTGTTATCGATTATTTTCAAACGCTAGTTCGTCAGATACCTGAATTAATAGGTTGAGTTTGTGAACTTCACAGAACAAGAGTTATTAGCATTGTTGGCATCATTTATCTGGCCATTCATGCGAATCAGTTCAATGTTTATTTCTGTCCCTGTTTTTAGTGTTAAATCATTACCTGCAAAAATTCGAGTACTTGCTTCATTTTTAATAACACTTGTTGTTGTTCCTGTCATTCCTGATATCGCACCCGTTCAAATCTTTAGTTACCAAGGCTTTTTAATTACTGTTCAGCAGATTGTTATTGGCTTATCAACGGGCTTTGTTTTACAAATGGTTTTTGCAGTGATGTTAGTAGGTGGACAAAGTATTGCTTACAGTATGGGCTTAGGTTTTTCTTCTATGGTTGACCCTGCAACTGGGGTACAAGTCCCCGTAATTGCTCAAGTGTTCGTGGTTTCTTCTAGTTTGATGTTTTTGGCTGTTAATGGGCATTTGTTATTAATTGAAATGTTAGTTGCTAGTTTTACAACTTTGCCTATTGCTACAGTAGGGTTTAGCTTGAGTGATATTTGGTCTATTGTGGCTTGGAGTAGTCAAATGTTTACGGGTGGGCTTTTATTGGCAATGCCAATTGTGTCAGCTCTATTATTTGTCAATATTAGCTTTGGTGTAGCGGCTAGAGCAGCCCCGCAGTTACAAATTTTTGGCGTTGGCTTTCCTATCACAATTATGATTGGGATGGTTTTAATCTGGGTGACTATAGGGAGCACATTAGATGTTTTTTCAGATGTGTTAACCAGTGCTTTTGCTTTAATTAGTCAGTTATTACGAGTTTGATCGGTAAGGTGAAAGTAAATGGCTGAAGATTCAGGGCAAGATAAAAGCGAAGAACCCACGGAGAAGCGTCTTACCGACGCAAGGAAGAAAGGCCAAATACCACGATCAAAAGAGTTAAATACTTTTGTAGCGTTGATGACAGCAGCAGTCATGTTGTTATTTGTTGGGGATTCAATTGCAAAGGGTTTAGCAAGATTGATGCAGCAGCAGTTTAGTCTAAGTCGAGAGGCTATTTACGACCCTGCTAGTCCCGTTATTTATTTTGAACAAGTTCTATTAGATGGCATATTGCTTATTGTACCTCTCGTTATCCCCCTGGTTGTAGTGGCTTTATTTACTCCAATGATGATGGGGGGGTGGAACTTTACAATGGAATCAATGGCGCCTAAGTTTTCTAAAATGAATCCTTTTTCGGGGCTAAAAAGGATGTTTGGTATTCAAGGTATTGTTGAGTTATTAAAAGCGGTTGTTAAAATTGCACTGGTTTTCTTTGTGGCTGGTACTTTATTT
Source organism: uncultured Methylococcales bacterium (assembly GCA_913009265.1). Taxonomy (GTDB): domain Bacteria; phylum Pseudomonadota; class Gammaproteobacteria; order Methylococcales; family Methylomonadaceae; genus QPIN01. Next base: position 15,132 of record CAJVYL010000005.1, read on the forward strand.
AATAGTTATTTTGATCAGTTTATGGGCTTAAGCGCCTTATCTTTAAATAGTGCTGTTACAAAAGCTGTTGATATTATTCTGTTTGGCTTTTTAATCTTGAGTTCGACTTTGATCTTGGTTGTTGCAATTGATGTTCCTTATCAGATATGGAATACCATGCGACAATTAAAAATGACTAAACAAGAAGTTAAGGATGAGTCGAAAGAGCAAGAAGGTAACCCAGAAGTTAAAGGTCAAATTAGAAGAAAGCAAATGGAAATGTCACAGCAAAGAATGGCTGATGAAGTTCCAAAAGCTGATGTGATTGTAACTAATCCTGCGCATTATGCTGTTGCCTTACAATATGACCCCATGGGAAGTGGTGCGCCTACTGTGGTGGCTAAAGGTATTGATTTAATTGCTGCTCATATACGTAATATTGCTATAGCGGAAGATATCCCTTTAGTGGCAGCACCACCTTTGGCGCGTGCATTGTTTTATTCGACTGAGCCTGGGGAAGAAATCCCTCAAGGACTTTTTTTAGCCGTTGCTCAAGTTTTGGCTTATGTTTTTCAATTGAAAACTGCAACTGAGAATGGAACAGAAAAACCGACAGCACCTAGGGATTTAAAAGTCCCTGCTGATTTTAGACAGCAGTAAAAGTTATCTTTTACTGCTTTTTTGTATTACCTAAAAATAAATAAATATGGATTTCGCTAATATTTCTGAAAAACTAAAATCATTTTCAAGTGTAGGACTTGGTGCGCCGATAGTCATTATCATGATTTTATCGATGATAGTGCTACCGCTGCCAGCCTTTCTACTTGATTTGTTTTTTACCTTTAATATTGCATTCTCATTAATTATTTTGTTGGTAGTGATTTACAGTATAAAACCCTTAGAGTTTTCAGTTTTTCCCTCTGTTATTTTAATTGCAACCTTATTTAGATTGGCGCTGAATGTTGCCTCAACACGTATTGTTTTACTAGAAGGGCATGAGGGTGGGGATGCAGCAGGAAAAGTAATTGAAGCATTTGGCTCCTTTGTAATTGGTGGTAACTTTGCAGTAGGTTTAGTTGTCTTTGCTATTTTAGTGATTATTAACTTTGTGGTTGTTACTAAAGGTGCGGGTCGAGTGGCTGAAGTAGGGGCGCGTTTTACATTGGACGCTATGCCTGGTAAGCAGATGGCTATTGATGCTGATTTAAACTCGGGTTTAATTGATCAGGATCAGGCGCGAGAAAGGCGGGCAGAAGTTGCCGCTGAAGCCGATTTTTACGGTTCAATGGATGGTGCAAGTAAGTTTGTAAGAGGGGATGCGATTGCTGGGATTATTATCCTCTTTGTTAATATTATAGGGGGCTTGGCAATTGGTGTAGGGCAACATGATATGAGCTTTGCTAATGCGGGTGAAGTTTATGTATTACTAACTATTGGGGATGGTTTGGTTGCACAAATTCCTTCTTTATTATTATCAACAGCCTCAGCTATTGTTGTTACCAGTGTTCGAGGAAGTACGCAGAATGTAGGAAAGCAAGTTAGTGTTCAATTATTTAATGACCCCAAAGCATTAATCATTACTGCTGCAATTATTGGTCTTTTGGGTATTATTCCCGGCATGCCTAATTTAGTCTTTATTTTACTGGCTGTTGCCTTGTTGGGTGGTGCTTATTTAATTGATAAAAGGCAGAAGAAAGAACAAGATGATATGTTGGAAAAGGTAGCGCAAGTTCCTCAGCAACAAGTTACAGCATCTGAAGTAAAAGAACTGGGTTGGGATGATGTAATGCCTGTCGATGTTGTTGGTTTAGAGGTAGGCTATCGCTTAATTCCTTTGGTTGATAAAAACCAAGGTGGTCAATTAATGACACGGATAAAAGGTGTGCGAAAAAAACTATCTCAAGAATTGGGTTTTTTAGTTCCTTCTGTGCATATTAGAGATAATTTAGATTTGCCACCAACAAGCTACAGAATTTCATTGATGGGGGTTACTGTAGGGGAAGCAGAAATTAGGCCTGAAATGGAAATGGCGATTAACCCAGGGCAAGTTTTTGGCTCTTTACAGGGAGAAATAACACAAGACCCTGCTTTTGGGCTTGAGGCAGTGTGGATAGAAAGTAGTCAAAAAGATCAGGCTCAAACTTTAGGTTATACCGTGGTAGATCCTGGGACAGTTGTTGCCACGCATTTAAGCCATATTCTACAAAATAATGCCCATGAATTATTTGGTTATGAAGAAGCTCAAAATATTATGGATAATTTAGCTAAATCGGCGCCAAAACTAGTAGAAGATTTAGTGCCCAAAACTTTAGCCTTGGGTGTGATTGTAAAAGTGTTACAAAACCTATTGAGAGAGAATGTTTCAATTAGAGATATACGTACGATTGCCGAAACTTTGGCGGAGTATGGGGCTAAGAGTCAAGATCCTGACATTTTAACCTCGGCCTCTCGTGCTGCGTTGGGTCGGTCAATTGTCCATGAAATCAATGGGGTAGAAGAAAGTTTTCCTGTTATTACTTTAGATCCAGAGTTGGAACAGTTGTTGCATCAGTCTTTGCAAACGGCAGGTGAAAATGGAGCAGGTATAGAGCCTGGTTTAGCTGAACAAATGCAGAAATCATTGGAAGAGAGTTCTCTGAAAATGGAAATGGAAGGGCAAGTTGCGGTATTACTGGTTTCTTCTTTTGTGCGTCCTTGGCTAGCTCGATTTGTCCGCCACTCAATTTCTGGGTTACATGTCTTGGCATATAATGAAATTCCTGAAGATCGTCAGATCAAAGTAGTTTCAACAGTCGGGCAGCGTGAATAGCGCATAAAATAAGAAAATAGGAAAGTACTGATGAAGATTAAACGTTTTGTTGCAAAGGATATTCGCCAAGTTATGCGTATGGTTAAAGAAGAACTTGGTGCGGATGCTGTCATTATGTCAAATAGATCAGTTGATGAAGGGATTGAGATTGTTGCCGCTAAAGATTTTGATGAGCAAGCTATCCATAATAAACTTAATTCACAATCAGATAACCTTAATTCTAGTGCTACTACCACTAAGAAAAATATTGAATTAACTGACTTTAAAACAGAAACAAATAATTTACATGTTGTTAGTAGTTCTCGAAAAGTAGGGGCTGATGGTGTTATTCCTAAACGACCTTTACCGCGTAATGTTGATGAATATGTTGGCTATGCAGAAAAGTTAAATGTAGCCAATAATAGAAACCCTTCGGCTATAAAAAAACAAACGCCCTTACATAAACAACCAGTAAGAGCTACACAGCAGTTTAGTAATGTTGTCAGAGAAGAAATAAAACAACAGTCAGCAGCGGTACCAGAACAATTTATGCAAGAAATGCGTAATGAGATCAACGCATTAAAATCAGCTTTAGATACTAAATTATCAGAAGTTTCTTGGAATCAGAGTCCACAACAAAACTCAGTCAGAAGTGGTTTATTACACAAGTTGTCTGAAATGGGGTTTTCAAAAAAGTTGTCGACTAAAGTTGCAAATCGTTTAGATAGTCATAAAGATGCTGAATTTGCATTTGATAAAGCTAAAGAAATGCTAGCTAAAGTTTTACCTCTTAGTGATGATAATCTATTAGAGCAGGGTGGGATTGTTGCTTTGGTTGGGCCTACTGGCGTTGGGAAAACGACAACTATTGCAAAGTTAGCTGCACAATTTATTTTAAAACATGGCTCTGATAAAGTTGCTTTAATTACTACGGATAATTATAGAATTGGTGCACATGAGCAGCTATCAACTTATGGACGTTTATTAGATGTTCCTGTTTGTGTGGCCGCAAATGCTGATGAATTACATGCACATATTGATAATTTTAGTGATAAGCGACTGATTTTAATAGATACTGCAGGGATGAGTCAGCGTGATATGCGTTTAGCTGAACAGATTCAAACATTGCAACAAAACGATGTACCTATCAAGACTTATTTAGTTATGTCGGCAGCAACACAATATAAAGCGATGAACGAAATTATTAATGCTTTTAAAGTTTTTGAGCCAGAATCCAGTATTTTGACTAAACTAGATGAAACAGTTGTACAAGGTTCGGCTTTGTCAGCAAGTATTGAACAACAATTACCAATTTCTTTTATGACAAATGGTCAGCAAGTACCTGAAGATATTTATTTTCCTGATGCCTATGCTTTAATTGAGCAGTGTGCAGCAGAGATAGATGAAGAAAGTGATTATAATAATGTATTAAGTAATAATGATTGGGTGGCAGAAGGCTATGCATAACCCAAATGATCAAGCGTCTGGGATACGAAAAATGAGACAAATAAAACCAAAACCTGTCCGCGTTATTGCCGTAACAAGTGGTAAAGGTGGGGTTGGTAAGACGAACCTATCAGTTAATTTAGGTGTGGCTCTTTCTCAAATGGGACGAAGAGTAGCATTGCTTGATGCTGATATGGGGCTGGCAAATGTTGATATTTTGTTAGGGCTATCTCCAAAATATAACTTATCTCATGTCTTACAAGGTGAGAAAACACTAGAAGATATTATGTTGACAGGTCCTGCTGGCTTAAAAGTTATTCCAGCATCGTCTGGTGTACAGCAAATGTCAGAACTAAATAATATTGAACAAGCAGGTGTTATTAGAGCGTTTAGTGAAATTGATCAAAATCTTGATGTATTGATTGTAGATACTGCAGCAGGGATTTCTTCCAGCGTAGTTAATTTTGCCAGAGCCTGTCAGGAAATAATTGTTGTTGTTTGTGATGAACCAACATCGTTGACAGATGCGTATGCCTATATCAAATTGCTCAATCGGGACTATGGTTTAAATAAGTTTCATGTTGTAGCCAATATGGTTCAGTCCGTTCAGCAAGGTCAGCAGTTATTTAATAAATTATGTAAAGTGAGTGAAAAGTATTTAGATGTAACGCTTAGTTATACTGGGGCGGTTCCATTTGATGAATACCTGCGTAAATCAGTACAAAAACAAACTCCAGTATTAGAAGCTTTTCCTCGCAGTAAAGCTGCACTAGCAATAAGAAATTTAGCACTTAATATAGATAGATGGCCAATTAAAATACAAGCAGGCGGATATTTAGAGTTTTTTGTTGAAAGAATGATCGAATATAGCACGCAAGAGGACGCCGCATGAATGGAGCGGCAATGTACGCAACCACGATGCATGTAGGAACTACCGATGATTTGGTAATTCAACATGTACCTTTGGTTAAGCGAATTGCTTTTCATTTAATGGGACGACTACCTGATACCGTATTGGTAGATGATTTGATTCAGGCTGGGATGCTAGGCTTGTTAGAAGCCGTAAAGAATTACGATGTGACACAAGGTGCAAGTTTTGATACTTATGCTGGTATTAGGATAAGAGGTTCAATGCTTGATGAGGTACGAAAATCTGACTGGACACCTCGCTCCGTACATAAAAAATCAAGAATGGTTTCTGAAGCTATTCGTGAAGTAGAAAATAGAACAGGTGGTGAGGCTCGAGATATTGATATTGCCGAGCAACTTGGCGTTGATCTAGACGACTATAACCAAATGTTACAGGATTCTATCGGATGTAAGGTTTTAAGTGTTGAAGAGTTATCAGAAACAGGAGATTCTGCATTTTGTGATGCAGAACAAATCAATGAGTCCCCTGTTCATTTACTGGAAGAAGATGATTTTCAAAAAGCATTAGCTGAAGCAATTATGACTTTACCTGAAAGAGAACAACTTGTTATAGCTCTTTATTATGACGAGGAATTTAACCTAAGGGAGATAGGTGAAGTGTTAAATGTGAGTGAGTCACGTGTAAGTCAAATAAGTAGCCAGGCAATGTTAAGATTAAGATCAAGACTTGCAGAATGGACAGACAAGAAAAACCAAGATTAAAGTTAGGTGTTTCTTTCATCTAGTCATACTTTATTAAAAAACCGATACCTTTCCTATCATTGGTTATTGATATGCTTTTACTGAGTAACAAATTTCTTGCTAGCAAAAAAATGGCTTATTTAAAAGTAAATAGCTCTGATTGGAAGATTACATTTTCACTAAATAGATAAGAAAGCAGTGTTTTATTAAATCGTTAAATTCTTTTGTTTAAAAACATATAAATTATAAGCGCTGACATTGAAAAAATGGCATTTTACATCTATGTTTGTAGTATGCTTTGCTTAATAATACTTTAAAGTAAATAAGTGCTATAAGTCATCCTTTTTTAAGGGATTGAAAACAGGTTCAAGTATTAACGATTTGAGTCGATATAAATAATGATAAAAGATAAATAGGTTGGAGATTTTCCTTGGATAAAAACATGAAAATTCTAGTTGTTGATGATTTTTCAACAATGAGACGAATAGTAAAAAATCTATTAAGGGATCTTGGGTTTACCAATACGGTTGAAGCAGATGATGGCAAAACTGCTTTACCCATTTTGGAAGCTGGGGGAATTGATTTTTTAGTGACTGACTGGAATATGCCTGGTATGACAGGAATAGATTTATTAAAGGCGGTTCGTGCAGACCCAAATTTAGTTGATCTTCCCGTATTGATGGTGACGGCAGAAGCAAAAAGAGAGCAAATCATTATGGCAGCTCAGGCTGGTGTTAATGGATATGTTATCAAACCTTTTACTGCCGCTACGTTGAAAGAAAAAATAGAAAAAATCTTTGAACGTATTGATGGCTAAACCAACCCAGGAGAGTAAGGAATGACGATTGATTTTCGTTTGGCATTGGCTAAGGATTTGGTTATTGCACTAGAACAGGGAAATGAGGCTGAAGCAGATAATATTCTGGATAAAATTGCAGGCCAGAAAGAAAATGAACTTTTTCAACAAGTTGGGCAGTTAACGCGTCAACTTCATGATGCGATGGCTGGGTTTTCATTAGATTCAAAAATCGCTTCGATGACCGAAAATGATATACCTGATGCAAAAGAACGCTTGCAATATGTTATTACCATGACTGAACAAGCGGCAAACCAAACATTGAATGCTGTTGAAGAATTATTACCTGTATCTAAAACACTTAATGATCAAGCTGGGGAACTATCTGAGAAATGGGAACGTTTTTTAGATAGAGAAATGCCTTTTGAAGAGTTTAAGAGTATGAGTGCAGAAATAACTAAGCATTTTTCTCAGTCAAAAGGCTCTTTATTAGAAATTCAAAATGGGCTTAATGATATTTTGATGGCTCAGGGCTTTCAGGATATAACCGGACAGATTATCAAACGTGTTATTGATCTGGTTCAAGAGCTAGAAGTCAGTATGGTCGAACTAATTAGTTTGTCAGGAGGGGCTAAAGCAGAGGAAGCAAAAGCTAAGGAGCTTGAATTACCTGGACCTGCTATTCCTGGTATGGATGATAAATCTGGTGATGTAGCAGCAAACCAAGATGATGTGGATGATTTGTTGTCAAGTCTAGGATTCTGAGGAAAAAATTATGGCAGTTGATCTAGAAGATGAAATTTTACAAGATTTTTTGGTTGAAGCGGGGGAAATCCTTGAACTGCTAGGTGAGCAGTTGGTTGAGCTGGAGCAATCACCAGAAGATTTTGAATTATTAAATGCAATCTTTCGAGGTTTTCATACCATTAAAGGGGGCGCTGGTTTTTTAGCATTAGATCCATTAGTAGCAGTTTGTCACAAAGCTGAAGATGTTTTTGATGTTTTAAGAGAAGGTGAACGAAAAGTTAGTGCAGAATTAATGGATGTGATTCTGGAAGTTGTTGATGTCGTAAACTTGATGTTTGATCAAGTTAAAATAGGAAATGACCCGGAAGCAGCACAAGAAACATTATTAACAAAACTACAATCTTTTACTCGTGCAGGTCTAGAGCAACAGGCAGCTAAAGAACCAGAACCTGTTGTAGAAACGCCAGCACCAGTAATAGCAGATGTAGATGTAGTAGAGCAAGAATTTTCTGCTATGTTAGATGATACATTTGATAGTGACTCTGAATCAAATAGTGATGAAATCACTGAGGAAGAGTTTGATAGTTTATTAGATGACCTTCATGGTAAAGGGCAGTTTTCAGCACCAGCACTTAAAGAAGATAAGGCTGAAGTGTCATCGCCACAAGTTGATTCAGGCGATATATCTGAAGCAGAGTTTGATAATTTGTTAGATGAATTGCATGGAAAAGGAAACTTTTCAGCTAAAGGTTTACAAGAAGAGAAAACTGAAGCTGTTGCGGTTAATCCAGGTGATATTACGGAAGATGAATTTGATAATTTATTAGATGATTTACATGGAAAAGGAAAGTTTAAAGGTGCTATTGCAACTGCAGGAGCTGTAGCTGAAGAACCCAACGTTGTGATTGAGCAGCCTGTTGAAGAAAAGGCTGCTATATCTGTTGCTAAGAAAGTGGTTGCGGAACCTAAACCTGAGCCTGAGCCAATAGTTGTTGAAAAAGTAGTTGATAAGCCTAAAAAAGCGGCCGCTAAGCCAGCAGCCCCAAAAGGAGAAACAACGGTTCGAGTCGATACCTATGTTCTTGATGATATTATGAATATGGTAGGTGAATTAGTTTTAGTTAGAAATCGATTCCAAACACTCAAAGCATCATCTGAGAGTGGCTCAACCGAGCATATGACCAAGGCTGTTGCTAATTTAGATGTAGTAACCGCAGACTTGCAATTGGCTGTGATGAAAACGCGAATGCAACCTATCAAAAAAGTATTTGGCAGGTTCCCCCGGGTTGTTAGAGATTTGTCTAGAAGTTTAAAAAAAGAAATTAAATTAGAGTTGGTAGGGGAAGAGACTGATTTAGATAAAAATTTAGTTGAAGCATTAGCTGATCCCTTAGTGCATTTGGTAAGAAATGCGGTTGACCATGGTATTGAATCACCTGATGACCGAGCTGCTGTAGGTAAACCAAGAGAAGGGCTCGTTGTATTAAAGGCATCTCAAGAAGGTGACCACATCATGCTATCAATTAAAGATGATGGCAAAGGGATGAATGCAGATCATCTAAGAAAAATTGTTGTTGATAAAGGCTTAATGGATGAAGAATCAGCAGCCCGACTTGATGATAAAGACTGTTATAACTTGATTTTTATGCCAGGTTTTTCGACAAAAACGGAGATTTCAGATGTGTCGGGGCGTGGTGTTGGAATGGATGTTGTTAAGACCAGAATCACTCAATTGAATGGTATGGTCGAAGTTGATTCTGTAGAGGGTGAAGGAAGTACTATTATTATTAAAGTACCGCTTACACTTGCTATTATGCCAACGCTGATGGTTGTATTAGGTGGTCAAGCCTTTGCGTTACCTTTGGCAAGCGTGCTTGAAATATTAGACTTAGATTTAAGTAAAACCAATGTAGTTGATGGTCAATTAATTATTATGGTTAGAGAGAAAGCATTACCTGTTTTCTACTTAAGTGAATGGTTAGTTCAAGATCCATCTTATGTATTAGATAAGCAGGCTACAGGGCATGTAGTTGTTGTTAATGCAGGTGGTCGGCATATTGGTTTTGTTGTTGATCAACTGATTGGTCAAGAAGAGGTTGTTATTAAACCTTTAGGTGCCAAGCTACAAGGCCTAGATGGTCTTGCTGGTGCGACTATTACTGGTGATGGTAAAATTGCATTAATTCTTGATGTGCCAGGATTAATGAGTCGGTATGCTGGATAATAAATAGGCTGAAAAGATTAGCCGTAAAAAGGTATTAAAGTTTTACTTAAACAAAAAGTAGTTTTATGGAATAAATATTTATATGACAATTCGGGTATTGATTGTTGATGACTCTAGGTTTATTTGTAAAAGAATTTGTGAAATTCTAGAAGAAGATTCTATTTTTAAAGTAGTTGGTAGTGCTTCAAATGGAAAGCAAGCAATACTGATGGCGGCTCAATTAGAACCTGATGTTATAACCATGGATATTGAAATGCCAGTTATGGATGGTATTTCTGCTGTAAAAGCAATTATGGCTGAATGCCCAACCGCCATATTAATGTTTTCAGCAGCAACACATGCAGGGGCTCAGGCAACTTTAGATGCTTTAAGTGCGGGAGCAATAGACTTTTTACCTAAGCAATTAGATAAAATAGATGGTGATAGGGAAATTGCCAAAAGAATGCTAAGGCGTAGAGTACGTATTGTCGCTTTGCAAGCCAATAGAATCAAACAAAAGCCTGTTTCTGATAGAGCTAGAATAAACCAAACTAAGGTATTAGGGGCTTCTAATGCCATATCACGGCCTCAAATGGTCGCTACTAGAAATCCCACTTCAACACATTCAATTACTAGAAAAATTGAATTATTAGTCATTGTGGCCTCAACTGGTGGCCCTGTCGCTATTCAAAAGGTAATGACTCAGCTTTCTGGGCAATGTCCATTTCCTATTCTCATTGTTCAACATATGCCTCATAACTTTACAAAAAGTTTTGCTGAAAGGTTAAATCAATTATGTAAAGTAAAGGTTAAAGAGGCCATAAATGGAGATGTTCTAACTGCGGGTGAAGCTTTGTTAGCACCAGGGGGAATGCAAATGGAAGTTGCTCTAAAATCAGGAAAGAAAGTGGTTAACATAACAGCTAAAAAAGCGGGTGAAATATATAGTCCATGTGCGGATGTGACTTTAACGTCTATTGCACAAGTTTATTCTGCAAACGTTTTGACAGTCGTTTTAACTGGGATGGGGGCTGATGGTAAAGAAGGAGCAGTTCGCTTAAAACAAAGGGGCTTGCCAATATGGGCACAGGACGAGGCCAGTTGTACTATTTATGGTATGCCGAAAGCTATTGTTGATGCGAATCTTGCTGATAAGGTTTATAGTCTTAATGAAATTGCTAATGAATTTAACAAGTTGAGATAATGGATATTTTAAGTATTATAGGCATGGTTTTTGGTTTCTTGGCTATTGTAGGAGGGAATTTCTTAGAAGGTGGAGATACAGCTTCATTGATTAACCTTCCTGCTTTAATCATTGTTTTTGGTGGGACGTTGGGAGCAACATTTTTACATTTCCCCCCCAGAATTTATTTTCATAGCCTTAAAGTCCTGTTATTAATTGTCAGGCCTAGAAAACATTTGCTAGATGAGCAGATTGAAAAAGTTGGTATGTGGAGTGCCTTAGCGCGAAAAGAAGGGTTATTAGGGCTGGAAGTTGTCGTTGATAAAGAACAAGATCAATTTGCTAAGAAAGGATTACAGTTATTAGTTGATGGTAATGAACCAGAAGTGATTAGGGACTGTTTAGAAGTTGAACTTAATACTATTGAGCATAATGAAATGCAGGCAGCCAAAGTCTATGAAGCGATGGGTGGATATTCACCAACCATTGGTATTATTGGTGCTGTAGTTGGTCTAATACAGGTTATGCAAAACTTAGCTGACCCTGAATTGCTTGGTGCAGGGATAGCAACAGCATTTGTTGCTACCATTTATGGTGTTGGTTTTGCTAATTTATTGTTTTTACCTATAGCAAATAAGTTAAAGTTAGAAGCCTACGCCTTAGTACAAGCAAAGGAAATGATGCTTGAAGGTATTACAGCGATAGCTGAAGGTGAGAACCCCCGCAATATTGAATTAAAGTTATCGGGGTATATTTTATGAGTAGTTTATTTGGTTTGTTGGTGTAATTGATGGCTCGTAAGCGCAGAAATAAAAATGCATTTGATGAGAGTGATAATCATGAACGATGGTTAGTTTCTTATGCAGATTTTGTCACCTTGCTTTTTGCTTTCTTTGTGGTGATGTATTCCATCTCTTCAGTTAATGATGATAAGTATGAAATATTATCCCAAGCCTTGGAAGGTGCTTTTTTAGGGGGGCATGAAGTTCAAGTAATTGAAAGCCCAATTGAAGTAGAAGAAAAGTTAACTTCAATCAAGCCTATTATTTTAGAAAACCCTACAACAGAAGAGTTACAAAAAAAATCAGAATTAAGTGACGAAATCCTAAAAGAAAGACGAGAGTTAGAATTAATATCAGAACAGTTTGAAGATGTATTACAACCTTATGTTGAAAATGACTTGGTTGAAGTTAAAAGACATGATTTTTGGATAGAACTTGAAATGAATAGTGAACTACTATTTTTAAGTGGAGAGGCTGAGCTGTCGAGTAAAGCTATTCCTGTGCTTAAAAAGGTAGCAGAAGTTATTAGGGATATTCCAAATGTTATTAATGTTGAAGGACATACTGATAATATACCCATAGATACGGTAGAATTCCCATCAAATTGGGATTTAGCTTCAGCAAGAGCAACCTCAGTAGTAAGAGAGTTTCAGGCGAATAGAGTTTCTCCTAAGCGATTATCTGCAGTTGGCTATGGAGAATTTCAACCTGTTGCCGATAACAGTAGTGTAGAGGGAAGGTTTAAGAACCGGCGTGTTGTTATAGTGTTAATGTCACAAGCTTTTGCTAGATATGGCATGAATGATCAACAGAGAGCAGAGGTTTTAAATATACAAAGCTCTACTGATTCATCGCAGTAAAATTAGCGATAATGATAAATTAATTCTGTAGGTTAATCATGAAAGTATGGGCTGTATCAAATCAAAAAGGAGGGGTAGGGAAAACAACCACAGTTGTTTCTCTTGCTGGTTTGTTGTCCTCCTGGGGATTTAGAACATTAGTGGTGGATTTAGACCCGCATGGTTCATTAACCAGTTATTTCAAAATGAATCCCGATGAAATAGAGCTGAGTGTTTATAATTTATTTCATGATACCGGGCAGAAAAAAACAGACATTAATCCTAAAGCATATATTAAAAAAACGGAGTTTGATGGATTATCAATCTTACCTGCATCAACCGCTATTGCAACATTAGATAGACAGGTTGCTGCTTTAGGCGGTATGGGGTTAGTTGTCAGTAATGCTTTAAAGAAAGTTTCAAAAGACTATGATTACGTCATTATAGATAGTCCTCCTATGCTAGGTATATTGATGATTAATGCCTTAGCCGCTTGCCAGCATATTATTATTCCATCATTATCAGAACATTTAGCTTTAAAAGGCTTAGAGAGAATGATTCATACTGTGAAAATGGTTTTTAAATCACGGAAAAATCAGCCTGAATTTACTATTGTCCCTACTATGTTTGATAAGCGAACTAAAGCAGCAAGAGATAGCTTGATTCTGTTAAAACAGACTTATCCTGGTAATATTTGGAACTCAGTAATTCCAATTGATACAAAAGTAAGAGATGCAAGTATTAAGGGCATGCCTGTACCTCTTTATGCACCTAAAGCTAAATCTGTTGATGCATATACAGCATTGTTGGAACTGTTATTGCAAGAGAGTACGCAAGTAGACAAAAAAATGGCAGTTAGTTAATGCAAGCAAAAAAGGTTATCCCGCAAGTCGTGCAACAAGAAATAGCTTTAGATAGCTATTTAAGTACTTTGCTGGATGATATTCCAAGTAATACAGAGCTTGATCAGCAAGAGTTAAAGGTTGAAGTTAAACCGCAAGTGGCAACGCAGGTAAAAACTAGCACGCCTATTGTAGAAAAAATAATTACAAAGCCTGATAATCAAGACCTTGATGTTACTAAGCCCGTTAGACCTTTGGCTGTAATGCCTGAGTGGGCTAGAAGTGAGTTTCAGGCTTTATTTTTTAAAGTAGATAAATTCATTTTAGCGACCCCACTTACTGAATTATTAAGAACTATCGAAGTTGATAAAAAGCCAACAAGAATTCCAGGGCAGCCTTCATGGTTTATGGGTTTACTAGATACGCATGAACAACGAATTGGTGTGTTGGATACTGGGCAACTTATTTTTGGCAAAACAATTGGTCAACAAAGAGACCTAGAAAAACAACCTTTTCAACGTATCTTAATTACCGGTGATGGTAAGTGGGGGCTTGCCTGTGATGAAATATTATCGATAGGAAAGTTAGAACCAGATAAAGTACGCTGGAGAACATTGCGTCAGAAAAAACCTTGGTTAATTGGTACAGTGATTGATGAATTAACGGCAGTTATTGATGTTAACCATTTAGTTCCTCATAGAAAGGCAAATTAATTTTTAGATTTCGGCTAAACTTAATAGCATACATTTTAATGGCGGTGAGTAGTAATGAGTGAAGATAAAAAGCAAGATGATCCAATTATGCAGTGGGTTACATTTCGTTTAGGTGATGAAAAATATGGCATTAATGTTATGCAAGTACAGGAAGTCTTAAGGATTACTGAAATTGCACCAGTGCCAGGTGCACCAGCTTATGTTCTCGGTATTATTAATCTTCGGGGTAATGTTGTTACTGTTATTGATACTCGAAACCGTTTTGGCTTAATGTTTAAAGAAACGGATGATGCTTCAAGAGTGGTCATTATTGAAACTGAAGATCATATTATTGGTATTCTAGTTGATAGTGTTGCAGAAGTGGTTGAATTAAGAGGGTCAGAAATAGAGACTGCACCTAATGTGGGGAATGATGAAACCTCAAAATATATTCAAGGCGTAACAAGCAGAGAGAATGAATTACTTATTTTAGTCGATTTAAATAATTTTTTGAGTGATGAAGAAAAACAAGAAATGGATATGTTTTAAGTTTTAATGATTTTTTAAGCTTATAAATATATAAAGGGCTAAATAGTGTAATTTATATGTAATTAAGAAAGGGGGGAATATGATTGAAATAGCACCAATATTAACTACGCCTCCTATTCCAAAAATAAAAAAAGTTATTCGAGATGGTCAAAAGCCAGATGATAAGGAACAATCAGCTCCGAAAGATAAAGATAGTAAGGATGATGATTCAAGTGAACAAGTACAACATATTGATGAAATTGTTTAATGAATGAAGTTTTATTAATAATCGCAATAGTCATAATTGTTAGTATCGTTATAGTACTTGTCTGGTTAATTATTGAATATAAAAAGCTTAAGCAGCAAATTACTATCCTTAGCAGTGAAATAGAACGAAATAATAAGGATATTGCAGGTTTATGTACAGCCGCTGTTTCAGTAGATAATAGATTGGTCGATAGCCATGATCAATTGACAGAAATTGTGAATAAAGTAACAGACTTTAAACAACACGAACCGCAGACAGTTTCAACTCCGTCACAACCCCAGTCCTATGATGATGCAATTCAACGTGTTCGAAATGGTGCGAGTGTAGATGAGTTAACTAAACAGTGTGGATTAAGTCAGGATGAAGCGGTGTTGTTGATAAGGTTACATGGTAATAAATAAAAAAAGCCTGATTGTTGAATAACGATCAGGCTTTTTTTGTTACATTTTATTAATCAATCTTAATCATCACCGCTAAAAGCAGCGAGTAGTTGTAATAAACTTAAGAATAAGTTGTAGATTGAAATATATAGCGATACTGTCGCCATAATGTAATTTGTTTCTCCACCATGAATGATTGCACTAGTTTGGTACAAAATCATTGCTGACATCAATAAGATGAACATTGCTGATACAGCCAATGAAAGCGCTGGGATAGCAAAGAACATTGCACCTATGCCTGCTAAAAAGGCAACTAAAATGCCAACCATTAAGAACCCGCCAAGAAAGCTAAAATCTTTACGTGTTGTTAGAGCATATCCTGAAAGACCAAGGAAAATAACACCTGTTCCACCTAATGCAGTCATAATTAACTCATGACCATTACTAAATGCATTAAGGTACATATTTAAAATAGGTCCTAGAGTCAGTCCCATAAAACCTGTTAAAGCAAAAACAAAAACCAAGCCTAAAGAACTATTGCTGAACTTACTTGTCAGAAACAGTAAGCCGAAATAAGCGACCATAGTAATAATCATACCAGGGTGAGGTAAATTAAAAACCATCGCAAGGCCAGCTGTTGCAGCACTAAAAAGTAATGTCATAGACAATAACATATATGTATTTTTTAGCATTTTATTGGTTGATAAAATGCTCGCTTGTGGGCGTGCGTTAGCAGTCTGTATTCTCATTGTGTTTTCCTTATGTGGATTAATACTATAAAACTATCCGGGAATATAAAACTAAATCAAAATATTTTTTGATTGTTTTAAAGTTTGGATAGTCTCTTAAAATATTGATTTTTAATTATAGAGTGATTTTTAATAGAAATCATTTAAAGTAAGACGGAATAGATTGATTATCATCACACTCTTAACCTAAAATTGACACCGCAATCTTACAAGAGTTTCATCTGTTTTGTAAGTGTTTTTAAATAATAGCCATTAACTGGGAATATGACAGAAAAATCAGTAATAACACCTTATGAATTAATGGGTGGGGAAGCGACAGTTTTAAGTTTGGTTGATCGATTTTATTTTTATATGGATACCTTACCTGAAGTACAGGGTATCAGAAAAATTCACGCCGAAAGCTTATCGAATGCAAAAGATAAATTGTTTAAGTTTTTATCTGGCTGGTTAGGTGGTCCAGACTTATTTATACAAGAATTTGGGCATCCAATGTTAAGACGGCGTCATTTGCCTTTTGCTATAGGGCAATCAGAAAGTGATCAATGGATGATTTGTATGAACAAAGCGATGTCTGAGCTAGAAATGGATGAAGATTTGAAGAAAGCACTATTGGAATCTTTGGATCAGCTAGCTCACCATATGATGAATCAATAAGGAATTTTTGAGTATGACTCTATCCAAGCAACTTTTATTACTTATTTCAGCGCTATTTTTAATGATATTTAGTGTTAATTTTGTTTTAAGTGTTAATAACATTAAAGCTTATTTAGAAAGTGAAGCGGAAGTTCATGCTCAAGATACAGCGACTTCATTAGGCTTGTCTCTTAGTCCTTATATGGTAAATGAGACAGACCCTGTTATTGAAACGATGATGAATGCTATTTTTGATATGGGATATTATCAAGAAATTAAATTGCTCAGTGTCGATGAAAAGCCGCTGGTTACCTTATCTAATAAAATAGAATTTGAAGGTGTACCTAATTGGTTTGTCGAAATGATACCCATGAAGCAAGCAAGTGCAGGCAGTGAGATAAATGCTGGATGGAATATTAGTGGTGTAGTTTATGTAACAATTAATCCAGGAAATGGCTATCTGAAACTATATCAACAGGCACAAAATAGTTTTTATTATTCATTGATTACTTTGATTATTGCCATGGGGTTGTTACTGCTAGTTTTAAGGGTGACTTTATCGCCTTTAAAAACAATTGAAAAAATGGCTGGCACACTTGCTGATGGTAAGTTTGAAACGATAGATAAACTGCCTTGGACGACAGAAGTGAGAAATGTCACGGTATCAATGAATATGATGTCCAAGAAAATTGAAGCAGCTATAAGAAACTTAAACCTTAAATTAGAAAGTGTAGGTACAAAGCTTCAACAAGATGAATTGACTGGGCTGAAAAAGAAAAGTGCTTTTCAAACGGAAATGAAGCAATTATTTATTGCAGATACTGATATTGATGCTTATATCATGATGATAAAGATTGATGGCTTATCGGGTCTTGTAAAAGAGTTAGGTACAGATGCTATTGATAGCTTTTTAAAAGACTTTGCATTGGTTTTAAAAGAGAATGCGGCAAAAAATGATTGGGGTGAAATATTGGTTTATCGTTTCGTGGGAGCAGAATTTGTTTTATTAATTAAGCAGATCAATTTACCACGAGTTGAGTTGTTTGCTAAAAGGTTAAGTGCCGCCTTTTCTGAACTAGGTGAGCAATATGACAAGCCTGATATTGCTCACATAGGTGTTGTTCCTTTTAACCCTATTGACTCGACAGAGAATATTTTATTAGCTGCTAAAGAGGCTTATGAACAAGCACAATTGATTGGTGCTAATAGTTACTATGTAAGGGCGGGAGATGACCCAGCCATTGGTATTGCAGAATGGAAAACACGCGTCTTTGATATTATTGATAAACAAAAATACAGTGTAATATTTATTAGTAAAGTTAAAGGTTTTGAGACTCAACTAATAGTAATGGAAGAAGCTTTTACTAAAGCTGAAGATGAAAAAGGCAATACTCTGGCAATAGGGACATTTATTTCTATTGCTGAAAAGTTTGAGAAAATAATAGAACTTGATAAGGGCGTTATATTAAAGGTGATTGATTATATTGAAACAGAAAACATTGATTACCCAGTCGCTATTAATATAGCCACCAGAACAATTAAAAATAGTGATTTTCGTGAGTGGCTAGTGAACTTAGTGGGTCAAAAACAAAACATTTCTCAGCAATTAGTTTTTAACCTGTCTGCTTATGCAATAGCAAAAGATATGGCATCTTATAAAGAATTTATAGAATTTGTTCATAAATTAAATATGAGAGTTATGATTAAACGTTTTGAAACGCAATCTTTATCAGTCGAATCAGTTAAACAATTAAAACCTGATTTTATTCGGTTAGCTAGGGATTTAAGCCAAGGTGTAGCTGATGATGACGAGAAAAAGGAATTTGTAGAAGGGATGAAAAGTATCGGTGAATTATTGAATATTAATATTTTGGCTGAAAATATTAATACTGAGGATGATTTTGCTTGTATGAAAAAAATTGGAATTACAGGTGTTAGTCGGTAGACGTTAAAGTGACTTTACACGGTACTAAATTAACAATACAAAATACTTTTTTAAAAGGTAGTGGGATTGTATTAGTTTTAGCTTTTAGTATATGCACTGTAATAGCTGCATTAGATATTAGTCCAGAACTATTAAATAAAGTAAAACAAAAGTATGGTTATGAAGCATCTTCAAGAGTAGAGCAATGGCAAAAATTGATGCAGACCGCAAAGTTACTACCCGAGCAACAAAAATTAAAACTGGTTAATGATTTTTTTAATCAGCATATAGAGTTTGTTGATGATATTTGGTTGTGGGGGGTAAAAGATTACTGGGCAACCCCGATGGAATTACTTTTTCAAGGTCAGGGAGACTGTGAAGATTATTCCATTGCCAAATACTTTACCTTAATTGAATTAGGGGTTGATGATAAGAAAATGAGAATTACTTATGTTAAAGCTATAGAGCTAAATCAAGCACATATGGTTTTAACGTATTTTTCAACTCCTAGAGCTATCCCGGTAGTTTTAGATAATTTAATTCCAGCAATAAAAAAAGCATCAAAACGTAAAGACTTATTACCCGTTTATAGCTTCAATGGTTCAGGTTTATGGCTTGCTAAATCAAGAGGTGGCGGCAAAAAAGTAGGAAGCTCTGGGCGTTTAAGTTTATGGGCAGACCTTAAACAAAGAATGCTGGATCATTCATTGGAATAATCAGGAACTCTCATCAATACACTCGCTTTTAATTACACTATCCGCCGTAGTCAGCGGGCCAAAAAAACACGTATTACAGTAACGACAGAAAAAATAGAAGTTGTTGCGCCTTTACGTGTATCAGAACGGAAAATACATGACTTTGTTAAATTAAACGAACAATGGGTTTTATCTGCAACGGATAAAATTAAAAAAAATAAAGAACAGATAAAACGCTTAGCTCCAGAAAAATACGATCAAGGAGTGACTATTCCTTTTATGGGGGAGCAAAGACAAATACAGCTTCATGATAGCTCATCAAAACGAATAAAAGTTATATTCGATAATCAGGTTTTTATGCTGTATATCCCCGTGTCTATTGTTGATGGAGATAAGCATGCATTAATCAGACTTGCATTAATTGACTGGATGAAAAATAAGGCAGCTGAAGAAGTTAAAAAAATGGTTGATAATTATGCACAAAAATATAACTTATATCCAAGGTTTGTCAGAATAAAAACTCAAAAGAGTCGATGGGGTAGTTGTGGAATCCATAATGATATTAATTTAAATTGGTTATTAATATTAGCGCCAGAAAAAGTAATGGAATATGTGGTTATTCATGAGCTGTGCCATATTAAGGAAAGAAACCATTCTGCTAATTTTTGGAATCTAGTTGAAAAACATTGTCCAGATTACAAAAAACATAGACTCTGGTTAAAGCAAAATGGGCGAAGTATTATGCAGGGTTTATGATGAAGTCTAATATTAAAAAAATAGCTTTTTATAGTGTTGTGTTTATCATTATTTTTTCTGGACAATTTTTAATGAACCATGGTTTAAAAATGGGGAAACCGCCTATTATTAATCAACAAACTTTTTCACAGCAAGATGCAATGCAGATGATTAGCCAAGGCCCAGCCATTATTTATTTTTGGGCTGAGTGGTGTGGTGTTTGTAAAATGATGCAGCAACCTTTATCTCAAATTACAGAGGATTACCCTGTGTTAACGGTTGCTGTTAAATCAGGTGATAAAAATGCTGTACAGAATTACTTAAATGAAAAATCGTTGATATGGGAAGTGGTTAATGACCCAGCGGGAAATATAGCCAATCAATATCAAGCTCGGGGAGTACCTTCTATTTTCTTTTTAAATAAAACTGGTGAGATAGTCTTAACAACTACAGGCTATACCAGTGAAATAGGCCTAAGGTTAAGATTATGGCTAGCAAGTAAAATGTGAATAAACTTTCGCTTATAGTATTTAAACGTAACTTGTTGAATAACAAATGATGATTAATTCACACAAAGGCACTGAGACACGAAGAAGAGAGGTGCTTTCCTCTGTGTCTCAGTGCCTTTGTGTGATTAAAATCAATTCGTTATTTTTCGATATTTTTACACCGAATAGTTACATTAAAACAAATTTAAAGAATGACAAAAGATAATCAAGCAACAATTCAATTACCTCAATGGCCTACTGTATACGGTGGGCCTCATAGTCAGGGCAAGTTTAAAACAATGCCTGCGGACTTTATTGTTAACGAACAGCTGTCTTTTCAACCCGAAGGGACTGGTGAGCATGTTTTTTTACAAATAGAAAAGAGTGGAGAAAACACAGAATATGTTGCAAGGTTATTAGCTCGATTTGCTGGTGTTAGACAAAGAGATGTAAGTTTTGCAGGCTTAAAAGATCGTCACGCTATTACAACGCAATGGTTTAGTGTTTGGTTGCCCGGTAAGGCTGATCCTGATTGGCAACAGCTCGGTGTAGAAACTATTAAAGTCTTACAAGTACATCGACACGCAAGAAAACTTAAGCGTGGTGTATTATCGGGAAATGATTTTGAAATAACGATTAAACAGTGGAGTGGTGATAGGACTCAACTAGAACAGCAACTTCAGAAAATAAAAAACGATGGTTTTCCTAATTATTTTGGAGAGCAGCGATTTGGCCGACAAGGACAAAATGTAAATAAAGCTTTAGAATTATTTAATGGCGCTAAAGTAAAAAGAGAGCAGCGAAGTATTTATTTATCAGCCGCACGATCGTATTTGTTTAATCAATTACTAGCCAAAAGAATTGCCAGCGATAATTGGAATCAAGCACTGAATGGAGATGTGTTTATTTTTGATAAATCGAATAGTTATTTTAAAGCAGAACAACTTGATGATTCTGTATTGGAACGTGTAAAAAAAGGTGAAATTCATCCAACAGGAATGATGTTTGGCAAAGGTGAAAGTGAAGTCGACACAGAGGCTTTGGAAATTGAAGCCTCAATTGTTAATGAAAACCAGGCATTAGCCGATGGCTTGCTAAAATTAGATTTGAGATCTGCACGTAGAGCCTTAAGAGTCATGGTTAACAATTTACAATGGGAGTTTCAGGATGAATCAACCTTATCACTTAAATTCTCATTACCTTCTGGAAGCTATGCAACAGCTTTAATTCGAGAGTTGCTTGATTTTAATATATGAATATAGTCCTGCTAGAACCCAAAAATAGAGCCAATTTAGCCACTATCATCAGGAGTGGACAAAATCTTTCTGTTAATAGTATTTTTGTTATTGGCGGCTTTATAAAGGATCAATATAAAGGCAATATTCATAAATTCTCTCATCAAATGAATACGCAAGATGGCATATCAACCATTACATTAATTTATTTTGATAGCTTAGCTGATTTTTTACAGCATCTACCGGCACAAACGACTTTAGTTGTAGTTGAATCAATGGATGAGTCTTCAGACCTTCGAGAATTTAAGCATCCAGAAAATGCTACTTATCTATTGGGTAGAGAAGCCAAAGGTATTACTAAATCTGATTTGCAAGAACTTAAGCAATATTTTGTTGTCTTGAATAAAGATATACCGACAGAGTTTGTGGGCAAGTATAGTAAAACTGCTTATTTACAGTTTGTGAAAATAGATACGCCACAGTCACTTAATTTAGGAGTTTGTGCTTCCATTATTATGTATGACAGACATTGTAAAGGTCTACATAATTGATTTGTAATATTTTATTA
>CAJVYL010000006.1 GCA_913009265.1 uncultured Methylococcales bacterium
CCAGGCGGGATCGAACCGCCGACCTCAACACTGCCAGTGTTGCGCTCTCCCAATTGAGCTATGGCCCCTTAGTTGAGTTCCATTATTATACAGCTTAATTATTACTTGTCTAGTTTTTCTTTTATAAATTCTATTGCTGTTTGCATTCTGGCTAAAGTTTTTTCTCTGCCCAATAAAGATAATGTTATATCTATTGCTGGCGAGACCCCTGCCCCTGAAATAGCAACTCTTAAAGGTTGGGCAACTTTACCCAACTTCAACTCCATTGCTTCAGCAGTATCAAGCACAATTTGATGAAGTTTTTCACCGTCCCATTCTTCCGTTTGGCTAAATGCATCTAATAGTGCTTGTAATACTTCATCAGATCCAGCTTTAAAGTTCTTTTTAGCCGCTTTTTCGTCATAAGATTCAAAATCCTGATAAAAATAGTGACTTGCCGCCGCCATTTCAACCAATGTTTTACTACGTTCTCTTTGTGCTTTAACGACTTCAACCAAAGCAGGGCCATTTGCAACATCTAAACCTTGATTGTTCATATGCCATTCTAAATGCTTAGCAACATACTCTGGCTCATCATTCATGATGTATTGATGATTTAACCATAATAGTTTTTCAGGGTTAAAAGTAGAGGCTGAGACATTGCATCCATCAAGATCAAATAACTCAATCATTTCATCGATAGAAAAAACTTCTTGATCACCATGAGACCAACCTAATCTAACCAAATAATTTAACAATGCATCAGGTAGAAAACCGTCATCACGATATTGCATTACACTTACAGCACCATGTCTTTTAGATAATCTTGCACCATCAGAACCTAAAATCATAGGTACGTGTGCATATTTTGGTAATTCAGCACCTAGCGCATTAAGAATATTAATTTGTCTAGGTGTATTGTTGATATGGTCATCACCTCTGATAACATGACTGATCCCCATATCCATATCATCAACTACAACTGTTAAGTTATAAGTAGGTGTGCCATCTGATCGAGCAATAATTAAGTCATCCAACTCTTTATTCGCGACAACAATATCACCCTTGACTAAATCATTTATAACGACTTCACCATCAACAGGGTTTTTAAAGCGGATAACACCTTCAGAGTGGTTAGCTGCTTTACATTTTCCGTTATAACGAGGTTTCTCTTTATTGGCTTTTTGCTGTTCCCTTAACGTATCCAATTCTTCACGTGTACAAGTACAGTGGTAAGCATCACCTTGATCTAATAATTGTTGAATAATTTCTTTATAACGATCAAAACGTTGCGTTTGATAAAATGGCCCTTCATCGTGTGTTAAACCTAACCAATTCATACCATCAAAAATAGCATCTACTGATGCTTGAGTTGAACGTTCTAAATCAGTATCTTCTATTCTTAAAATAAACTTTCCGCCTTTTTTCTTGGCATATAACCATGAAAAAAGTGCAGTTCTGGCACCACCTACATGAAGGTAGCCTGTTGGACTTGGAGCAAAGCGAGTTTTAATTGTCATTTATAAAAGGTGATAAATTGTTTAGGTAATCGTAACAAAAGTTGTTGAATAGAGAGGGAATCGAATGCTCCCCCTATTAGTGTGACTAAGTAAGTCAACTTTACTTCATCATTAAAATATTAAGTGCATATTTCTTTGGTATTTGGCGAGAGGCACTAAAACGCATCTTTTTATAATCAAACTTTACACTTCCTTTTGCCGCTGGATTTTTCCCTAAAATAGCCAGTGAAGTGCCATGCCCTTGTTTAGCTGCTTTTTCATACCAACGAGTTGCCATCGCCTTATTCCCAGCAACACCTTCTCCCATATCATACATTGCAGCAATAACTACCTGAGCCTCAACAAAACCCTGTCTTGCTGATTTTTCCATCAACTGAGCTGCTCGTCTATTATCGACTTCTACACCGCGACCTAAAATATACAATGATGCTAATTTAGCTTGCCCTAAAGCACTGCCCTGCTCTGCACTTTGCTTAATTTCTTCAGTTGTATCAGCCTTAGAAATTGCACTGAACGACAACAAGCTGACCAATAAAAATAATTTTAATAATTTATTCATAACTCACCTCAGATTAATCAATTATCTCAATCCCACCCATATAAGGTTTTAAAGCCTCAGGAATATGTATTCTACCCTGCTCATCCTGATAATTTTCCATCACAGCAATCAATGTTCTTCCTGCTGCTAAACCAGAACCATTTAAGGTATGTACTAATTCAGGCTTACCTGTTTCTGGGTTACGCCAGCGCGCTTGCATACGACGTGCTTGAAAGTCTTTAAAATTACTACAAGATGAAATTTCACGATACTTCTCTTGGCCAGGCAACCAGACTTCTAGATCATAAGTTTTTGATGATGAAAAACCTGTATCTCCAGCACACAGTAAAACTTTTCTGTACGCTAGGTTTAGTTTTTTTAGGATATTTTCAGCATGATTGGTTAATTCTTCATGTGCTTGTACAGATTGCTCAGCGGTTACAATCTGTACCAACTCAACCTTTTCAAATTGATGCTGGCGAATCATACCGCGTACATCACGCCCATAAGCCCCTGCTTCACTACGAAAGCAAGGTGTATGACAAACAAATTTTAAAGGCATTTCTTTAGCATCAACAATTACATCTCTAACCATATTGGTTACAGGTACTTCTGCTGTTGGTATTAAATATAATGCAGGATCTTCACTAGCTTTAAATAGGTCAGCTTCAAATTTAGGTAACTGCCCTGTACCGTATAAGCTATCCGCATTGACCAAAAAAGGTACGTAAGTTTCAGAATAGCCATGTTCCGCAGTATGCGTATCAAGCATTAACTGAATAATTGCACGCTGCAATCTAGCTAACGGCCCTTTTAATACGGCAAAGCGAGCACTAGCAATTTTAGCCGCTAATTCAAAGTCTAAACCTTTAGATTCACCTAAATCAACGTGATCTTTAGCTTCAAATGAAAACTCAGGAATTTCACCCCATGTAGATATTTCTACATTATCTTCTTCATCTTTCCCTGCTGGTACAACCTCATCAAGAAAATTAGGAATAGCTTCCATTAAAGCTGTCATTTCATTTTGAATATCTGATAACTCAGTTTCAGCTTGCTTTAATTGATCGCCTAAGTGCTGCACTTGATCAAGCAAAGGCTGAATATCTTCACCTTTTGCTTTTGCTTGCCCTATGCTTTTTGCACTTTTATTCTTCTCATTTTGTAACTCTTGAGTATTAATCTGAACAGCTTTACGTCTGCTTTCTAATCCTTCATAAGCATTTGTGTCAAAAGCATAAGAACGTCTATCTAATTGCTTTTTTACTTCTTCAATATCGGATCTGAATAAACGAGGGTCTAACATGACAATAAGTTACCTAAAAATGAAAATTTATATTTGATATCTATTATATAAATACCTCGTTACAGGGGTGAGAATATATAAAAGAGAGTTTTTGTAGATGCTTATTTATATGAATAAGCAGTAAATAAGGTGGATATAGAAACAATACTTTAACTAATAAACACAGGGTTATAAAAAATTAGCGTTTCTTATCCGTAAGAGCGGGCCTATTTGGTCGCGAATGGAAAACCAAGAGCTGTCGCGGCCAATAAGCCCCTCCTACTGTAAATCTAATCATGCCTATAATTTATCGCAACTTTGTTAAATAAATTAACTACAGCATAAGGAGTATTATTCGCTCGCTAGAGCTTGAGCTAGTCGATCTGCTGGAACATAACCTGGAAGAACAGTGCCACTTTCAGTAACAATCATTGGTGTCCCTCTTACTTCAAACTTTGTAGCTAATTCCATATGTTTATCAATTGGGTTTTCACAAGTTTTTTCCTCTAAATCCCCACCATTTTTAGCAATTGTTAATGCTTTATTTCGGTCATCTGCACACCAAACAGATACTGCTTTTTTATAAGAAGCTGATCCTTTACCTGCTCTTGGGTAAAACATATATTGAATGGCAATACCTTCAGCCAAGTACTTATCCATTTCTGTATGTAATTTACGACAATAGCCACAATCAATATCAGTAAAAATAAAAACTTTATATTTGCTTTTTTCTGGCTTAAAAATAATCATGTTGTCTTCACCCATCTCAGTAAGTGCAACACTTCTAGCCCCAGCCATTTTTTGCTCGGTTAAATCTTTTTTGGCAACAAGGTCAATTAAATGCCCTTGCAATAAATACTGCCCACTATCTGAAACATAAAGTATATTTGGCCCAGCAATTACTTCATATAAGCCTTTAACAGCTGACGGTGTTATTGAATCAACTTTTAAGCTTGGCATTGCTTTTTTAACTGATTGCCTAACAGCATCTTCATCAGCACGAATTTGCATTGATACTAATAAAGAACAGGCTAACAAAGTTGATATGAGCGTTTTAAATGATTTCATAATCCGTTTACAGTAAATTGAATGTCCTTGATGGACTATTAAAATTTATTTTTGTTCCAGTCAAAGTGAGTTTATTTATCACACCCCCACCCAAACACTTGCTTAATTAATGTTAATTGTAGTTTTGTAAAAAAATATAACCTTTATTGAAAAAGCCGACTTATATCGAGAAAAACTGCAAAAATCATTAAAGACATTAACATCAGCATTCCTGCTTGCTGAAAATACATTTGTATTGTTTCTGAGACAGGACTGCCTTTTATTGCCTCAATCGCAATAAACATTAAATGCCCACCATCTAATACAGGCACGGGTAATAAATTTAAAACACCAAGACTAATACTAACTAACGCTAAAAACTTGAAGAATGGAACAATTCCCAGTTCAGCAGATTGCCCTGCATACTGAGCAATGCTGATAGGGCCACTTAGGTTTTTAGCTGAGGCTTTCCCTACAATCATTTTACCCATCATTTCTACAGTCGTTTTTGAATAAAACCAAGTTTTATCAAATGCTGCTACTAATGCTTCAAAAGGCGCCAAAGAATAAGATGTTTGCATTGAACTAAGCAAGTCTTCAGGGACATCAACACCTGCACCAATACGTCCGTAACTATTGTCTTCTGTTTCAATTCTTTCTGGCACAATAACCATGGGAAGATGAACACCTTCTCTCTCAACTATTAGCTGTATTGATACTTCTGGGCGACTTTTAACGTACTCAACCCATTGTATCCAATCAATCATAACTTGTTGATCAGCTGAAATGATTAAATCGCCAATTTGTAAACCTGCAGTTTGAGCCGGTGACTGATCAATCACTTTTCCTATAATCGGTTCTAGAGTCGGTGACCAAGGCTTTAGGCCTAATTTTCCGTACAGCTTCTCGGGAGTTTCCGCATCATCTTCAGATAACAAAAGCGTATATGATTGTTCTATTTCATCTTTATTTTTAACGACAACATGAATGTTTTGCTCTCCCTGCATAGCAGATGAAAACAATAAATTCATAGCTTCAGGCCATGTTGGTGCATTCTCACCATTAACTTGAAGAATCTCATCGCCTTCAGAGAAACCTGCTGCACTTGCAAGGGTATCTTGCTGTATTTCCCCAATTATTGGCCTCATGCCTGTTTCACCAATAATAAAAACAGCCCATAACAAAATGACAGCTAACAATAAATTAAAGATTGGGCCTGCTGCAATAATAGCAGCCCGAGCTATTACTGATTTACGATTAAAAGAATAAGGCAGGTCTTCATCACTCACCACTCCTTCTCTTTCATCAACCATTTTTACATAGCCACCTAAAGGAATTGCTGACAACACATATTCAGTTGAATCAGCTGATCCTTGATATGACCAAATTACTTTTCCAAAACCGATAGAAAACCGAAGAACTTTAACACCTGCTTTCCTAGCAACCCAAAAGTGACCAAATTCATGGATTGCAACTAATAAGCCAATCGCTACAATAAAATGGAAAACAGTATATAAAAACTCCATTATTAAGACATTTCCTTAATAATTTTATAGGATTGATCTCTTGCTTGTTTATCTGCGTCTAAAATATGTTCTAAACTATCTGCTTTATCAGCAGAAAAATTCGACATACATTGCTCAATAACAACAGAAATATCAGTAAATTTTATGCGTTCATTTAAAAACTCATCTACCGCAATTTCATTAGCTGCATTTAGCACTGTTGGCATGATGCCACCGGCTTTAATTGCCTCATAAGCAAGCCTTAAACAAGGAAACCTTTCAAGACTAGGCTCTGCGAAATCCATTTGTTTTACATCAAAAATATTTAATGGCTCAACGCCTGACTCAAAACGATCAGGCCAAGCCATTGCATGAGCGATAGGCACTCTCATATCTGGATTACCCATTTGAGCTAAAACAGTACCGTCTACATAATCAACCATTGAGTGGATAATGCTTTGCTTGTGAATAACAACTTGAATGTCATCCGGTGACATATTAAATAACAAGCAGGCTTCAATTAATTCCAAGCCTTTATTCATCATCGTCGCAGAATCAACAGATATTTTACGCCCCATAGACCATTTTGGGTGCGCAACAGCTTGAGCAACTGTTACATCATGTAACTCTTCAACAGGCGTTTCTCTAAAGGGGCCACCAGAAGCTGTTAATAAAATTCTTCGTGCTTCTTTAACATCATTACCTGCAACATAGCCTGCTGGCATACATTGAAAAATAGCATTATGTTCACTATCAATGGGTAATAATTTAGCTCCAGACTCACGTACAGCTTGCATAAAAATATCACCAGACATAACTAATGATTCTTTATTTGCCAGCAATACAGTTTTACCCGCTTTTGCTGCTGCTAAACTTGATAATAACCCTGCAGCTCCAACAATAGCCGCCATGACAGAATCTACATTATCTAAAGTTGAGACAATTTCTAATGACTTGGCTCCTGACATAACCTTAGTATCAGATACAGCTGAGTTTTTAATCTTCTGTTTGAATAACTCAGCCTTTTCTTCATTAACAACAACGACATATTCAGGCGTATGAGCAATACATTGTTCATACAAAACATCAATATTTGTATTGGCTGTTAAGGCAATAACTTTATATTTATCAGAATGCCTAGCTACTACATCTAAAGTACTTACTCCAATTGAACCTGTTGCTCCAAGAATACATATTCCCTTCATGAAAACACTCCTCGTCCAATTAAAATAACACCTGCATAATAAAAAGGTGCCGCTGCAATTACACTGTCAATACGATCAAGAACACCACCATGACCAGGTAAAATTGTTCCACTATCTTTTACATTGTTTTTACGTTTAACGAGACTAAAAAACAAATCACCATAAATTGACACTAACACTGTCAATAAAGACAGCATGATAAAGTCAGTTGCGATCATAATCGGGTAACCATAATATAAGGCTAAAACGATTCCACAAACGAGTGCTGACCCCATAGCTCCATACATACCTTGTACTGTTTTCCCTGGGCTAATTAATGGTGCTAACTTATCAACACCAAACTTTTTACCAGAAAAGTAAGCGGCTATATCGGCTGCCCAGATAAGTATTAAGAAATACATCACAGCACCTGGGCCATAAAAAGCTCTTAACTTAACAATAAACATCCATGCTGCAAATAAAACAAACCATCCAATAAAAACTTTATATCGTGTTTTTAATTCTAGAGCTAATAACTCTTCTGGTGCTTTTCTAATGAGTAACATCATCATTACCCAGAATATTACAGGGCCAATTACCAACCACTCTAGAATACCTGAATAATCTTTAATTGCAGGCCATTCTAATAAAACAGATAAAAACTCTAAAATATAAGTCCAAAATGCAATAAATAGCATTGGTAAAATCAATGATAATAAAAAGAGTACTTTACCTGTAACGCTATTAATTGATGATAATCCCGTCCATTCCCATGCTGCGATCAATACGATCACACCTATAAATGGGTAAAAATACATAATAGGAAGTGTGAAGATAGCTGTTATAGCAACTGCGGCTAAAATCAAGGCTGTTGTAATTCGTTGTAATAACATCGTTTTAATTATTATTGTGTATTAGAATTAGCAGATTCAATGATTTGTTCACCTGTATGACCAAATCGTCTCTGCCTATTTTTAAAACTATTAATAGCATCTGCTAATAAAGTTTGATTAAAGTCTGGCCATAAAGTTTCTGTAAAATAAAATTCTGTATACGCTAGTTGCCATAACAAAAAATTACTTATTCTCTCTTCACCACCCGACCGAATAAATAGATCTGGCTCAGGAAGACCCGCAGTAGTAATGTGGTCATTAATAACTGACTCATCAACATCCTCAGCCTTCAACTCACCTGTAGAAATTTTTTCTGCAATTTTCTGGAATGCTTGAGTAATATCCCAGCGACCACCATAATTAGCGGCTATAACAAGGTTAAGCCCCGTATTATTTTCGGTTTGTTTTTCAGCTGAAGCTATTTTTTCTTGCAGCGTTTCAGAAAAAGCACTTTTATCACCAACAATATGTAACTTGATATTATTTTTATCAAGTTTATCAACCTGTGATTGAAGTGTTCCCATAAACAGCTCCATTAACATGTTGACTTCTTTTTTAGGTCGGCGCCAGTTTTCACTACTGAAAGCAAATAAAGATAAAACTTCTATCTTTTCTTGGACACAGAACTCAACAACCTTCCTAACTGTTTTTACACCAGCCCTGTGGCCAATAATCCTTGGCATCAATTTCTTTTTTGCCCAGCGACCATTACCATCCATGATAATAGCAATATGCCGTGGATTACCGTTATCTGTCATAGATTTGTCCATTATCAATCGTTATATTTCCAAGAAATCACATTGAAAGTAGGTCAGCCTCTTTAACTTCAAGGTACTTTTCAATCTCTTTTATGAATTTATCTGTAATTTGCTGGATTTTTTCTTCACCATCATGCGCTTCATCCTCTGAAACCATTTTCTCTTTTAATGCTTCTTTAATTTCAGAGTTGGCATCACGGCGAATATTTCTAACAGCTACCCGGCCTTGTTCAGCTTCACCTTTAACAACTTTAACTAAGTCACGACGTCGCTCTTCTGTTAAAGGTGGCAAAGGAATTCTAATAGTTAAACCTTGAGTCGTTGGGTTTAAACCTAAATCTGAACCCATAATAGCTTTCTCAATTGCCTTAACCATATCTTTTTCCCATGGCGATACTTTAAGGGTACGAGAATCTTCAACTGATACGTTTGCAACTTGAGATAACGGTGTATCAGATCCGTAATAAGAAACGGTAATTTGATCTAACAAACTTGGATGTGCACGGCCTGTTCTTATTTTTGTAAATGCTTTTTGTAGTGCATCTACACTTTTACCCATCCGCACTGACGCATCTTGCTCTATATCATTAATCATTTATTTATTCCTAACCTTTTTCTATCAGAGAACCGATGTCTTCGCCTTGCATAAGGCGCATAATTGATCCTGGTTCAAAAACATTCATAACTCGCATTGGGAGGTCATTTTCACGGCATAAGACTAAAGCCGTTGTATCCATTACGTTTAAACGTTGATCTAGCGCCTCATCATACGTTACTCTTGAATAAAACTTAGCGTTTTCATCTTTTTCAGGATCAGCTGAAAAAACACCTTTAACTTTTGTCGCTTTAATCATTAATTCAGCATCAATTTCTATCGCTCTAAGGCTTGCTGCTGAATCAGTCGTAAAAAATGGATTTCCAGTACCTGCAGCAAAAATCACAACACGCCCTTTTTCTAAATGTCTTACTGCTTTACGACGAATATAATCTTCACAAACTTGATTTATTTTTAGTGCAGTCATTACGCGAACTTGTTGCCCTAAATGCTCAAGTGAGTCTTGCATAGCCAGCGCATTAATTACAGTTGCAAGCATCCCCATCTGGTCGCCTGTCACTCTATTTAAGCCTTCTGCAGCTTGTTCCTTGCCTCGCAATATATTTCCACCACCGATTACAAGTCCAACTTCAACACCGGCATCACATAATTCTTTAACTTCAGCTGCAAGACGTTTGACTATTTTAGCGTCAATACTTCCACCTGTTTCGCTCATTAAAGCTTCGCCACTTAATTTAAGTAAAATTCGTTTGCATATCATTTGAGTCATGATCAAAAATCCTATAAATAATAAATTAAGTGTAAATTTAAAAACTATATACAAATACTGTATTAGCATAAATTCTAAATACTACTTCCCTGTTGCTTGCAGTTTCTTGCTCCTGAAAAAACCGCACGTACTAATTCCTTGTGGCTCACAGTTTTTTGCTCCTGCAAAAACTGCATGTCCTAACTCCTTATGGCTCACAGTTTTTTGCTCCTGCAAAAACTGCATTCGCCACTTCCTTGTGGCTCATAAAAAACCCAGTAGAAACTGAGTTTCTTAGTCAATTAAGCAGAAGCTTGCGCCTGAGCTTTTACTTCTTCAGCAAAATCTAGCTCTTCTTTTTCGATACCTTCGCCTACTTCAAAACGAGTAAAACGAACAACAGAATTATCTTTAGACTTAGTTAATTGCGCAACAGTCATTTTGTCGTCTTTAATAAACGCTTGACCTTCAAGTGTTGTTTCAGCTAAGAATTTTTTAATTCTACCAACAATCATTTTTTCTACGATTTCTGGTTTTTTGCCACTTTCTAGTGCTTGAGCCGTAAAGATATCTTTTTCTTTCTGAATAACGTCTTCAGAAACTTGATCTTCAGATACACATGCTGGGTTAACAGCAGCCACATGCATTGCGATATCTTTACCTAGTTCAGCATCATTTTTTGCCAATTCGATAATGACAGCAATTTTACCACCATGTAAATAACAAGCTGTTCCGCCTTCAACGTTTGAATATTTTTCAAAACGTCTAATTGAAATATTTTCACCAACTTTAGCAATTAAAGCACGACGAGTAGTTTCAACTGAATCACCGCTTGCTAATACTGTTTCAGCTAATTGCTCAGTATCTTTTAAATCGTTGTTTAATACAGCCTCTGTTACTGCTGTTAAAAAACCATTAAAGTCTTCACTTTTTACCACAAAATCTGTTTCACTATTTATTTCGATCATAGCAACAGTTTTGCCATCATCACTTGCTTTAATGCCAATAGCGCCTTCAGCTGCTACACGACCTGCTTTTTTATCTGCTTTGGCAAGGCCTGATTTACGCATATTTTCAATAGCTAATTCCATATCGCCATTAGCTTCAGTCAAGTTCTTTTTACATTCCATCATTCCAGAACCTGTTCTTTCACGAAGTTCCTTAACCATTACAGCCGTAATTTTCATTCTATCTAACCCTTAAATTCTTTACTAA
The DNA here is from genome assembly GCA_913009265.1 of uncultured Methylococcales bacterium. GTDB lineage: Bacteria > Pseudomonadota > Gammaproteobacteria > Methylococcales > Methylomonadaceae > QPIN01. Next base: position 11,229 of record CAJVYL010000006.1, read on the forward strand.
AAAAACGCCCCCAATAGTTAATAAAGGAGGCGTTTAAAATGGTTATATGAACTATAACCAAAATTTTACATCAGCGATTAAGCTTCTTCAGTTTTAACTTCTTCAACAAAATCTTCAGATTTTGCTGAGTTAGCCAAGCCAGCAGATTTTGCTTCTAAAACTGCAGCTGAAGCAGTTTGACAATATAATTTAACTGCACGGATTGAATCATCGTTACCAGGGATAACGTAATCAATACCTTCAGGTGAGTTATTTGAGTCAACGATGCCAACAACTGGAATACCTAGTTTTTTCGCTTCATTTACTGCATTTTTTTCGTAACCTACGTCCAATACGAATAGTACATCTGGTGTACCACGCATATCTTTAATACCACCAAGACTACGATCAAGTTTTTCCATTTCACGTTCCATACCTAAAGCTTCTTTCTTACTGAACTTTTGGTATAAAGTGCCATCAGCTTTCATTGCTTCTAACTCTTTTAAACGATTAATTGATTTTTTAATTGTTTTAAAGTTAGTCAACATACCACCTAACCAACGATGGTTTACATAAGGCATCCCACAACGTACTGCTTCTTCAGCAACTGTTTTACGCGCAGATTTTTTTGTTCCAACAAATAAGATATTGCCTTTATTTGCTGTCATTTGACCTAGATAGTTCATCGCATCATTAAATAATGGAAGAGTTTGCTCTAAATCGATAATATAAATCTTGTTACGCGCACCAAAAAGGTATGAAGCCATTTTTGGGTTCCAGTAACGTGTTTGATGTCCAAAGTGAACACCTGCTTCTAGCATTTGACGCATTGACACTGCTGCCATTTGTTTCTCCTAAAGTTATTCGGTTATCGCTTTAACAAGCGACAAACCTGGGTTTCGCCTCCACCTATCCCGCCTAGAAACCAGTTAAAAAACTAGCACCCTACCAGCCGTGTCGATAAATGTGAGTATTAATACAAAAATGAACTTACCTTTATACCATGCATAATAAATTACAGCAATAAAATCCGAAAGATATTGCCATATATTTAATGATAGTTAATAATTCAAAACATACGACCTTCCACACTGTTTTAGCAAAGAGCGATTAGCTAAAACTTAAAACCAACCTATAACATGCTCATAAACATGGAGATTTATAAGTGCTTATCAATCTCATGGGCTTTTAACCCCCACGCCATAAGAGTTTCTACCGTATGATTGGCATTATTTAAACGTCCAATAACAATACCAAATAGGTTTTTATAGAATAAATAACCTTTAATAGGGTTGTCGTCTAAATATATACTTAACCTTTCCCCGTCCAATTCTAACAACGATACTTCGGTAGTGGCCATAACCGTTGCAATACGTGGCAAGGCTGAATGCAAACAACTTTCACCAAAAATAGCCCCTTCTTTCAACTCACCGACTCCTGGCTGAATCCCTTTATCCCCGCCCAAGTCAACATGCCTTGTAACTCTTAACTCACCTTTTTCAACAAAGAAAAGTGAAGTTGCTATTTCCCCTTCCTTTACCACCAGATCATTTGCATTAAATTCTCTACGATTCCACGCAGTCCCTTCAGCAAACTGCGGGGATTTAATAATATCTTTTAATATATTTTTCAAACTATCAACCTATATTCAGAAACAACCTAACTATTTAACAAGCTTTCCTTGCAAGCCACCCGTGTGGACCGCTATTATTTTTTGCCCCTTTTTAAAATAGTCACGTTCAATTAAATCAAACAATCCATAAAACATCTTTCCCGTATACACTTGCTCCAGCTCGATTCCATGCTGGTTAAAGAAATGTTCTATAAATAATAATAGCTCATTACTAGACTTTGCAAATCCTCCAAAATGATAATCTAACTGAATTGACCAATTTTGTTTATTATTTTTCAATAATGGTTCGATATCATCAGCCAAAAAAACCCCGCCTTTTAACGCTGAAAAACCTAAAACAGAGCAATCATCTGAACATACATTTATTAACCCAGCCATTGTTGTACCCGTCCCGCATGGTACACACAGAAAGTCATAATTACCATCAAGCTCAGAGACTATTTCTGCAATACCTTTAAGAGCCAACTGAGTTGCTCCACCTTCAGGAAGCCAATATTCATCAGCTTTAATACCAGGCAAGGCATCATGATTTTTATATTGCCGTAATTCCCTATAATCTGATCGAGAAACAAATCTCAATTTCATCCCCCAGCGCTCAAGATCACTCAAGGTTGAACTGAACTTTTTTGGTCGCTCTCCTCTAATATAGGCAACCGTTTGTAAATCTAACTGTTTACCCACATACGCCAACGCATGCAAATGATTGGAATACGCTCCCCCCATACTGACTATAGTATCAGCCTTTATTGATAAAGCATGATCCAGAATATATTTAAGTTTTCGCCACTTATTCCCAGAAATAACAGGGTGAATTAAATCATCCCTTTTAATCCACAACTCTATCTGTTTTTGCTCTAGAAGTGGATCAAACAGTTGTATCAATATAGAGGGTTTAAAGCTCTCTTCTAATTCAATTAACTTAGGATGTAACATTTTCTCTAGCTTTTTTTATGGCCCAAGCCACATCAACAGCTTGTCTATTTTCTTTTACATCATGCACTCTAAACATAGTGACACCAGACATAACTCCTAATGCTGTAGTGACAGCTGTTGCAGTAATTAATTCAGCAGGCTCTGATACATCACACAAACTCCCCATAAAACGCTTTCTACTGGTCCCAAGTAAAACAGGATAACCAAGTAAAACAATTTTATCTAAATTAGCCAATAAATTAATATTGTCTTCCCTTCTTTTACCAAACCCAATGCCTGGGTCTAATGCAATGTTTTGTTTTTTTATGCCTGCTGCAAGCGCATCATCCACTCTACTCTTCAATGAATCACATACCTCAGCTACCACATCGATATAGCTAGGATTATCCTGCATATTTTGTGGTGTTCCTTTCATATGCATCAAAATAATAGGCACATCATATTCACTTGCTACAGACAGAATATCCTTATCTCCCTGTCCTGCTGAAATATCATTAATAATGTTCGCTCCTGCGTCTAAAGCAGCTTTTGCAACAAGACTTAGTGTTGTATCTATACTTATCAACAATTCTTTAGGCAACTCAGCTTTTATAGCTTTAATTACTGGAATAACTCTTGAAATTTGCTCTTCAGCAGAAACAGATTTTGAACCTGGTCGCGTCGACTCACCGCCAATATCAATAATATCAGCACCTTCAGTCACCATTAATTTAACTTGTGAAATAGCAGCATCAACCTGAGTATATTCTCCACCATCAGAAAAACTGTCTGGTGTTACATTTAATATACCCATAACAAGTGGTTTTTTGATTTTACTGAACATAAACCTCTTCTCTATTCATAAAAAAGCTCTTCTTTAAATAAAATAATCAATAAATTCCAAGCTAATGATTAATTTTCATCAGGTATAATGCCCCACATGAGCAACCTAAATAAAAATCAACCAAAAATTGCCTGGGCTATTACTGGCTCTGGCCATTATATAGAAGAATGCCTTGAATTCCTGCTAACTGTGGATAATGTTGATTTATATTTAAGTCAAGCTGGTGAAGAAGTATTAAAAATGTATGGTGTAGACCTTAAAGAAGTACGAGCTAGACATTCTGTCTATCGTGATAAAGCCGCATCTTCACCACCTGTTGGGCACTTTTACAAAGGCTATTACCACACCTTTGTTATGGCGCCGACTACATCAAACACAATTGCTAAATGTGTTTTAGGTATTGCTGATTCTTTAGTGACTAATTTATATTCCCAAGCGGGTAAATGCAGAGTACCCAGTATTGTTTATCCTTGTGATATAGCACCTGAGATGGAAACAACCGCGCCTGGAGGTAAAGTAATGGTTTACCCCCGTAAAATTGACCTTGAAGCAACAGATAAAATCCGCACTTTTGAATATACCGAGGTGGTTGAAAGTGTTGATGAATTAATTGATAGTGTTAAACAGCGCATTAAATCGTTAGCATAATGACTGATAAACCTGAACATATTCTATTTTTGACTGGCAAACTTGCTGAAAAGCAATTAAATCAAATTTTAGAAAAAATGCAGCCAGAATTCACTTATACAGTGCATCAACTGGGGCTAAAAGTAGCCGCTTTAATGACGACAGATATGATTGCTCGCCGCCTCAAAGAAACATTTAATGCTGATAAAATTGTACTACCAGGTCGTTGTCGCGGTGATATAGAGGTTTTATCTGCTGAATTAGGTTTACCAATAGAACGTGGGCCAGAAGAATTAAAAGACTTACCTATCTATTTTGGTAAAGCCGCCCACCAATACGATTTATCTAGCTATAAGGTTAAAATATTTGCCGAAATTGTTGATGCTCCCAATGTAACAGTTGATGAAGTAGTAAAACGTGCTTACTACTACCAACGACAAGGGGCTAATGTGATAGATATTGGCTGCTTACCTGGCACCAAATTCCCTCTTATGGAAGAAATTATTGTCACCTTAAAACAAGAAGGCTTTACTGTCAGTATTGATTCTTTAGAGGATGACGATTTACTTCGTGGTGCAAAAGCTGGGGCAGATTATATGCTGAGCTTAACCAACAAAAGTATTTGGATAGCCGATGAAGTTGATGCCACTCCCATTTTAATACCCGAAATACACGGTGACTTATCTTCACTTGAGCATGCCATTTCTGTATTACAGAGTAAAAATAAAGATTTTATTGTTGACCCTATTTTAGACCCGATTCACTTTGGCTTTACTGAATCGGTTGCAAGAAACTTCAAGTTTAGACAACAACATCCAGAAATTGAAATGATGATGGGTGTTGGCAATATTACCGAATTAACTCATGCCGACACCTCTGGTATGAACACTTTACTACTAGGTATGTGTTCTGAATTAAATATTAATCATATTCTAGCCACAGAAGTTAGTCAGCATGCTCGTCGCGCCATCAAAGAAGCTGATTGTGCTAGACGTATTATGTTCGCGGCAGAACAACACAACACTCTGCCCAAGCATATCGATTCTAATTTAATGACAGTGCATGACACATCACCTTTCCCTTATCGATTAGATGAAATAGAAGAGTTTGCCTCTGCTATTAGAGACCCTAGCTTTCGGATTCAAACCAGTACAGAAGGGGTTCATATTTATAATCGTGATGGCTTACATACAGCTACCGACCCTTTTGATCTATTTCCATCCTTAAAAGTAGACGATGATGCTAGCCATGCCTTTTATTTAGGTGTGGAATTAGCTCGCGCTGAAATTGCATGGGAATTAGGTAAACGATTCAATCAAGATCAATCATTAACATGGGGCTGTGCAACTGAGCTCAATGAATCAACAATTGATTTGCACACTTTTAAACCCGCCGGAACCACTTTACAAAAGAATAAATGATACAAGAAGTTTTAGTTACCACTCAAAATGCAGAAGGTATACCTCATATTGCACCCATGGGCATACATATCAGTAATGATGAATTTATCATCCTCCCCTTTCGTCCCTCGACCACTCTTAATAATATTCTACAATCAGAATCAGTGGTAATAAATTATTGTGATGATGTACGTATCTTTGCAGGTTGCTTAACAGGCAGGCGTGACTGGCCTTTAACGCCAACAGAAAAAATCACAGGAAATTATCTTTCTTCTGCATTAGCACATAAAGAATTAAAGCTAATCCGAGTTGAAGATGACGAAACACGCCCTAAGCTTTTTTGCAAAGCTATTCACAGCGTGAATCATGCCGCTTTTGCAGGTTTTAACCGTGCACAATTTGCCGTCTTAGAAGCTGCTATATTAGTTAGTCGATTAAAAATGCTTCCCTTAGATAAAATACAACCTGAGATTGATTATTTAAGCATTGGTTTAAATAAAACAGCGGGTGAAAAAGAACTTGAAGCATGGGGCTGGTTAATGGAGATAGTTGAAGAGCATAAGCAGGAGCAAGAAAAAACATGACAGGAATGCTCGCAAGTGTGAACAGTCTTGAGGAAGCAAGGCTAATTCTAAACACAACTGTTGATATTATTGACCTAAAACAACCGGAGCAAGGCGCACTAGGTGCATTATCAATTGAAGAAGTTACCACTATTGTTAATGAAATTAAGCAACAAAAACCTGTCAGTGCAACCGTAGGTGACCTACCTATGCAAGCAGATATTGTCTTTGATGCTGTAAAAGCCATGGTTAAAACTGGCGTTGATTATACTAAAATTGGTTTTTTTCCTGGTGGAGACTGGCAAGGAACTATATCCAAACTATCAGAGATAAACCAACAAGGACACAAATTAATTGCAGTGCTATTTGCTGATACCAGTCCAGATATCGAAACCATAGACGTACTTAAACAAGCTGGATTTCATGGTGTAATGCTAGATACTATGGACAAAAATAATGGCTCATTATCACAAGTGATGGATGATACAAATATTAAACAATTTGTCAGCCAAGCAAAATCTGCTCAGCTGCTTTGTGGTTTAGCGGGTTCACTAAAGCAACAGGATATAGCGGAACTCATTAGTTTAAATGCCGATTATTTAGGCTTTAGAGGCGCTTTATGTCAAAAACATATTAGAACATCTGAATTAGATATAAATTCAATTAATTCGATCTTAAAATATTTTTAAGAAACCTTACAGTTACATCATAAATAAAGAGCCATTCTCATATGAATAATAAAATGTCTATTACCACAAAAATCCTTATTGCTATGGGGATTGGCTTAATCACGGGTAGCCTAATAAATGCCTTTGCTAGTGATATAAATTTTATACAAACTTACTTTGTTAATGGCTTATTTCATGTTGTAGGTGCTGCTTTTGTTAATTCCTTAAAAATGCTAGTAGTGCCATTAGTTACATTTTCTTTAATTTGCGGTGTTTGTGGTATTGGCGATATAGCCGTTCTTGGCCGTGTTGGTTTCAAAGCCTTTGCTTTATATATTTTAACAACAGGCTTAGCCATTACTCTAGCTTTAGTAGTTGCCATTTTAATAGCACCAGGAGAAGGGTTTGAGCAAGTTACGGGGGCAGCTAGTTTCACCCCAAAGCCAGCCCCACCACTTACCGATGTATTTATCAACATAGTTCCCAGCAATCCTATAAATGCCTTTGCTGAAGGCAATATGTTACAAATCATTTTCTTTGTGATTATATTTGCTATTGCCATGTTAATGACGGGAGAAATTGGCCGCCAATTAGCAGCAACCGCCGAAAAATTAAATGAAGTTATGATGAATGTCGTCACTTTAGTGATGGACTTTGCCCCTATCGGAGTTTTCTTTTTAATGGCAAAAACTTTTTCAATTCAAGGTATTGGACTAGTTTTACCAATGATTGGTTATTTCTCAGTGGTTGTTTTGTGCTTGTTACTACATGGTTTTGGTACTTTTAGCTTATTACTTACCCTATTTGCTAAATTAAACCCATGGCTATTTATAAAAAAAATGCGCCCTGCACATATCTTCGCTTTTAGTACTGCAAGCTCAAATGCCACTATTCCTGTCACCTTACAAGTCGTTGAAAAACGTTTAGGTGTTGATAACTCCACAGCAGCATTTACCGTTCCTTTAGGTGCGACCATTAATATGGATGGCACAGCCATTATGCAAGGCGTTGCCACTGTATTTATAGCCAATGTTTATGGGATTGATTTAGGTGTCGCCGACTATTTAACCGTTGTCGGCATGTCTATTTTGGCATCTATTGGTACTGCAGGCGTTCCTGGTGTTGGCTTAATAATGCTAGCCATGGTATTTAACCAGGTTGGCTTACCTGTTGAAGGGATTGGTTTAATTCTTGGTGTTGATAGAATATTAGATATGATACGCACAGCCGTTAATATTACAGGCGATGCAACGGTTAGCTGTATTGTTGCCAGAAGTGAAAATAATATTGATGATACTATTTTTCAAAACCCTGATGCCGGTGTTATCACTGAAGTAGAATTGCCTCATAAAGGCTAAATTAATCTAATAACTTTTGAATATTGATGCTGCTTATAGTATTTATTGTAAAATACGCATAACAAATTCAATTTATTTAAAATACAGGCTAATTACTAAATGGAAATCTCTTCTGATATATCTGCTGAAATCAAACAACTTATTGAACAAGCTATTGCCAATTCTCAAGTTGAGGTACTTTGTGGTGGAAACAGGCACTATACTTTAACCGTTACTTCAAATACATTTGATGGGCTTAGCCAAGTAAAACAACATCAACTGGTATATGCCGCTATTAAAGACTTAATGGCTGGCAACGACGCGCCTATTCATGCGATAGATCAGATGAATATAAAAATAGATTAACTATACAATCAAGCAAACAAAGAGGAAATCATGACTAGAAAATTTAATGGGCTATCTTCAGTTTCAACAGTTGCACTCGCAGGGCTATTTTTATTTACAACATCAATCCCTGTCATAGCGTCATCTAATTGCGAAAATTTAAATGGCTGCGAAAAGAAATTCTGTGAGATAGAAAAGCAACTTAAAATCTCTCAAGAAAAAGGCAATGAGCATAAAGCAGATGGATTAAGAAGAGCATTGAATAATTCCAAGGAAAACTGTAGCGACAAAGCTCTTAAGGATGACCTAATCAAAGAGATAAGAGACGAAAAAAAAGAGATTGTAGAGCATGAATCTGATCTGAAGGAAGCTGAGCAATACCAAGAAATTGATAAGGTTCGTAAGTATCTAAATAAAATCGAAGAAAAGGAAGTCAAGATAAATCGTCTTGAAGATGAAATTTCAGAGTTAGAATAAATTAAGCCACATAAAATATCTATCTGACCGTTGATAGCTCAGTTTATTTTAAAAGGTCAGTTTTATATCAAAAGTTAGCGTGTTTTCATAGGGCACCAAACTCCTGCCAACAATACCTAATTTGGTCTTTAAGGCTTTTAAATAATACTTCGTATAAAAACCATACGAAGTATCAATAAATGCTGTTGACACACCTGCCTATATGGAAATTAATATGCCTACTTTCATCCTTTCTTCGAAAATCAAGACAACTTTACTTTTTGTTGTCATATTAATATCAATATATGCCATTATTGGTTTTTCTATCTTGCCGGCTGTTCTATCCAACAAAATCCCCAGCCTAGTTCAAGAACAATTACAAAGAAATGCTTCAGTAAAGCAGGTAAAGTTTAATCCTTTTTCTATAGAACTTTCTATTGATGGCCTGCAAATTGATGAACTAGATAGTAATGCATTTGTTAAATTTGATCGGTTTTATCTCAACCTCGCTGTATTAGATTCAATTTCCACACAATCCTTAAAAATTGATCAATTATCACTTCAAACACCTTATATTTCAGTTATACGTGATAAAAAAGCTAATTTTAATTTTTCTGATTTAATCCCTGAAGAAGAACAAAAAAAGAAAGATAATAAAGAATCATCAGACGACCTTTTTCCAGTTACTATTGGGCAACTATCAATATCAGAAGGGAAAATAAGCTGGACTGACAATATTAAATCCCAAGGCCAGCAAGAAGATATTTATCCTTTAAACCTAGACATAAAAAACTTTACAACTATTGTTGATAAACAATCAAACCTAGGTTTCTCATTAAAATTTGCTTCGGGCGGATATTTTGATTGGCGAGGTAAAATAAAACTTAACCCTCTTGAATCTAAAGGACATATAAAACTAAACAATCTTGATCTCCATAGAGTTTGGGAGCTTTTTCTTAAAGATTCAGTAGCTTTTAATATCTTAAAAGGCTCTGAATTAATTAAAGCTGATTATCAATTTACTAGCACAAGACATTCAACTCAATTACTAATTAATAATGCCGATGTATCCCTTATAGATTTTCAACTAGTCGAAAAAGGGCTTAAAGATTCACTCATTGATATTCCAAGTTTTACGATTTCTGGCATTGCTGTTGATTTATTGCAACAGAGTATTGAAATTAATAAAGTTTCTTCAAAAAATGCTCACTTTAAAGCTTGGTTAAATTCGGATGGCAGCATTAATTATCAGTCACTTTTTTCAACAAATACTGATCCAACAGCAACAAACAACACACCAATCCCAGCAGATAATAGTAAATCCAAACCATGGAATGTATTAGTTAAACAATTTGAACTGAATAACTTTACTTTTAACTTTATCGATAAAACATTTTCTCCAGCTGTTCCCACCAACTTAAGCTCAATTAATATAAGTTCAACACAATTATCAACAAAAAAAGGGGTAGCTCTCCCCTTTAACCTAGCATTTGATTTTAATAACACAGGTCATTTAGCTGCCCAAGGAAGTGCTGTTCTTGAACCGCTTGAGAGTAACCTTAAGTTGGACATTAGTAATATCCCACTAAAAGACTTTCAACATTATGCCAGTCAATTTGCCAAGCTTGATATTATTTCAGGCTTATTTAATTTAAATCTGGATATTGCTTTACAACAAATAAAAGAACAACCTTTGGCTATTACTTTAACAGGGAATAGTCATATAGATAAGTTCAGCACTCGCGACCAAATTTCTAATAAAGACTTTGTTAAATGGAAAAAACTAAGTATCAATAATATTGATATAGACGTAGCCAAAAACAAGTATGTTATAGACGCTATAAAAATTGACCGCCCCTATGCTCGCGTAATAATCAAAAAAGATAAAACCACCAATATTAGTGATATCGTTATTGATAATAGCAAAGCTGAAAAACCACATTCTGATGAAAAACCAACAGAAAAAACTTCACCAGTTAATTTTAAAATCAAACATTTTGTAATGACAGATGGCATATCTGACTTTTCAGATAAATCATTGATACTGCCATTTTCAGCTCATATCAATCACTTAAAAGGGTCAGTGAATGGTATTTCTTCAGAAAAAGATGCCAATATAAAAATTAATTTAGATGGCCGAATTGCCAATTATGCCCCTGTTACCATTAAAGGAAAAGTTTTACCCAGCAAAGGTGATTCTGACTTTAAAGTTGCCTTTAATAGCATGCCGTTACCTTTAATAACCCCCTATATGGTTGAGTTTTCTGGACGAAAAATTGAAAAAGGCAATGTAACCTTAAAATTTGAATACAAAATCCGCGATAATCAACTCAATGCTTCAAATAGCTTATTTATTGATCAGTTACTTTTAGGTGAAGAAGTAGAAAGCCCAAACGCAGTTTCCTTACCACTAGATTTAGCCATAGCATTATTACAAGATAATGAAGGAAAAATAGCCTTAAGTGTACCTATAGTAGGAGACCTTGATAATCCTGAATTTAGTGTTGCAGGTATAATTTTTGATTCCTTAGCTAACGTTTTAACTAAAATTATAAGCTCTCCATTTAATGCCATCGCTTCATTATTTAGTAGTGACAAAGATATTAGTAAAGTTACTTTCTCAGCAGGTAGAGCAGAACTTGATGCCGAGCAGCTAAAAAAACTAGATGAATTAAGCAATGCTCTTTCTAAACGTCCAGCATTAAAACTAGAAATTGAAGGAACAGCATTTTCAGCGAAAGATTGGCCTCAAATGCAAGCCGTGGCATTAGATAAACAAATCTTAGAATTACGTATTAATGAATTAACTCAAGAAAAAAGTAAAAAAGAATTACCAAAAAAATTAGCGCATAAAGATGAAAATTATCAGCGCCTATTGGCCAACCTGTTTATACAACAGTTTCCAAACTTAGCTGAAAAATCTTTATTTGGTACTCCTAGGCTAATAGCCCCACAATCAGGTAATTTTTATACCGTTGCACAGGAGAAATTAGCAGCATTAATACCACCAGATAATTATGCTTTACAATATTTAGCAGCCTCTCGCGCAAAGGCAATAGCCACGTATTTAGTAAACAATAAAATTGAAATAGATAGAGTGTTTTTACTTGGTGTTAAAGTAGATGAAGAAAACCCAGAGAATTTAATTGCCTCTAACTTAAACCTAATCGTTGATTAGCTTATTACTAATTTTTCTTAAGGCGTAATACAAATAGTCATTTCTTTCTACGACTTAAAAACTTATCAAGCTGGTTAGCAAAAGCCTGCCTATCAGCTTGGTTCATTGCCGAAGGACCTCCCGTTTCTAAACCACTAGATCGCAACGTATCCATAAAGTCTCTCATATTAAGAGTTTCTTTAATATTCTGAGTTGTATAAAGCTCCCCTCTATGATTTAAAGCAACAGCACCCTTTTCTATAACTTCAGCAGCTAAAGGAATATCCCCTGTTATCACTAAGTCCCCTTCTTCAACTCTTAATACAATTTCATTGTCAGCTACATCAAAGCCTTTTGCGACTTGAATAAACTTAAGTTGTCGCGAAGGAGGTATTCTAATAAATTGATTAGCCACAAAAGTTGTTAATACTTCTGTTCTTTCAGCGGCTCTACATAATATATCTTTATTTACAACAGGACATGCATCAGCATCAACCCAAATTTTCATATCTTATTCTAGTGTTTTATTGTTAATAACAATTCATTAATCTTTTATATCACTTTCTTTTATTAATATTGGTTTAGCTTCTTTAAGTCTCCACATAAAGACCAATAACAAACTACCCAAAAATAACAAGCCAAACTGCAACTGAAGCCTTCCATGTAATATACCAATAGAAACAGCGAAAGTTACAACAATTAAAACCATCGCTTTAATTTTTGAACTACGTGCAATTGACCTGTTTTCTTCCCATTGCTGTAGATCAGCTCCAAACCATCTATTATTCAGTAAGATCTTATGGAACTTGGGAGAACTATTAGCAAAACAAGCAAGCGCAAGAAGCAGAAAGGGAGTAGTTGGTAAAATAGGTAATATTGCACCTATCACACCCAATATTACAAACATTATTCCTAAGAAAATTAATACATATTTTTTAATTCTTTTACGCATCGTTGTTAAGAACTGATATTTTAATATCCAATATTATACCAATCTTCAAGGCAAATAAACTAAAGCAAGCTCTGCTGAAATCAGGATTTTATTAAAACCATTGAGACAGAGCGCTAGGCAATTGTTATCTAACCATTTTTTAACTAATACATACACTATAAATACTATTTATAAACACTTTATTATCACTATAAAATTTATAATAAACATAGAGAAAATAAACTATACTCAAATGAAGCGTAATTGGAAATTGTAATTAAAAAATGGCAACTCAAATAGATATTTTCCCTTGGAACAAAAATTTCGATACCGGCATATCTGAAATTGATGAACAACATAAAGTACTTGTCAGTTTAATCAACCAACTTGCTTCCCATCTAGGTAATGACTCTGACCTTAGCTTATTAGATCAAACTTTTGAAAAATTATCTGAGTATGCCGTTTATCATTTTCAGTCAGAAGAACTTATTTGGGAAAAATATTTCCCTACAGATTCAAGTTTAAAAGGCCATAAACAAACTCATGCAAATTTCATAGAAGCAGTTAAGGATTTAAAAAAAGAAGAATCAGTTAAACCTATTAATGAAGTTGTTGAAGATGTTCTTTCTTTTCTTACCCATTGGTTAGCTCACCATATCCTAGATAGTGATATGCGTATGAGTAAAATTGTTTTATTTATGAGATCAGGGCTATCCCTAGAAAGCTCTCAACTACAAGCTAATAAAGAAATGTCAGGTGTAATGAGTACGATGCTTGATACTACGCTGGCAATGTACGATCACCTATGTACGCGTACACTTGATTTAAAAAAAGAAATTACCGAAAGAAAAAAAGTTGAAAAACAGCTGCTTTTGGCTTCAAGTGTTTTTGAAAATACTTTAGATGGTATTTGTATTACTGATACAAATAAACTTATTGTTAATATTAACCCTGCTTTTCAACACATAACTGGCTATAGTGCTGAAGAAGTCATTGGTAAAAACCCAAGTATTCTCAGTTCTGGTAAGCAAGATGCTACATTTTATAAACAAATGTGGAAAACTATTGGAGAAAAAGGTTTTTGGCAAGGTGAAATATGGAATCGAAAAAAAGATGGTGAGATCTATCCTGAGTTACTCACAATATCACCAATAGTAGATGAAAATAGGGTAATTACTCACTATATTGGCTTATTTAGAGACATTTCAACAAGTAAAAAACAACAAGAAAAACTTGAGTTAATGGCTCATTTTGATGTTTTAACTCAATTACCTAACAGGATATTGCTTGCTGACCGTTTTACCAGAGCAATTAGCCATAGTAAAAGATCAAATAACCAGCTTGCCGTTTGTTTTCTTGATCTCGATAACTTTAAACCTGTTAATGATACTTTGGGGCACGAAGTGGGTGATCATTTACTCATCAAGGTTGCCGAAAGAATTGGCCTTAATTTAAGAGAAGAAGACACTGTTTCTCGTCATGGTGGCGATGAGTTTGTACTTTTATTAGGAGATATAGAATCCTTTTCCCAATGTGCACAAATGCTAGATCGCCTTATTCACTTTCTTGCTCAACCTTATCTTATTGACGGTCATTCAATAGTTATAAGTGCTTCTATTGGAGTTACTTTATATCCAAACGATAATAGCGATTTAGATACTTTAATGAGACATGCAGATCAAGCAATGTATCAAGCAAAGTTGGCGGGTAAAAACCAATTTTACGTATTTAATACTGAACAAGATCAATTGGTTATTCAAAAAAACATTCAACTGCAAGAAATTGAACAAGCTATATCCAATCATGAATTAAAATTATACTATCAACCTAAAGTTGATATAAAAACAGGCAATGTATTTGGTGCAGAGGCTTTGATTCGTTGGATTCACCCAGAAAAAGGCCTTATCCCCCCTTTAAAATTTTTACCTATAATTGAAGCAACAAATTTAGAAATAAAACTTGGAAACTGGGTAATTAATGACGCATTAAAACAGCTTAACTACTGGAAAGACCAAGGGATTGAATTAGAAGTCAGCGTTAATATTTCTTCTTTTCATCTTCAATCATCAACATTTATTGCCGACTTAGAGGCATCACTTGCTCTATACCCAACAGTTAATTCAAAATTTTTACAACTAGAAATCCTTGAAAGTAGTGCTCTAGGGGATCTTCAATCTATTGCTAACTGTGTCCAAACATGTATTGACACCCTAGGTGTAAATATTGCTCTAGATGATTTTGGGACTGGATACTCGTCTTTAACGCATTTAAGACATTTAGCAGCAAAAACTATAAAAATTGACCAATCCTTCGTTAGAGACTTATTGGATGACCCCGATGATCATGCCATTATTGATGGCGTTATTGGGCTGGCCAATTCTTTTAATCGTTTCGTTATTGCGGAAGGCGTTGAAACAACAGAACATGGTTTAATGTTACTTTTAATGGGATGCAATAAAGTTCAGGGCTATGGAATTGCAAAGCCAATGCCAGCTGATATTTTTCCAAAATGGCTAAAAGATTACCAACCAAATGAAGAATGGATATCATGTGCAAATAAAACCCTCTCCTTGAAAGAAAACAAGATCAAACTATTAAAACTAACCCTTAGTCAATGGCAACAGTTATTTAAGAAAAACATACAAATGACTGTGACTGAATCAAAATCATGGCCAGCACCTAACCGTACAAAGTGTCATGCTGGTATTTGGTTAAAACGAATGGAACAAGAACAATTATTTGATACTGAGTGGCTTATAAAGCTAAATGAATCTCACAACTTAATGCACAACATTGCCGATAATTTGTTTGATTTATACCAACAAGGAAAATTAGATGCGGCTAGAGATGGACTCAAAGATATTGATTTAGCTTTTAAAAATATACATAATCTTTTAATTCACTATAAATAAATTAGATTGCGCTTTTTAGCTTTATTCGACCAACTGTGGCTGTTTTTTTTGAAAACAAACCAATCCACAACAGCCAAATAAAGCCAACCTTCCTGTGTATGGGTAATATTACCCACATAATCCCTTTTAACCCTCTTTACCATCCACTCTAACTGAACTTAAAATAGGTGTATAAATAAATACAAATAAGGAGAATGCTGCTAACCAGCAATAAGTAGATAGTGTTAAAAAGTTACCGTACCAATCAGGTAATAAAGCAGGCAATAACACTCTAAATAGAGCAGCTATGTTAATAAATACAAATGCTAAAGCTATTGTATTTGATGCTTTCATAGCGCGACCCGTATGTCCTAGCGATACACGCGCCATCATTCCCAATGTTAATACACCAATCCCACCCACTGTAAATGCATGCGTGGCTACTGAGACAGGCATTATATTCATTGAGCCTAAAGCTACAAATGCTAAGCCAAGTATAATCCATGCATAGCCTAAATAAAGTACCCACAATAAAGGCACATACAAAATTCTATGGTCATACCATCCCGAGACGCGGATAACATTAGCTATAATCGCTACGATAGCTGTTATAGTTAAGATTATGCCAGTAACATCAAAAATAAGTAATATAAAAACCAAGGCACTAGATAAAATAGCGGCTCCATCCAAAGCTGGGTTTCTAATGGCCATAACCCCTTTTATTCCTCTTTCTGTAAAAAAAGGAAATACACGCCCAGCAATAACTAAAATCATCATAATAATGATTGCTACCACTAAGTCTAAGCCTAAACCTGCAGAGTTTTCATAAATACCTAAAATATCAGCATGAATACAGGCGTTTCCAAAAGCCATTAATAACAATAAGCCAACAAAAAAAAGATTTCTTAAATTACCTGACTTAATAATCGGCTGAGCAATAAAATAAGCTAAAGTAGGTAAAAATGAAAAATCTATTAAAGCAATTATGCCATCAGGGATTAACTCTGAATAAAAAGGAACAATTCGTCCATATACCCATAACAAGCAAAGCCCAAATAATTTACGGCCTTGTAGGGTTTTAATACCCGTCCAGTTTTGAACTGCGGTAAGTAAAAAACCAGCAATTACAGCAACTGAATAGCCTAATAACATTTCATGTGCATGCCAATAAGTAGTGGGGTAATAGTTATCTGTAACTAATACCCCTTTATAAATTGACGACCACAAAGCAATTAAAATTAGAGCAAAGAGTCCTGCTAAGGCAAAAAAAGCTCTAAACCCTAAAGCGAAAAGCGGATATTCTAAAATCTGTTTATTCATATACTCTCTTCCAGCCAGTCTAATTCTGCATTTGAGAAACCTGCAATTATACGCAATTCTCTGTTAAAAGGTCCTTTTGGTTTTCCTACATAAAATTTTTTGATCAATTCTATGTATTTTTCTTCTTGGTTTAAGCCTCTTTGCTCACAAATAGCTTTAAACCAATATGAACCAATTTTTACATGTCCAATTTCATCTTGCAGAATCCGACTTAATAAATCGACACTTTTATCATCACCTTGTACCTTAAATTTATCAATCATTTGAGGGGTTATATCCAGCCCTCTAGCTTCCATACACCGTGGAACTATAGCGAGTCTATCAAGTACATCATTCTGTGTTTCTTCGGCATGATCCCATAAACCTCTGTGAGCAGGTAATTCACCATAATCAGCTCCCATATCCAATAAATGCTTTCTAATTAGTGTAAAGTGCTGAGCTTCTTCATCAGCCACTTGTAACCAATCTTGATAAAATTTTGGAGGTAGTCCTCTAAATCGATATAAAATATCCCACGCTAAATAAATAGCTACAAATTCGATATGAGCTAAAGCATGAAAAAAAGCGATCTTTCCAGCAGGGGAATTAACCTTTCGTTTTGGCATATCCCTAGGCGATAATAACTGAGGATTATCAGGAAATTTAGTAAGGCTTATTGATTGTATTGGTTCTATTGAATCAAATGATAATAGACCACTTTCAGTTAATTTTTTTGCTTTGTGAGTGTTTTTAATCTTTTGTTCAAATTCAGCGTGATGCAAACAAAACTCAGCTATTGTAAAAATATTTTCCACTTTAAAAAAGAATAATGCTAAAAACAATCAATGTAACCTTTTTAACAACATATTGCAGTTTAATATTTTGGCTTTCTTCAAAATCAGTACTTCCGACACCTATGCTATTTACTCATCAAGATAAACTTCATCATCTTGGGGCTTATTTTATTATGGGAGTTTTGGCTTGGCGATTTTTTAATGATTACTTGCAAAAACCTTGGCTAGTTTTCATGCTAAGCCTATGCTTTTGTAGTTTATACGGAATTTCTGATGAACTTCATCAGTCTTATGTGCCTAATCGAGAAGCAGATATTCTAGATTGGATAGCTGATACTTTGGGGGCGTTAATAGCATTAATAACAATACATTTAACAAAAGAGAAATTTAAATTTGAAAGACAAGCCAGCTAAATAGCTGGCTATTGTCTAACAGGAACTAATTAGAATGCTTATTGAAAAATAGCTTCAAATGAATAACCACCCATTTCTAAAATTTCTTTCAATCTTTTAAGGGCATCCATTTGTATTTGTCTAACGCGCTCTCTAGTTACACCTAATTCTTGAGCAACCTGTTCTAATGTAGAGTTTTCATGCCCACATAGACCGTAACGTCTACAGATAACTTCACGTTGCTTATCTGATAATTGATACACCCAACCTGTAATATTATCTTTGATATTATCTTTTTGTAACAAATCAGTAGGAGACTGATCTGCTTCGTCAGAAATAGAATCTAATAAAGGTTTATCATAATCTTTACCAACAGGAACATCGACAGATGTAACACGTTCATTAAGCTTTAGCATCTTAATAACGGTTTTAACTGGCTTATCCATATACTCAGCAATATCTTCTGCACGAGGATCATGATCAAGTTTTTGTGCTAAAAAACGTTGAGCTTTGATATAACCATTCATTTCTTTAATAATATGAATCGGCAAACGTATCGTTCTAGTTTGATTCATAATTGCACGCTCAATAGTTTGTCTTATCCACCATGTTGCGTAAGTTGAAAAACGGAAGCCTCTATCTGGATCAAATTTTTCTACCGCTCTAATCAGACCTAAATTCCCTTCTTCAATTAAATCTAATAAAGGTAACCCTCTATTTAAATAACGACGAGAAATTTTAACGACTAAACGTAAATTACTCTCTATCATTATTTTACGTGCTTCTTGATCGCCTCTTAAAACACGTTTACCATAAATTTTTTCTTCATCTGCTGTAAGTAACTTTGACTTACCTAACTCATTAAGATAAACCCTAGTTGCGTCAGCGGTAGAAGTATTCTTTGCATCTTCTACAGTAACATTTTCTATCTTAGGTTCTTCATTAAGAGTTTTAGCAGCAAATTCAAAATTCAGCATTTGAGATGCGCCATTAGTAGTATCATCAGCTGATACCAATTCAACAATTTCTTCTGTCATTTTCAACCCTCCGGGTAACTTGGCAATATATCATTTCGGTAAATAATTAAGAGGATTTACCGGTTTTCCATTCTTTCTAATTTCAAAATGTAATGAAGCTTTTTTGCCTCCAATGAGACCAACTTCTGCAATAACCTGACCTTTTTTAACCCACTGCCCTTCTTTAACAAGTAATCGTCTATTATTTGCATAAGCACTTAAATATAAATAGTTATGTTTAATAATTAGTAAATTTCCATACCCTTTAAGAGCTGAGCCACTGTATACAACTTTTCCAGATGAGGCTGATTTAACTTTCTGCCCAACTTTTCCAGAAATATCAATCCCTTTGTAACCAGTTTGTGTAAAAGTCTTTAAAATCCTTTTTTGTATCGGCCACTGCCAAAACAACTTTAACACCTTTTTCTTATCTATTGAATTTGTAGAAGTTTTTTGTGACGTATATCTCTTTTTTTTGCTTTGATTCTGTTTTTTTTGTGACGAATTTCTCTTTTTATAAAAAGTTTTCTGGGTGCTCTTGACCTGTTTTTTAGCCTTGGAACTGAGCCTTGGTTTAAAAAGCTTTATTTTTTGACCAATATGTAAAACATAAGGAGCTGAAATCTTATTCCACTTTGATAATTTCTGATACCCAAAGTTAGAACGAAAACCAATAGAATATAAAGTATCACCTTTTACAACAGTATAATACTTAGCCCCTGGAACTAAATCACGCTGATATGACTTAACTGGCGCATAGTTCCGTGTAGAACTACAAGCACCTAAAAAAACAATTATAAATACAAAAATAATGTGTTTATTCATTTATTTCTGTAACAACACCTTTTTGGCTTGATTAATCTTCGCAGCCAGAAAATCTGACCCACCCTTATCAGGATGCATTTTTAGCATAAGTTTTTTATGTGCCAAAATAATTTCTTTTTCTGATGCCAAGGGCGACAGCCCTAAAACATCAAAGGCTTCTTGTCTGGACATTTGTCCTTTATGGTTTGAAGGCGGGGTATTAGAAGTTTTATTTTGATTAAAAGTCTGCCATAAACCATGTAACTGAGGAAAATAACGTACGATAGTAGGTAACATTCTACTGATGAATGCAATCAAAACGCCAACTAAAGCAAATAACCAATTTAATCTTCCCGTTGCAGCAAGAAGAATGATAACAAGCAGAAATAGCCCTATAGCCGCTTTCTTAATTATTTTAGTTAATATTTCTGGGGGTGTTTTTAAAAACTTATTTAAAGCCCAAAAAGCTAAAACAATTAATGCTAAAACTAAATAAATCCTAATCAATGTACTTTCCCAATTAATTTTTGTTTATCATAAAAATATAGGCTTACAGTAAATGTGATGTAGATATAGTTAGTTTAGTTTCATTTATCGGCATATATAATAGTGTGAAGTATAATACATCAGAAATAAACCTATCATAATTTTAGTAGATAAACATCCCAATGAAAAATGCCCACGTTCCTATCCTAGGATTTGCAGCCTATAGTGGTACAGGCAAGACAACCTTACTCACTAAATTAATCCCGTTATTAAAAGAACATGGCTTACGAGTGGCCTTAATAAAACACAGCCATCATAACTTTGAAATAGATAAGCCAGGGAAGGATAGTTACCGACTAAGAGAAGCTGGAGCAACACCCGTGATGTTAGTATCCAGTCATAGGCGTGCAATTATTACCGAATTTGACTCAATTATTGAACCAAAGCTTGATGACCAACTAAAAGCCTTGGATCAATCAGACCTAGATTTAATCTTAGTTGAGGGTTTTAAAGCAGAAAACTTTCCTAAAATTGAGTTACACAGACCCAGCTTAGAGAAACCACTAATTTTTCCTAAAGACCCTAGCATAATTGCAATTGCAACAGATAGTAAGGCCTTAGAACTGAATTCTCCTACTCATTTAGATATAAATAATCCTCTACTTATTACTGATTTTATTATTAATACCTTTTTAGAAAAGACTGTTTGATATTTGGGGGATGGAATCTTCCGATAAAATCCCATGGATTGCCAAAGTTTCGATAACTGAAAACAATTTTTCAGTATTTTGCCTTGGATTCTTTGGTAGTGGGTCAAACCTGTTGTTAAAGCTGCTTCAATAAAAAAATAGCATTATTGGGGCGCAGGCTTTAGCCTGCTCTTACACTCAAGAATGCAGGTTAAAACCTGCGCCCCAAAAGGAAGTTACTAATGACACTATATTTGTTAAAATTACACATTTAACCCAGCACCGATTCTTTTTTCTTTAAAGTATTTTATAGGCCAGACAAGTGATAGCATCATCCACACAAATTGTATTGAGTTTTATGAATAATGGTTCATGACGCTATCGTTTATACACCCTACCGTCCCAAATAGACTCCATCGGATATCAATCATATACTTTCTCTAATGTATTAATACTCACATGCGGCCATTGGGCAAGACCTGGTAACTGATCAAGACGACCGAAAAATTCCAGTATAACCACTTGTGCATATTGCAAGCGCAACTTCGGGTAGCCATGTTTATCTTTCTCGCAAAGTTCTTCAATCCAGAAAGTTGATTTCATTGCACTTGCATTAGCTTGCTTGGTAACAAATGGAATGTTTTTAATTCCACCTGTTTCAATCTCAGTATCAACAGAAAGAGTTGTTGTCCTCTTAATATCAACCCCATCATTGGATTCAACTAGTAATTTTGTTGGGTTGACAGGGTCATATACTCCCTTAAACGGATTATCATGAAAGTGCTTGTAAGGCGCTAGATAAGGATTAGTATCAATATCAACGGGCACAGTACCAATGGGCAACCCTCTTATCATTGGAATATCAGGTGCACCATCCTTTCTACTGCTTGATCCTAAAGCCAATAGAGAATCCCCATGTGGAATGGTTGCCAAACGAGCAAGGTCTATATCATTTGTCGTTTCATTAATCATATGCAACCAAAGGCCAGGTTCATGATGAATAGCAAGACCAGGAGGTCCTGCCAAACCACTAACAGGGAAATCAGCACTATCAGTTTGGGTAATCATTTGTTCATAATCAAGGGTAACAACCAATTGATCAGTATTAAACCTTACGTCTCCAGTTTTATTATGTCCGAGACCACGATTAGGAACGGCTTTATCCACCACCGAAAATTTCAGCTCTTCTTCAAATGAATTTACAAGAACACGATAGTTAAATCGATCCTTGGGAGCGGAGTCCTTATCAAAAAAAGGAAGCGCAATCATATTCCAACCTTGCTCGGGTACACTTTTCCATTTTCCCGGAAGCAATTTTAATGGCCCCAAGTCATCATCACCTGTTCTGGCCGTGCAAATACAACGTTCTTTAGACTTTTTCATAAAACACACCTTTTATGTGTCCTATTGATTGAATTACATTAGGGCTCACCACAGGACAAAAACAAACCCTAACCATTAAATAACTTGCTGTTTGTAGCGTCAGAACTAGGCCGGATGCTG
>CAJVYL010000007.1 GCA_913009265.1 uncultured Methylococcales bacterium
TTTTGCCCCATTACAGCAAGACCGATTAATCCAATATTTGCTTTCATTTTGCTCTCTTGATTGATGATTTAAAAAAAATGTAATTTTATCATGCAAACAAAAGCTATTCCTCATTTTAGTTATAATTTCAAGTAATTAGTGAGATGCACCAAAAATGTAACAAAAAAGCTCAATGTTGGTGCCTTTTTTAATAAAATCAAGAATAGATTTAAAAAGTAGCAGCTATTTCTTTTTAGATAGCGAATAAGTTATATAATCTTAATTATTGATCCGTTATAAAATATAGTTTGATATGTCCTCTAAAATTAACAATTTATTTTCAGAAGTTAATAATGTTCCTCAAATTGCTGAAGTCATCCGCGTTATTATCAATCAATTAAGTGACCCAGATATTGATTTAAAAAAAGTGGCTAAAAATGTTGAGAAAGAACAGATTATTTCTTCAAAAGTATTACGTATTGTTAATTCTGCAAGTTTTGGTTTAGCAAAAAAAATATCTACTATTGAAGAAGCTGTTGTTTTGTTGGGAATGGTTAAGTTAAAAACACTTGTGATTGCTTCAGGTATTGTTAGTTCTGTTCCTAAAATTGAAGATTTTGATGTCAAACAATTTTGGCTTGATAGCTTTTCTACTGCAACTTATGCAAGATGGTTGGCTAATGCGGGTGGTTGCAATGCAGATATTGCATTTACGGCTGGTTTATTAAGTAGCTTAGGGACAATTTTGATTCATTTAGGGCAGCCTAAAGAAGCTTTAGAAATTGAACAATTAATAAAAGAAGGTGGCCATTCTCGTCTTTTTTTAGAGAATATGAGACTTGGTTTTAGTAGTCAGGATGTTTCTGCTGAGCTATGTAAGTTTTGGAAATTTTCTGATGAGTTAATAATACCCATTGCACAATCTGGAAACCCATTACTTGCTGATTCAACATCTAAAATTGCCTGCTCTGTCTATATTGCTAGGCAAATTAGTATTTGTAACGCGGCCAAAATGACTAAAGAAGAAACGCTGCCACTTATTCATCCAGAAATTATTCAGAAATTAGGGTTTCCTGATGTTTTCTTTGAAGAAAAATTAGGTGATATTATGGCTCTAGAGTCAGGGCTTGATGGTTTATTAGAATAAGGGTAACTCTCTAATTTACACGGTATAAAAAGGCTTTCTTAATAATAGGTTAAGAAAGCCTAAGTAATTTACATAGAAAAAAGCTCACGCATTTTATGTCCAGGATAATCTGCTCTCATAAAGGCTTCGCCGACTAGAAAAGTATAAATTTCATTATCCAGCATCAGTTGTATATCTTCTTGAGTATGTATGCCGCTTTCTGTGATGATCAGACGATCATCTGGAATAGACTGTTTTAAATCTAATGTTGTTTGTAAGGAAGTTTCAAAGGTTCTTAAATTACGGTTATTAACACCTATTAACTTAGTATCTAAAGTTAAAGCGCGTGTTAATTCATCTGCATTATGCGTTTCTACCAAAACATCCATACCCAATTCAGTAGCAGTATCAGCAAGCTCATGCATTTGCTTATCTTCAAGAGCCGCAACAATCAGCAAAATACAATCAGCACCTAATGCGCGAGATTCATGAATTTGATAAGGATCAATCATAAAATCTTTTCTTAAAATTGGCAGAGGACATTTTTCTCTGGCCATTTGTAGATAAGCTTCAGAACCTTGAAAAAAATCTTTATCCGTTAAGATAGATAAACAAGTTGCGCCATTCATTGCGTAATCTTGAGCAATCTCTATCGGTTTAAAGTTTTCTCTAATTACACCTTTACTTGGGGAGGCTTTTTTAATTTCAGCAATAATGGCTGGTTTTTTTGACTGAGCTTTGCTTTGTAACGCAGCTGCAAAACCTCTTGGGTTTTCAATTCCACTGGCAATTTCTTTTAATACATCGACAGATGTGCGTTGTTTACGATTAGCTACTTCTTCCGCTTTTCTATCAAGAATTTTTTTTAGAATATCTGGGGTATCAGTCATTTTTTAATTTTGTATGGTTGAAATAAGTAGGGGTTGCAGTCAAAAGTCTTAAGTTAAGAATGTAGCCTTGATGAAACGGAGTGGAATCAAGGTTTTGTAGCTAAGATCCTTGGTTTTACTTTGCTGCATCAAGGCTACATTTATATTAGCCTTAACTCAATGGCTGGACTATTTATTTGAATAAGCAATTAAAGCATTAAACTTTTCTAGAGCCGTACCATTCTCAATCACTTGTTGAGCTTTTTTTATTCCAGCTTCAAGCGTTATGGTTAAATTAGCGGCATAAATAGCAGCTCCCGCATTTAAGATAACAATATCTTTGGCTGCACCTGCTTGATTATTTAATACAGATTTAAGCATTGTTAAGCTCGATTCAGCCCCATCTACAGCCAATGAGTCCAGGCTAGACCGTTGCAAGCCAAATTGTTCTGGTGTTATTTGATAGGTTGAAATCTTTCCATCTTTTAATTCTGCAATATTTGAGGCACAAGCAATACTAATTTCATCCAAACCATCTTCAGCATTTACAATTAAGACATGTTGACTGCCTAATCTTTTTAATACTTGAGCGAGTGGCTCTACCCAGTCAGTCGAAAACACACCAATTAATTGATTGGCCGTTTCAGCTGGGTTAGATAAAGGACCTAATAAATTAAATAGCGTTCTAACCCCCATTTCTTTACGTGGGCCAATGGCATGTTTCATAGCACCATGATGTTTTGGTGCAAACAAAAAACCAACGCCAATTTCATCAACTGATTTAGCAACTTGTTCAGCTGATAAATCAAGATTAACACCAGCGGCTTCTAACACATCTGCACTGCCGGAACTACTAGAAACAGAGCGATTACCATGCTTAGCTACTTGTCCACCTGCTGCTGCTACAACAAAAGCACAAGTAGTTGAAATATTGAAAGTATTTGCGCCATCGCCACCTGTTCCACAAGTATCAATAACATGCTTACCTGAAACAGGGACTTTACTGGCTAGTTCTCTCATTACAGCTGCGGCAGCGGCTATTTCATCAACCGTTTCACCTTTACAGCGTAAAGCAATAAGAAAACCTGCAATTTGAGCGTCTGTCGCGCCACCTGTCATGATGCTATTCATAACATCACGCATTTCGCTGCTAGTTAAATCTTGCTTATCAAGTATTTTATTAAGAGCTTGTTGTATTTTCATGCAAAATTTAACCTTCTAAAAAGTTACGTAACATATCGTGACCATGTTCAGTCAAGATAGATTCTGGATGAAATTGCACACCTTCAATATCGAGTTCTTTATGGCGAACACCCATAATCTCATCAATATTGCCAGACTCATCTTGAGTCCATGCAGTAATTTCTAAACAATCAGGCAGTGTTTGTTGATCAATCACTAAGGAGTGATAACGTGTAGCAATAAATGGATTATTTAAGTTTTTAAATACGCCAGAGTCATGGTGATAAACCGGTGAGGTTTTACCATGCATAATACTTTTTGCATGCACAATATCACCACCAAAAGCATTTCCAATACTTTGATGCCCTAAACAAACACCTAAAATAGGGAGCTTGCCCGCAAACTTTAAAATAGTTTCTACAGAAATTCCAGCCTCTTTTGGTGTACAAGGCCCGGGGGAAATAACTATTTTATCGGGTGATAAGGCTTCAATATCTTCAACAGTAACTTCATCATTACGAACAACGGTAACGTCGGCACCTAATTCACCAAAGTACTGTACTAAGTTATAAGTAAAGGAGTCGTAATTATCGACCATGACCACTTTTACGCTCATGATTTTTCTCCTTCTAGTCCTGCTTCTGCCATAGCCACTGCACGGAAAACAGCACGTCCTTTATTCATCGTTTCATCCCACTCATTTCTAGGAATTGAATCATAAACAATACCTGCTCCTGCCTGTATATGCAGAGTTTTATCTTTTATCACTGCTGTTCTAATAGCAATCGCAGTATCTAAATTACCTGACCAGGAAATATAGCCAACAGCCCCCGCATAAACGCCACGTTTAACAGGTTCTAGTTCATCAATAATTTCCATTGCTCTAATTTTTGGCGCGCCACTTACTGTTCCAGCCGGAAAAGTTGCCGACAAAACATCAAAAGCATCTTTGCCTTCTTGTAAATCACCAATCACATTAGAAACAATATGCATGACATGAGAATATCTTTCGATAATCATTTTGTCGGTTAATTTAACGGTACCAATTTTAGCCACTCTGCCAGCATCATTACGTCCTAAATCTATTAGCATAAGATGTTCGGCTAATTCTTTAGGGTCTGCCAACAGTTCTTTTTCTAAAGCTTTATCTTCTTCAACAGTTTCACCGCGAGGACGCGTACCTGCAATGGGCCGAACTGTTACAGTATCATCTTCTAAACGCACTAAAATTTCTGGGGATGAACCAACAATATGAAAATCTCCCAGGTTTAAATAATACATATAAGGCGATGGATTTAAACAACGCAAAGCTCTATATAAATTAAGTGGACTAGCAGAATAGGGAATAGACATACGCTGTGAAAGCACTACTTGCATCACATCCCCAGCAACAATATAGTCTTTAGCTTTTAATACCGCATCTTCAAAGCCTTTCTGAGTAAAACCTGAAATAAAATCAGCTTCATCAACTTGTTTAGGTGCAGCATGAGCGTCTGTTTGTGCTGGTAGGTTTCTTAAATCAGTAATGCGATCATTAAGTCTGCTAATAGCCTTATCATAAGCATTGTCATCAGCTGGATCTGCATGAGTTAATAATAATACTTTCCCTGAAAGATTATCAAACACTAGCATTTCTTCTGATACCATTAATAGAATATCGGGCGTACCAATAGGGTCATCTTTGCCTGTCGATTTTAATCGAGGCTCAATATAGCCAACGGTTTCATAACCAAAATAACCAACTAAGCCACCATTAAATCGAGGTAAACCTTCAATATCAGGCACTTTATAACGCTGTCTAAACTCTTCAATCCATTCTAAAGGCTGAGGATGATTAATACTTTCCAGTATTACCCCTTCTTTTTCCAGTGTAATGTCTTGTCCAGAAATTTTGACAATTGTTTTACACGGTAAACCAATAATTGAATAACGCCCCCATTGTTCACCACCATGTACAGACTCAAATAAATAAGAGTATGCGCCATCAGCTAATTTTAGATAGGCACTTAATGGGGTGTCCAAATCAGCCAAAACTTCTCGACTAATGGGAATACGGTTATAGCCCTGTTGGGCATATTGCTTGAATTGTTCGGGTGTCATTACTGGTTACGCTTTATTCGATTATTTTTTGGTTTTACCAATTCCTTGTATTATATCTTTTTTTACGTTTATTAATAGAGCCGTTACGACTATGGTTTCTAGGATTAAGATTAAAATTTATGAAATTAATTACTTTTAGCTACAAAAACACAACAAATATTGGTGCCATTATCGGCAATGAAGTGGTCGATAGTACCGGAAGCATTGATATTCCTGATGATATGATCGAGTTTTTAACAGCGGGTGATTCCGCTAAAAATGCGATGCAAGCATTGATAGATAGTGGCTATAACCGTATCCCTCTTGCCGATGTTAAAGTATTAGCGCCTATACCAAGACCTGGTAAATTTTTAGGTATCAGTTTGAATTATGCTGACCATATTTCTGAAACCAAATTAGAAAAACCTGAATATCCTACTTTTTTTACCAAACAAAGTACTTGTGTCATAGCAAATGGAGAAGCCATTCACCGGCCAACAGTTTCTGAAAAGGTAGATTATGAGGGTGAATTAGCATTTGTGATTGGTAGGCGGTGTAAAAATGTTCCTCTTGAACAGGCACATAACGTTATTGCCGGGTACACCATTGTTAATGATGTTTCTGTTCGGGATTGGCAAATACGCTCACCCACCTGGATGCTTGGTAAATCATTTGATACCCATGGGCCAATGGGACCTTGCTTAATAACAGCTGATGAAATAACTGATCCACATAATTTAGAGCTTAAAACATGGATTGATGATGAGTTACGTCAAAATTCAAATACTAAAAACATGATCTTTAATTGTTATGAAATGATTGAATATTTGTCTAAAGCAATGACATTAGAGCCTGGCGATGTTATTTCAACAGGTACGCCAAGTGGCGTTGGCGTTAAAATGAAACCTCGTGGTTATATGAAACCAGGGCAAACAGCAAAAATTGAAATCGAAAAGATTGGCACTCTGAGTAATCCCGTTATTGAAGAACCTTTTGAGAAACTATTTTGAGAGACTTAGGCTTATATATACATATTCCTTGGTGCATTAAAAAATGTCCTTATTGTGACTTTAACTCGCATGCTGTTAATGCTGAAACACCTGAAAAACAATATATAGAAACGTTATTAAAAGATTTAGAACAAGATTTGCAGTTACTTAAAGAAAGCAGAGTCATTAGTAGTATATTTATTGGGGGAGGAACCCCTAGTTTATTTTCTGCAAATAGTTTTGATACTTTATTAACAGGGATTTCTAAATTAATTCCGCTAAAAGATAATTTAGAAATTACTCTGGAAGCTAACCCTGGTACTTTCGAAAGTCAAAAATTTGCAGATTATCGTTCTGTCGGTATCAACCGGCTCTCTATCGGTATACAAAGCTTTAATAATCAGCATTTAAAAGAACTAGGTCGTGTGCATTCTGCTGAAGAGGCTATAGCAGCTGTTGAAATAGCGCATCAAGCAGGTTTTGATAATTTTAATCTTGATTTGATGTTTGGTTTACCATCACAGAGTAATGCAGAGATGCTCAACGATGTGCAAACAGCGATTAAATTACAGCCTAGTCATATCTCGTTTTATCAACTTACGCTAGAGCCTAATACATATTTTCATAAATTTCCGCCTCGCCTACCTGAAAGTGATCAAATCTATGCAGGACAAATACAATCACAAGAAACTTTAGCTGATGCTGGGTATATACAATATGAAATATCAGCTTATGCTAAAAACAATAGCAAGAGTCAACATAACCTTAATTATTGGCAGTTTGGGGATTATTTAGGTATTGGGGCTGGTGCGCATGGAAAACTTAGCCTTTCTCAGCCTGGTAATATTGTTAGGACAATAAAGCATAAAAGCCCTGAGCAGTACTTGAAGGATTATCAAGCAATAAGCAATACCATTGCAGCAGAAGACTTACCTTTAGAATATGTTATGAATCAATTACGATTGAAAGGTGGTTTTAAAATACAAGCATACGAACAACGCACTGGCTTAGATATAAGCACTTTGCAAGCAGGTTTATCAGACTGTTTAAAACAAGGTTTGTTAGTGCAGGAAGATGATCTTTATTTATGTTCAGATAAAGGCTGGAACTTTCTAGATCACATTTTAGAAAAATTTATGCCCTAATTTATTACTAGCATAGTAAAATCTCAGCATAATTTAATTAAAGGCCGTGGAACACAATAGAATGCTTGATTACCAAAAAGAATTTATTCAATATGCACTGGATTGCGGCGTATTAAAATTTGGCGAATTTAAACTAAAATCGGGACGAACCAGCCCTTATTTTTTTAACACTGGATTGTTTAATACGGGAGCTATGCTGGGTAAGTTGGGACAATTTTATGCACAAACATTAATTGAATCAAAAATCCCTGTTGATATGCTCTATGGTCCAGCATATAAAGGTATTCCACTTGTTAGTACTGCTTCTATTGCTTACTCTCAGTTAAAACAAGATATTCCCTATGCTTTCAACCGTAAAGAAGCTAAAGATCATGGTGAGGGTGGTGTTATTGTTGGTACGCCGCTACAAGGTAATGTCTTAATTCTTGATGATGTTATTACTGCTGGGACTTCTGTCCGTGAGTCTGTAGAGATCATAAAGCAAATGAATGCAACACCTGCAGGCGTATTGATTGCCTTAGATCGACAAGAAAAAGGCGAAAATGAGAAGTCTGCTGTGCAAGAAGTAAGTGAACAGTTTGGAATCCCTGTTATTTCAATAATTTCATTACCTCAAATTATTGAGTTTTTAGAACTAAGCAAAGGCTCTACAGAACAGCTTGAAATAATAAAAGCTTACCGTTTGCAATACGGTATCTAGTTATTGAGGTTTTAGATTTCAAACTTTAAAACCAAATTAAATTATCAGTTTTTTATATATAGTCTACAATTAATTTTAGAAGGCTATTTGGGAATAGACATAATGATAGAAATAACTCATCATTTGTTTCCATCTCCCTAAGCTTATATTAATCACTTTCGTTAAGAACAGTCCGCATACTAAAGGCTAGACATGAGGAATTTAGAATTTAAAGATCAGTTGCATGAATACGCGGAATGGCGTGAAAAATTAATTCAGGCAATTGAGATGTATCAGGAATGGCGTACTCGTTATAAATTGAGTGATGCTCATAGTACCGATACCATCCTAAATATACTAAATGGTTTGCAAAACGATAGAATAACGCTGGCTTTTGCTGCAGAATTTTCTAGAGGAAAAACTGAACTAATTAACTCTTTGTTTTTTGCTGAAACAGGTGTTCGTTTACTTCCTTCTTCCCCTGGGCGAACAACCATGTGCCCCACTGAGATATTTTATGACCCAAAAGGGAGCTATATTCGACTATTAAATATAGAAAGTCGTTTGGAAGATGTTTCTTTAATGGAGTATAAGCAAAATCCTGATCGCTGGACTCAAATTGACTTAGATTGTGATTCACCAACTCAAATGCAGGAAGCTTTTAAGGAGTTAGTGGCAGCAAAAAACGTTGATAAAAACATGGCTGATAAGCTGGGTTTATGGAATGAGAGAGAGGCAGCTGAGCAAGGTATTATTGATCCGGAAAAGGTTGAAATACCTTGTTGGAGACATGCACAAATTAGTTTCCCTCACCCACTTTTGAAGGAAGGCTTATCAATTCTTGATACACCTGGATTAAATGCCTTAGGTACAGAGCCAGAGCTAACCTTGAGTATGCTACCAAGTGCCCAAGCAATCATCTTTGTATTAGCTGCAGATACTGGCGTAACAAAAAGTGACTTAGAAATGTGGAAAAATCATGTTTGTAATTCTAGAGGAAACAACAAGCAAGGTTTGGCTGTTGTTATGAATAAAATTGATTCTATGTGGGATGATCTTGCTGGTGAAGATGGCTACGAAGAATCAATAATAAAACAAATAAAAACTTCAGCTACGATTTTAAAATTAAGCGAAGACCTTATTTTTCCTGTATCAGCTAAACAAGCTTTGCTGGCCAAAGTAAAATCTGATGATGCATTGCTAGAAAGAAGCAGACTAGCAAAGTTAGAAAACTATTTATCAACCTCTATTTTAGATCAGCGCCGTCAGATTCTTATAGAAACAGTCAATAAAGATATTGGTTTTTTAATTTCTGAATCATTTAAATTTACAAAAGGAAAATTAGCAAATGCTGAAGATCAACTAGAGGAATTTAAAAAGGTTGATTTTGATAATGCCGAAATGACGGGTAAGTTAATGTCTGAAACACGAGACAGACAGAATACTTATATGTCTAATGTCGAAAACTTTCAGGCTAGTCGAAAAGTTTTTACGGTACAAGCAAAAATGCTGATTGATTCTTTTTCTAAAGATAGAATTGATACTATTATTGCTGCTACAAAGCAAGATATGTCCAAAAGTTTAACCACTTATGGAATGAAGCAAAATATTCGAAAATTATTTGATGATCTAAGAGATTTACTACAAGACTCTGTTGATATCACTAATGAAACCCGTAGATTAGTAAAAGCTATTCATTTAAAATTTCAAGATGAGCATGGTTTTAAACCGATTGAGCCACAGCTTTTTTCTATTAAAGAGTATCAATTTGAATTAGAGCAGGTGTTTGAAGAAGGTGAGCTTTTCCGTAGTAGTGCAAAAACTACCATGACAGAACAAAGCATGGTGGTAAATAAACTTTATAGTACCTTAATTTCAAAAGCGGCGGCTATTTTACAACGAGCTCATAACGATGCGGCATCTTGGAGTAACGGGGTTTTAACACCTTTAATGCACCAATTAAAAGACCATAAAAAACAAATTGAAAGTCGTCTTCAAATGCTTAGAAAAATAAGTGATTCAAAAGGGGCGGTGTCTGAAAGTATTGTTAATCTTGAAGCAGAGCTAGCACCTCTTAAAAAACAAAAAACAGAGTTAGCTATGATTATAAAAGCTGTGCATTTAACTGAGCAGCCTTAATAGATATAAAGATCAACATGGCAGTCTTATCGTTCGGACTGTAGAGACAAGGCATGCCATGTCTTGTCTTTAACTTTGGGTGATACTAGGTGGAATTAAGCTTTTTATATTTTCTTGAAAATCAAATCCCATACACCGTGACCTAATCGAATACCTCGGTTTTCAAACTTAGTTAATGGCCTGTAATCGGGTCGCTCACTAAACTGACCATTACTACTTGTATTAGCCAGTTTTGCACTTGCATCTAAAATTTTCAATATCGAATGAGCATAATGCTCCCAGTCTGTTGCTGCATGGAAATATCCGTTAACGACTAACTTTTTATTCAGCAGATCTATAAAGCTAGGACGAACAATTCTACGTTTATGATGTTTTCTTTTATGCCATGGATCTGGGAAAAATAAATGAACACCTTGAACAGAATGATCAGGAATTTTTTGCTCTAAAACTTCAATTGCATCATGATGATAAATTTTAACATTGCTAATGCCTTTCTCTTCAAGTAGCAGCATTAAATGAGCAACGCCAGGTCTATGTACCTCAATACCCAAATAATTTAAATCGGGATTGGCTTCAGCCATTGCAGCTAGGCTACTACCATTTCCAAACCCTATTTCTACTATTAAAGGCGCTTTCCGTTCAAAAACTTGGGTAAAGTCATAAGTTTTAGCAGGATCTAAGCAGTATTTATCCCAAATAGTATCAATCGCTTTTTGTTGACCGGCTGTGGCGCGGCCTTGGCGGCGAGCAAAGCTAAGGATTCTTGGGTGGGGTTCTTTTTCAATAGAGGTCATTAGTGCAGATATTACTTATTTGATTAATTGCACTTGCACCCCTCACCTATAAGCTAGGGGAGAGTTTTGTGAGGCACACTCTCTATGTCACACAAAATACAGCGCATTTTTTACTTAGCTCCCACGCAAGGCATGGGAGCTTAACAATTCTTTTAATAATTAAAAGAACAGTCCGTCAACAGGTGATGAGGCTGAAGCAAAACGTTTTTTAGGCATTCTTCCTGCTAGATATGCTTCTCTACCTGCTTGAATGCCTTTTTTCATTGCAGATGCCATAAGTACAGGGTCTTTTGCTGCTGCTATAGCTGTATTCATTAATACGCCAGCACAACCTAATTCCATAGCCAATGCTGCATCAGAAGCTGTACCAACACCTGCATCAACTAAAATGGGGACATTTGCATTTTCAACAATTGTTAAAATGTTGTAAGGGTTTCTGATACCTAAACCTGAACCTATAGGTGCGGCAAGCGGCATAACAGCAACACAACCAATATCTTCTAAGCGTTTTGCAGCAATAGGATCGTCATTGGTATAAACCATAACATCAAAGCCATCTTTCACTAATGCTTCAGCAGCAATAAGTGTTTCTGCAACATCAGGAAAAAGAGTTTTTTGATCAGCCAATACTTCTAGCTTAACAAGCTTGTGCCCGCCTAATAATTCTCTGCCTAAACGACAAGTTCTTAATGCTTCTTCAACGCTATAGCAGCCAGCTGTATTAGGTAAAATAGTGTATTTATCAGGAGAGATTACTTCTAATAAATTTGGTTCACCAGGATTCTGGCCAATATTAGTTCTACGAATAGCAACAGTCACAATTTCAGCACCACTTGCCTCGATAGCAAGTTGTGTTTCTTTCATGTCTTTGTATTTACCAGTGCCTACTAATAAGCGAGAGTTAAATGTCTGTCCAGCAAGAGTAAAAGAATCATCTTGTCCTCCACCTATTGCTTGTACAATCTCCAGCGAATCATTAGCTGATATTTTTTGTTCCGCATATTGATTGAAAGGTAAAATCTCTTTGTTTAATTCTATTGCGATTCGTTTACCAGTTAAATCAAGGTCAGAAACGATATCTGCAACAGTTGTATTTTCACCATATTCACGGTTGTCGCCATTTACACTTATTTTCATCATATGTTCCAGATTAATGTTTTACTGATCTACGTTTTTGTACTGCTTCTGCCAGTCCATTAAGTAAAAGTAGCGTATCATCCCAACCTAAACAAGCGTCGGTAATACTTTGACCGTAAGTAAGCTCTTGACCTTCAACAGTATCTTGTCGTCCCGCTTTAAGGTGACTTTCAACCATAACTCCCATGATTCTTTTGTCGCCCTGGCTAATCTGTTCTGAAACATCATCAGCAACAACTAATTGACGCTGGCATTGTTTTAAACTGTTTGCATGGCTAAAATCAATCATAATATTAGTGGGTAGCCCGGCCTTATCAAGCCCTTCTGCTACTTTTTCAACATTGACGGCATCATAATTAGGTTCGTCATTGCCACCGCGTAAAATAATGTGTGCATCCTCGTTCCCTGTTGTAGAGAAAATAGCTGAACGACCTTCTTTAGTAACCGATAAGAAATGATGCGGACTCATTGCAGAATTAATAGCGTCAATAGCAATTCCTATCCCGCCATCTGTTGCATTTTTAAACCCAACAGGACAAGATAAACCTGAAGCTAATTCTCTATGAACTTGGCTTTCAGTCGTTCTCGCGCCAATAGCTCCCCATGAAATTAAATCAGAAACATATTGTGGTGTTATTAAATCTAAATATTCAGTCGCAGCAGGGATGCCTAAGCTATTTAAGTCTGATAATAATTGGCGGGCAACTCTCAAGCCTTTATTAATATTAAAACTCGAATTAATTTCAGGGTCATTAATTAAGCCTTTCCAGCCGACTGTTGTCCGTGGCTTTTCAAAATAAACCCGCATAATAATAACCAAATCTTTTTGTAGCTTATCCTTTGCTGTTTTTAATAGCCCAGCATATTCCTTAGCCGCTTTGGTATCATGAATGGAGCAAGGGCCAACAATAACAACCAGACGGTCATCTTTGCCCGTTAAAATATTATGGACATCATTCCGAGCTTGCAAAATAGTAGCTGCAGCTTCTTTAGTCATCGGAATTTCATCATGAACCTGTACAGGTTCAACAACCTCTTTGGTTGCACTGATTCTTAAGTCATCGGTATTAAATTTACTTTGCATGGTCTCTACTGGCAAACGCTTTATTGACTATTCTATAAAACCAGCTATTTTAACTGTTTTACTGGTATGAGTGTTATTTATAATTTTATTACAGCATAAGTCCTTAGAAGATATGGCTATTAATAGGATTTATGATTTAGCTTTGATGAAGATATTGTATGCTTTTGAGTTAAAAATCCTTGACAAGGTTACAAGGATAGTTTTTTATAGCTTCAACAAAAAAGATATCATTAATTTCACACAGCTTTATCAGGATCATCTAAAGTAGTGAAACTAGTTAATTAACGCATTTATGAATAGCTAAAAACGATATAAAGCTCAAAATAAATTGAGCATGTCATTTTAGATTAATAAGGAATATTTATGACCCGTTCTCGTCGCCCCATTCAATATTTATTACTTGCGGCATGTAGCTTCGCTCTCCTCCCCACCGTTCATTCTGATCCATTAAATTCAGCTATTAAGGTTGAGAGCACAATTAATAATGTATCTATCAAGTCACAGAAGAGAATTGATGGTTTAAGTAATAAGACCAAAAAAATGCTGGATAAATACCGTTCAGTTACTCACCAAACGGATACCTTACTAACTTATAACAAGCATTTAAATGAGTTACTTTCCTCTCAGGAACAAGAAAAAATATCGTTAGAGCAACAGTTGCAAGAAATTGAAACAACTCAACGCGAGGTTGTACCTTTAATCTTACGTATGCTTGATAGTTTGGATCAATTTGTTGCTTTAGATCTGCCATTCTTACCCAAAGAAAGGTCTCAACGGATTGAAAAATTAAAAGAAATGATTGTTAGAGCAGATGTGACTAATGCTGAGAAATATCGTCGTATTTTAGAAGCGTACCAAATTGAAAATGATTATGGTAATACTATAGAAGCCTATAGAGCTGACTTAACATTAGATAGCGTGACAAGCTCTGTTGATTTTTTGCGCTTAGGTCGAGTTGCTTTGTATTATCAACGATTTGATGGCAGCGAAACGGGCTACTGGGATAAAGAACAAAAACAATGGCTTAGTTTATCTGATGATTATCGAAACGCAATTCGTAATGGCTTGCGTATTGCAAGAAAAGAAACCGCACCTAATTTATTAGCTCTGCCCATTTCAGTTGCGGAGGCTGGTCAATGAAAAAGCTTATTTTTGTTTTTGTAATCTTTTTTTCTACTCAAGCGGTTATAGCTGAACACTTAGATTTAGATCAATTATTACGACAAGTAAAAAAATCTCAAGGTATTGAAGCTAAAACAAATAAAACAAGAGAGTCTCAGTTTTTAACTGAAAAGAATAAACAACAAGCTTTATTAAAATCAGCGGAAAACTCTTTAGCGCAACAAGAGCGTAAAAGTATACAATTAAAAACGCGCTTAGATGCAAATGAAGAAATACTCAGTCAATTAGAAACAGAACTAAAAGACAAAAGTGGTGTTCTTGGTGAGTTATTTGGTGTGGCAAGACAAGCTGCTGGTGATTTAAAAGCAGACTTACAACATTCTTTGGTCTCTGCACAATTTCCTGACCGGGATAAAAAGTTAAACTTAATTACTAATAGTAAAGCCTTACCTACTATTCAGCAGCTTGAATCTTTGTGGTTTACCTTGCAACAGGAAATGACAGAATCAGGGAAAGTTGTTTATTACAATACTCAAGTTGAACAAGCATCAGGAAAACCTCATGATGCGAAGGTTGTTCGTATCGGTACATTTAATACTTTAGCAAATGGGGAATATCTTCAATACTCTGCTGATACCGGGCGTTTAACTCATTTAGCTCGTCAGCCAGAAGATAAATATCTATCCCTTGCTAATGACTTTTCAGAAGCAAAAACAGGCATTTTAGCACTTGGAATTGATCCAACCCGTGGTGTTATTTTAAGTATGCTTATTCAAGCTCCCGATACTATTGAGCGTATTCAACAGGGTGGTTTAATTGGATATATTATTCTAGCTTTAGGGGCTATCGGTTTTATCTACGCCCTTATACGCTTAGTTGGTCTAAGTGTTACCGGCAAAAAAATGTCAACTCAAATACTCTCTTCCACAGCTACGGAAGATAACCCTTTAGGTCGTATTTTTATAGCTGCTGAACAAGATCAATCAAACGATACCGATAATTTAGAGCTAATTTTAGATGAAGCGATTACTCGTGAAATTCCCTTTTTAGAAAAAGGACTTTCAATGATTAAATTATTAGCTGCTGTAGCACCTTTACTGGGTTTATTAGGAACAGTGACAGGGATGATTGCAACTTTCCAATCTATTAGTTTATTTGGTACGGGTGATCCAAAATTAATGGCCAGTGGTATTTCTCAAGCATTGGTTACTACTATGCTGGGTTTGTGTGTAGCTATTCCATTGTTGTTTTTGCATAGTCTTGTTTCATCACGAAGCCGTACTTTGATTCAAGTGTTAGATGAGCAAACTGCTGGCTTAATCAGCAAGCGTAAATAAGCCATGTCTTTATTTGATTCTTTACAACAATTTTTAAACACGGGCGGTGACGTGCTATGGATTATTTTAGCCGTTTCCATTTGCCTATGGAGCTTAATCGCTGAGCGATTTATTTATTTTAAACAATCATATCCGCTACAACGCTCACAATGGTTAACTCGATGGGAAGAACAAGCTAATAAAAATTCTCAACATGCTTTATATATTAGAGAAGGCATTATTTCTGAAGCTAAAATTAATATGGCAAAAACGGTTCCTGTTATTAAAATGCTAGTTGCATTGTGTCCATTACTCGGTTTGTTGGGAACGGTGACAGGTATGATTCATGTTTTTGATGTAATGGCTGTTACAGGTACAGGAAATGCTAGAGCAATGGCATCAGGTGTTTCTCAAGCTACCATTCCAACAATGGCAGGAATGGTTATTGCCATTGCGGGTCTTTATTTTAGTAAATTGATAGAACAGCGGGTAAATGATGAAACCCATCATTTAACAGATTTATTGCAATATTGAAAATACAGATCTTAAGCCCTCTCTAAGGGATTGGGCTTAAGAGTATCAACTTTAAATTAACTTTATAGTTTGCTATTAAAAAGGCTCCTTTTTAGGGATAAACAGAGATAACATTATGCGTCGCAGATCGAATCGCTCAAATGGCGAACAAACAGCTGATATTGATATGACTCCCATGCTGGATATCGTATTTATCATGTTAATTTTCTTTATTGTAACTACTTCTTTTGTGAAAGAATCTGGGATTGATGTTAATCGCCCAACCGCTCAAACAGCCACAAGAAAAGAACAAGGCAATATTATTGTAGGTATAAAGTCTAATGGTGATGTCTGGATAGATAAAAGACTTGTTGATATTCGTGCCGTCAGAGCCAATGTTTCTAGATTACATGCTGAGCAACCTTTAGGTGCCGTTGTAATTGCTGCGGACAAAGACACTAAAGTTAAAGTGCTTACTCAAGTGATGGATCAAATTCGTTTGGCGGGTATTATGAATGCCTCAATTGCTACGGAAACAGAGTCAAAGTGAAAACATTTTCTATTGCAACTTTTGCGGGCATTCTGGTCTCATTAGCATTGTTTTGGTTAATGCAAGTGATGATTAGTAATAATCAACAAGGCTTTAAAAAAACTGATAATTTGCAGATGACTGAGTTTGTACGTTTAAAGCGTGAAACTAAACTGCAAACAAAAGATAGGGAAATTCCTGATGAACCTGAGCCAGATAAACGTCCACCACCGCCTAAAATGACTGTTCAACAAGTACATGTCACACAAAACAATGTGCCTCAAATGGATATGCCTAATTTAGATATTCCATTACAGACTAATAGTTTTAATGGCTCTGCTATTCAAGGTGTACAAATCGGCGCAGGTTCCATTAGTACTAATGTGATTCCTTTAGTACGCATTCCACCCAGATACCCTATGCGAGCAGCAAACCGTAGAATAGAAGGTTGGGTTAAAGTTGAATTTACTATTACTGAGCAAGGAACTGTTAAAGATGCTGTTGTTATTGAGGCTCAGCCAAGAAAAGTCTTTAATAGGGCTGCATTACAGGCTATTAAACGTTGGAAGTTTAAAGCTAAAATCATAGGTGGCGAAGCTTTTGAGCAACGTGCCATACAAGTATTACAATTTAAATTATCAAAATGATACGTCTACTGGCTCTGGTTTTATCCTTATTAATATTGTCTCCGGCATATGCTAAAGATAAAGAGAAACAAGCTACAATTTCTCCTTGGGTATATAAGAAATTACAAAAAGCAGAGCAGCTTATTGCTAAAAAATCATATTCTCAAGCTGAACAAAAGTTAAAAGCTATTTTGCCTGATACAAAAGCAAAGAGTTATGAAAAAGCCATTGTTTTACGTAGTTTGTCTTCAGTTTATGCATTAAACAATCAATATAAAAAAGCGACTAAGTTATTGACCCAAGCCCTTGCTTTAGATGCTCTACCCAAGAAACAAGAACAACAAGCTATTCTAAATCTAGGCCAGCTTTATATGGCTATGGAGCAATACGCTAAAGCAATTAAAGTATTAGAGCCTTGGCTAGCCACTAATTCAACAGGTAATGCAAAAGTTAATGTTTTAATTGCCAATGCTTATGCCCAATTAAAACGATATAGAAAAGCATTGCCTTATATTAAAAAAGCAATTGCTAATACTAAAAAGCCAGCCGAGTCCTGGTATCAATTAAATTTAGCTTTATATTATGAGCTAGAAAACTATACTTCAGCAGCAAAAATATTAAAGAAGCTGCTCACCATTTATCCTGATAAAAAAGAATATTGGTCTCAGTTAGCATCAACCTATCAACAACTAAAGCAGTATAAACAAGCCGTATCAATAAAGCATTTAGCGTTTAAAAAAGGCTTTATTCATTCAGAAAAAGAGCTTCTAGAGCTGGTTAATTTGTTTTTATATGTGGATCACCCATTTAAAGCTGCGACGTTATTAAATAAATTAATAGCAACTAAAAAAGTAAAAAGCACATCAAAAAATTGGGAGACTTTAGCTCATTCATGGACTATAGCTAAAGAATATGAACAGGCGATAAAAGCCTTAGAAAAAGCCTCTAGCCTCAATAACAAAGGAAGTTTATATCAACGTTTAGGGCAAATATATGTTGAGAAAGAGCAATGGGGTAAGGCAATCCAATCTTTTAATAAAGCCTTAAACAAGGGGAACTTAAAAAATACAGGGACAACCTATATGTTACTTGGTATGAGTTATTTTGAGCAAAAGAATAAAAAACAAGCTAAAAGGTCTTTTTTAAAAGCAGCTAAATATAGCAAGAGCAAAAAATCAGCGAGACAGTGGTTAGAGTATATCCGCGAATCAAATAAACCTCTTTAATTATAGAGGCGTCTTTAAAACGCCTCTATATCGAAAATTATTACCCTACAACAGCCCCTAAGTCAGCATTTTCATAGACGCGAGTTTTCTTCCAACCAGCAAATTTATCTTCAAAAAACTGTAAATCATGATCTATAGAATGCTCATAACAGCTTCTAAATAATCTTGCCGTTCTAAAAGCATGTAGCTCATCATCAGCGGTTACCGTTTCTACATTACCCACTTGAAAAGTCTTGTTTTTGGATTTTCTGTCTTTTACCCAGAAAACCGTATAACAAAGATAACTTTTATCTTTTCTATGGTCATACTTTATCGTTCTGGAAACACCTGTAACACCCGTAGTTGACTTGTTCTTGGGTGGTTTTAAAAACCGAGTTCGACTGCCTTTTAATACAACCAGCATTTGATCACGCCAAGTGATTGCTGCCTGTAAAGATTTATTTCTATTTCCCCATAGTTTATGTGAGAAATAGCGACTGCTCTCCTTGCCGCGTCGGACAATACGTACTTGATAACCAAAAGCGTCAGGCTCTGTAATATGTTTATTTTTTGCCATTTTATTATAAATCCCCGATATCTTTTTGGGTAAGAATACTCAAATTCAATCATTTTTTTGTAAAAGGCTATTGATTATCAATGACTGCGGTCAAAATCAGTTGCCATTACTTGGTTAAAAATTCAATTCATGTGGTCCTTATTATTTAGCAACAAATAGAAAAAGAAATAGTTTTGTTGTTAATTTCGTAGGACAATGACTACAAATTATCAACAATGTTTAATGAAATATCAAGTTTTTTAGTATTTAAATTACGCAAATACCAAGTAATTTAGTGTAGAATACATCAAATACACCCTTAATCCGGTCTATACAAACACATAACCCTTTGTTTTTTATATATTTTTTGGAGACAATAAATGAGCGTATTAGTAGGCAAGCAAGCCCCTGATTTTACAGTTCCTGCGGTATTAGCTGACGGTGAAATTGTCGATTCTTTCAGTTTTTCTGACGCAACAAGTGGAAAATATGCTGTTGTATTTTTCTACCCATTAGATTTCACTTTTGTATGTCCAAGTGAATTAATCGCATTAGATCACCGTATGGATGAATTTAAAAAGCGTGGCGTAGAAGTTATTGCAGTCTCAATTGACTCTCATTTCACTCACAATGCATGGCGTAACACTGCTATTAATGACGGTGGTATTGGTCAAGTCAAATACACAATGGCTGCTGACATCAATCACCAAATCTGTAAAGATTATGATGTTGAAGCTGAAGTACCTGCAGTTGCATACCGTGGTAGCTTTTTAATTGATACAAATGGCGTGGTTCGTCATCAAGTAGTTAACGATTTACCTTTAGGTCGTAACATTGATGAAATGCTTCGTATGGTTGATGCATTAAAATTCCATGAAGAACATGGTGAAGTATGTCCAGCAGGTTGGACTCAAGGCGACTCAGGTATGGATGCAAGCCCAACAGGCGTTGCTGATTACTTAAGCAAAAATGCTGATGACTTGTAATAAATAGTTCTAACTATTTATTACAAGCTCCATTTTAATATGGAGAAAGAAAGGCGGAAGGCACTTAGTGCTGACCGCCTTTTTTTTGCTATTTTTTTCGAGTCTAATTAGATAAACTTACCTTATTGCCCTCAGTTGATAAACTACCTATATTACAGTCTTGCTCTATTCTTAACTTAACATGGTTATTAATTAACTACAGGTTAAAGAGAAAAAATGTAGCCTTGATGTAGTGAAACGAAATCAAGGAAAATATCAGCTAAACCTTGATTCCACTTCGTTTCATCAAGGCTACAAAAACTTAACTTAATTGTCGATGATGGCTTCTGCTCAAAATAATAAAATGCAATTAAATCACTTATTCCCCATTATTTCCTGTTTAAGAAATTACAACAAACAAGACCTTAATGGTGATATTTTTGCAGGGATTATTACCGCTATTTTATTAATACCTCAAGGCATTGCTTATGCGATGTTAGCTGGTTTACCCGCTCAAGTCGGCTTATATGCTAGTATTTTTCCAGCTGCTATTTATGCGCTTTTAGGCAGTAGTCGTACCTTATCAGTAGGCCCTGTTTCTATAGCGGCTATTATGATTGCTAGTGCATTATCCGCGCCTGAAGTAATCGCCTTTGGCTCTCCTGTTGAAAATGCCATTATTTTGGCCGCGGAAGGTGGCTTAATTTTATTGTTGATGGCATTACTCAGAATGGGCGGCTTAGTTAATTTTATTAGCCACCCGGTATTAACAGGGTTTACAAGTGGGGCAGCAATACTCATTATATTAAGCCAAATATCACATCTGTTTGGGGTGGCACAGATTCAATGTACTATAGATTTCGCTTGTTATAACAACGCCTTTCAGCTAATAAACACATACACGCTTGGGCTTGGTTTTATTAGTTTGTTTATTCTGATCTTTTTTGGCTCGCCTCTTACTACTCTTCTTAAATATCTTAAAGTTAAACAAACATTGATAACGGCAATCAGTAAATCAGCGCCCTTATTAGTCATAATAGTCAGTACAGCGCTGGTAACTATGTATCAATTATCAGAGTTACAAAGTGTTGCTATTGTTGGCGCGATTCAATCAGGGTTACCTGATATTAGTTTTTCATTTATAAGTAACTTCGAACAATGGAAAGCACTACTCCCTAGTGCATCTTTTATTGCTATTATCGCTTATGTAGAAAGTGTTGCTATTGCAAAAGTGACGGCTAATTTACGCAATCAAACTATTAACCCAAATCAAGAATTAGTTGCTTTGGGTACTGCAAATCTTGCCAGTGCTTTTTCAGGTGGCATGTCTGTAGCAGGTGGTTTTAGCCGCACGATGGTGAATTATTCCGCTGGGGCGCGCACTCAAATATCAATGTTAATTGCAGTTGCCTTACTTTGTATTGCAGTCAGCTTTTTTACGGATCAATTTACTTTAATTCCAAAAGCCGCATTAGCCGCTGTTATTTTAGTAGCCATTACGCCCTTAATTAAACTTAAAGGAATAATAACAACGTGGAAATACGATAAAGCGGATGGTATGGCTGAGGTTGTAACATTAATCGGTGTGCTGGTTTTAGGTATTGAAGAGGGCATTGCCTTTGGTGTTTTAATCACTATTTTGTGTTATTTACGACGAACTAGCCACCCACATATTGCTGTTGTTGGGCGCATCAGGCATTCTGAACATTTTAGAAATATAAAAAGACATCAAGTTGAAACCTGGAATAATTTACTTTTGATTAGAATTGATGAAAATATTAGTTTTGCTAATATTAGTTATATTTTAA
The DNA here is from genome assembly GCA_913009265.1 of uncultured Methylococcales bacterium. Classification (GTDB taxonomy): domain Bacteria; phylum Pseudomonadota; class Gammaproteobacteria; order Methylococcales; family Methylomonadaceae; genus QPIN01. The sequence continues at coordinate 21,843 of CAJVYL010000007.1, forward strand.
ATTTTATAGAAGAAGAATCCTTTAATAATACTGAATTAAAACATGTTGTTTTAATTTTCTCCTCGGTTAGTCATATTGATAGAACCGCATTTGAAGCCTTGGAAAATTTAATTCATTCATTAAAAAGCAAATCAATTTCACTTAACTTAGCCGAAGTAAAAGGACCGGTGATGGATAAATTACAACAAACTGATTTTTTTAAACATTTAACGCCAGGTAAAGTATTTTTCCAAACCATTGAAGCTGTTGAACAGCTAAAAAATAAATGACAGTTTCCGTAAAAAACTTTAATCCTGTTGCTACTGAATTACTTAAATCCATAAATCTGATTGAAGCCAGTGCAGGAACAGGTAAAACCTATGCCATTGCCATGCTGGTTTTGCGTTTTGTGGTTGAACAATCACTCGATATTAAACAGATACTGGTGGTTACTTTTACTAAAGCAGCAACGGAAGAACTGAAAGACAGAATTAGGGCGCGCTTAACTGAAGCTCGCCAAGCCAGTATTGATAATTCACTTATCCCAAATGACCCGAGTATAAGGCTATGGTTAGATTCTTTAGATATAGAGCCAGAAATAATTGTTCAACGACTTAATAATGCATTGCTGGATATTGATCAAGCAGGAATCTTTACTATCCATGGTTTTTGTCAACGTATTTTGGCCGAACATGCCTTAGAAAGCGGTCAGCTATTTGATTCTGAATTAACAGGTGATGTTAGTTCTATTAAACAAGCTTGTTCTGATGATTTTTGGCGCAAACAAATTTATCAGCGATCTATTTGGGAGGCTTCCCTTTTAACCTCGGAATATGAAACACCTGATCAATTATTAGCTAGTATTGATTTTATAGCTCCCGATCTTACTGTTTTTCCTGAATATCAAGATCTTGACCAAAAACTAGCCGATTTAAAAAAATTAATTGATAATAATAAACAAACGATTGAATTTGCTTTAAACATTATTGAAGAACAGTTAGCAGAAGGTAAGTTTAAAACAAAATTCAGTTCTAGCTTTAGGAGTACTGCACAAAATTTAATACTGTGGATTAATGAACAAAGTACGGTACCACCAAACTTTTCTATACTGACTGAGCAAGGGTTATTTGAGGCTTTAAATGGCGTAAAATTTAAAACCAGTAAGGCCAAGCCGCTTCCCAGTGAGGAGCAGAAAACTAATTATATTAATACCTTTAATATTGACTACCCATTATTTGAAAAAATTGATGAAGCAATAGCGAGTATAAGTCTAACTTTTAGACGGGCATTACTTGAAATATTAAGAGAAGATATAGACAAAAGGTTGCAACAACTTAATGTATTATCTTTCGATGACTTAATCAGCCGTTTTTCTGCAGCATTACAAGATGAAAAAGGCGTTATCTTACGTCAAGAGATTCAGCTTCGGTTTCGAGCAGCGCTTATTGATGAGTTTCAAGATACAGACCAAAACCAATGGCTTATATTTTCTACTTTATTTAATTCCCCTGAACATTATTTATACTTAATTGGTGACCCCAAACAGGCTATTTACAAGTTTAGGGGAGCTGATATTAACTCTTATTTTTCTGCACAAGATCAAGCTCAACATCAGTTTACACTAGGCCGTAATTGGCGTTCTCATCCGCAATTAGTAGAAGGGGTGAATCTGCTGTTTGCTAGAAAGCAGCCTTTTTATGCAGAGAAACCAGTATTTAACGATGTTAAAGCAGCTTTAACACCTCAACAGGGTGCGGTGTTTCAAAATGGTCAAGCGCTAGCGCCTCTGGTTTTATGGCAGTTAGATAAAAATGAAGATGAGTTTTGGACTTCGGGAAAAGCGGCTAATGAAATAAAAACAGCGACAGTTAATGAAATATTAAATTTATTATCGCCTGAATTTAATATTGAAATTAAATCTAATAAGGCACAAGTTATCCCCAACGATATTGCTATATTAGTTAGAAGTAACCCGCAAGCCAGAGAATTTCAACTAGCTTTAAATAAAGTAGGTATTGCTGCTGTTATAAGTAGTAAAGAATCTGTATTTTCTGCAACAGAAGCTAATGATCTTTTTATATTATTACAGGCCATTGCACAACCTACTAATAATCACTTACTTAAACAGGCATTAACGCTTGATTGGTTTAACCTGAATGGTCAGCAGTTATTTCAGGTTTTAAATGATGAACTTGTGATGGATGGATGGCTATCGCGATTTTTAGATTATCAACAAAGCTGGCAAGTCGGTGGCTTTATGGTGATGATGAAGAGACTATTAAGTAATGAAAAAGTATTCCCTCATTTATCCAAATATGAACTAGCAGAGCGACGCATTACTAATTTACAGCATTGTATTGAATTAGTTCAGCAAGCCGCTATTGATGAACATTTAGGAATTAATAAAACACTGGACTGGCTACATAATAATATTGTTCAAGCGGCTGCTAAATCTACAAGTTCTGATGAGCAGCAATTACGCTTAGAAAGTGATGAAGATGCGGTCAAAATCATTACTATGCATGGCTCTAAAGGATTGGAATTCCCCATCGTTTTTTGTCCCTTTTTATGGCAGCGTGGTGTACAGCTAAAAAAAGAACAAAATGTAATTAAATGTTATAAAAACGATGTCATGATTGCTGATTTGGGCTCTGCATTGTTTGAACAACATAGAGAAACTGCCTTAGAAGAAGAGTTGGCAGAAGACCTTCGGATACTTTATGTTGCCGTTACTCGTGCCAAATATAGATGTTATCTTAATTGGGCTGATGTACGTAGTAAAGCAAAAGCGAATGAATCTGCATTGGCTTATTTATTAGACTTTTCAATAGAGGATGATTTCGCACAGCAGCAACAAAAACTAAAATCGTATAGCGACCAATCCCCCTCAGTTTTTGAGCATCAATTAATAGAAGCTGAGCAAAGTGTTAGCCAAGCTTATCAGACGGTATTGACTGAAACTCCGACTCTAGCTATGCAAAGGCAAAGGGCGCTTTATACTAGCTGGCAAATGAGTAGTTACACCGCCTTATCATCTTTAAGTCAACATGATGCACCAGAATTACCCAGCGATAAAGCCAGAGAAGAGATCGTTATTAACTGGGCTGAGGCAAACTATTCAGAGCTTCCAAGGGGAGCACACACGGGGAATGTGATTCATGATTTGTTAGAAAATATTCCGTTTTATATATTGGCTGAAGAAAATGATATTAGCCAACAACGTGAAAAATCTTGCCAACGCTATGGTGTAAAAACAGCAACCCCCGAACAATTTGATTTGTTGTTAAAAAATACTGTTAATACCGCATTATCAAAAGAGGATAAAAACTTTTCCTTAAAAAACCTAAAATACACTCAATGTTTAAAGGAAATGCCATTTTATCTTTCAATGCAGACTTTAGATGCTAGTGAGATTAATCATATTTTAAAAGATGACCCTTGCTATCAAGCATTATCTAAAAAGATACTCTGTGGCTATTTAACAGGGTTTATTGATTTAATTTGTGAATATAAAGGCCAATATTATGTAATGGATTATAAGTCTAATAGCCTAGAAAATTATGAGCCATCAAACCTAGTTTTAGCAATGCGTGAGCATAATTATGGCCTGCAATATTGGATTTATACTTTAGTTTTACATTTGTATCTAAAAAACAGATTGGCTGACTATAGCTATGAAACCCATATTGGAGGGGTAAAGTATTTATTTGTTAGAGGTATGAATGAAAGCCAAACTTGCAGTGGGGTTTATCATATTAAACCTGAATTTGATAAAATTGAGCAATTAGAGGCTTTATTCAGCTCTTAAGTTTGGCAACAATGACCAGACTTTAAAAAATAAAAATTTCACTTATTTTTATAATAAGTTAGTAAAAAAATAAAATGGAGTGATATAACTTATTCGGATAAGTCATATAACGTAGATTTATTGCTTGTTTGACCTTTTTTGTGGTTTTTTAGTCTATTATCGCAAGCTAAAGGTTATACGTTGCAATTCAAATGCCAATTAAAGCGACATATTGTCACGCGTCAAAATGCCACATTTTCAAGCTTGCATCAGCTGGATAAACTGTACGCAACTCTTGTATGCAACCTCTTCTTTAAGAGATTTTAGAGTTTATCAAATCCTTCCTCTCGTGCGGTCTTTTGGGCCGCATTTTTTTGGAGACAGCCATGCAACGTAATTATCAGTCAGATTATTTTGACACACCTTCAATTCAAGACCTTACTCATCAAACGGCTTTTCATGAGGCTGGACATGCTGCGAGTATTTATTTAGGAAACAAACAAAAGAAACTTCCTGCTGTCTTTTTTCAAATACAGGTTCAACAGGCAAAAGAATCTAATCCGTTAAATATTGCCAAAGTTATCGGTGGCCATTTAATTCAAAGCCTGCCTATTGCAGGACTAGATAATTTTCAATCTTTATCAAAACTGGATCAATTAAATTATCAAGCTGCTTATGAAGCGGATGTCATTAATTTATTGGTAGGCCCTTTAGCCGAAGCGAAATATGTTTCAATAAGAGATGATGAAGCATTTAACTTCAACTTAATTAATACCCATGCTTTAAATTATTATGGTGGCTCTTCTGATGTAAAAAAAGCCTATGCTTATTTAGAATATTTCATTCCTTCTGAAAGTGAGCGTGAAGAAAAAATACTTGAATTATTTTTCCAAGCTTTTCAATTTATTAATACTCAAGGGAATTGGAAATATATCTTAAATTTAGCGCATTATATTTTAGAGAGTGAAAAAGATATTATTTCTTGTGAGGAAGCTATAGATGTTTTTGATCAATGCGTAAGTTAAAATAGCCGGTTACTGGTGCGCAGGCTTCAGCCTGCCCTTACGCTTAAGAACACAGGTAAAAGCTGTGTTCCAAAAGGAAGTGACTAATAACTAAATTTGCTTTAATGGGATTTTAAAATAAAAACAGGCTCCCACTTCAGGATTATTTTTTACACCGAGTAAACCATGATGCTCTTCAATAATTTCTTTGCAGATTGCTAACCCCAATCCAGTTCCGCCTGAGCCATCTTCAGTCAAACTACTTTGCTGAAATTTATCAAAAACAGTATGTATCTCATTTTCAGGAACTCCTACGCCCTGATCTTTTATTTCTAGCTGTAAAGAGTCATTTAATGTCTTAATATTAAAAGTAATTACGCCTTTTATCGGAGTATGTTTTATTGCATTAGATAAAAAATTAGTGATGACTTGGAAAATACGCATATTATCAAAAACAGCAAAAGTCTCCCCTGTTTGATAATGGCATTCAGTCTTTATTTTTAACTCTTCCATTCTTGCTTTCTGTTCATTTACTGCCTGTTCAACTAAACTTCGTAAATCACATTCAACAAAGTTCATATCCATTTTTCCTGCTTCCATTTTGGATAAATCGAGCAAATCATTTAATAGATTTAATAAGCGTTGGCCACTTTCTGTAATTCTTGAAAAATAACTTTCTAGTTTTTCTCTAGGGGCTTTATCTACTCGTGTTTTGCCTAAACTAGCAAAACTTAAAATACCATGCAGAGGGGTACGAAGTTCATGGGACATATTAGCTAGAAATGCTGATTTAGCTTGATTAGCTATTTCGGCTGCTTCTTTTGCTAAGACTAACTGTTGATGTTCTTTTTGACGAGAAATATCAACCAATACACCATTAATATTTTTAGACCGGTTGCTTGAATCTAGGCCAATAACACCTCTTATCACGATCCACCTTATTTCATCATTGGAATGAACTCTAAATTCAAAATCAAATTGATAACCTGTCTTTTCATTTATTGAAGATTGCAGATACTGTTCTAATGGCTGAATATCCTGGTGATAAATATTTTTCAACCACTGCTGATAAGGAAAAATGGACTGACCCGAATTAATGAAGCAAATCTGCCTAGCTTTCTCATCAAGGTGTATTTGTTTGTTAGTAATATCAAATTGAAAAACACCTGCATTGGAGGCATATAATGCAGACTGTAATTGATCGGTTTTTTTTATTAAATGTTGTTCGGCCCTTTTTCTTTCTTGAACTTGGTTTTCAAGCGCCCTTTCACGTTTGATAGAGGCAGTGACATCGGTAATATTGATTAAACAATAACGTGAAGATGTAGCGCTTACTTCTATGCTGGTAACATTAATTTGTTGCTGGAGACGATCCTTTTTTTGTGTGTCTGGTATATATAAAGGAAATGGAGCCCTATTTAAAACGCTGGATAAAATAGCAGGTAATGCTGTTTTAATATTAGAAAAAATTACTTGATGGATCCGTTTGTTTATCAATTCTGGAAATACTTCATCAAAAGATTTTCCGATAACGGTAGTACCCTTTATTAAGGAGTATTTTTCCATCCATTGATTCCAGCATACAATATTTCCTTGCATATCTAGAACAATAACGCCTGAATTTAAACTACTAAAGAAGTTTTTTAAGTCGAGACTTAAGACTGGTTCACTCATAGCTTTCCAATAACGTATTCAAGGTTTTGTACAAATCTCCCATAGAATCCATATTTAGAACAAAAACCAAATGCCCATTGATAGAGCTATTTTTTAATTCCATTTTCACAACAATAGAAATTAAAACGTCGGTATTTGCTCCCGTTGACTGAGTAAGTAATTCATCGGTTTTTGTATCACGAAAAATAGGCAACTGAATTTTAAAACTTTCACATAAAGCTTCTGCTATTACACTGATACAAGAATTTAAGACTATGTTGCCTATCTCTGTTAGAGCTTCACTTTGTAATTCGGTTAATATCTCGTCAGATAAGTGATCATCAAGCATTTGCTTAACCACATCAAAGCTATCTTCAGGGTTGAAAATTAGCATTGAATGCATATCAAATGGCCCTTCCATGGCTTGAGAGACAGAAAATATACTTTGATCAGGGCCAAGACGATTAGCCAGTTCTTCTGGCGTTTCAAAAATGATATCTGGAACAGATAATATAACTTCTTGATTAACTAGTTCACTTAAGGAACTAGCTGCACTGCCAATGCCCAAGTTAAAAAGTTCTTTAAGCAGGTCGTACTGCATTTCAGATAACTCAAAAGGACTGTTTTTCATTAACATCTAAATTTAGATACGTGACTATTTTGTTAAGCATAGTCGCTATTGTAAAAATAGATAAGGGGCAGAAAGAAATATTTCCCTAGAGTTTAGGTTAAAGTGTTGGGCAAATATTGTTGACTTAAGAATTTGCTTGTTAGATTTAATATTGGAAGTGATGCTTTAGCTTCGCCCTAATCAAAGAAAACTAAAGTATCATTACCTTAAGATAACAGCGTTATACGTTATTAAGGTTTTAATGAAGTATTTGTAGTATCAATGGAATCAATACTTTCAGATACCATTTCTTGTACGGAACCAAAGTCATAACCTGATTTTGTTAATTTCAAGCCTCGATTAGCCATCATTACGCCCATAACAATAACTAACACACCTGAAACTCTAACGAGGTCATGAATAGTATTTCTAGATAATAGGTTTGCAAAAAAACCAAAACCAAGCAAGGGGACGAGTGTTCCTAATCCAAAGAAAAGTAATAAGCTTGCACCTTCTTGTGGGCTTCCTGTTCCAGCAGCCATAATGTACATCGCTTGTAAGGGGCCACAGCCTAATAAAAAACCAGTTAAAAGACCGATTACCAGAGGGCTACGTTGAGTTTTAATATTGCTATTAACTTCCTTGGTAAAGGCTTTTGGTAATCGTATGGTAAATGATCGTAATGAAGGAATTAAATCTAACATCTTTAGACCATAGATCAGTAAGAATATACTAGCAAATAAAGCCGCTATACCTCTCATATGAGAGGTAATAGTAATGGCTGCACCAAGTAAACCAAACCCAGCACCAATAGCTGAATAAGAGATTGTTTTACCAATGCCATAGGCTAAATGAGCCAAAATAGCCCCTGCTTTGCTTGTTACTTTACTAGAGTAGCTAATAACAAAACTTCCACACATACCAATACAATGAAACCCCGTAAGAAAGCCAATACTAAATAGCATGACATGACTCATCTGAGCATTTAATTGTGGAATCAGCTCAGGCATTAAACTTTTACCCCACAGTGCAGTTCCACCAACGGCTATTAGTAAAATAATAAAAATAACAGTATGTAATAAATATGACTTTTTCTTTGGCTGCTGATTTTCTATGTCATAGCCTTTTTTCTCTATGGCCAATTGAAAATCTTGCTCAGTTACCATTTGGTCATCAAATTCGATACGAGCTGTTTTTTTGACATAATCAGCTTTAACTTTAACAATGCCTGGCAATATTAAGATGGCATCCTCAATTGATTGTTCACAGCCGGTACATTGCATACCTTTTATTTTTAATTCAACGTGTTCAATTGTCATTAGTACAGAATCCCTTATTATCTTAATAGTAACCGCAATTGATGAATATTATCATCAATCATTCTTTTTATAAGTAAGTAAAAATATAGCCCAGAAATAGCAATAATCATACCTGCCATCGTTGAAATAGTTGCTTGAGATATACCTGCAGCCATAGAGCGAGCATTTCCAGTACCTGTTACTGCCATCACATCAAAAACATGTATCATTCCTACAACTGTTCCTAATAAGCCAAGCATAGGGCAAATTGCAATTAGCATTTTAATGATTGTTATTGTCTTTTCCATACTAATTTTTGCGTCGGACAAAATGTAGTTTTTGATATAAAAAAACTCTTTAGCTTGGCTGTAATTTGTTTTTTGTTGCCATTGATTTAAGTAGCTGTTCTGTTGTTTTGGATACACCCACTTAAAATAAATAAATCTTTCACAAATTAAACTCCATAAACAAATTGATACAACTAGAATGGCCCATAAAACATTTCCACCATTCTCTAGTAATTGTAATACTTCATTTAATGAGTCCATATTTTCTTTCGATCATATAATTGCTTACTAGGAAGGGGGGATGAGTTAAATTGGTGGTTTTAAAAAACTATTATTAGTAACAGTCTTTTGGGGCGCAGGTTTCAACCTGCATTCTTTAGCTCAAGAGCAGGCTAAAGCCTGCGCCCCAATTAGTATAAAGGAATAACAAGTTTAACCTTGATCACTAAGCTAGTGCGCACCATCAAGCTAAAAGCAATAGTGTGTTTCTCTAGTGATTATTTATATTACCAATCATAACTTAGAGTGGCATAAAAGTTCCTTCCTGGCCCAGGTAAATGCTCTCCTACAGGGGTAGCATCATTAGTTCCATTTCTATTTAATCCACTAAGATGAGTACGATACGATTCATCAAGTACATTTTCTATACCAAAGCCAACTTGTATACCTTTGACAGCATGGTGTTGTGGACGGTATTGGCCACGTAGATTCCAAATAAAGTACCCTGGGCTTTCAACTTCTTCATTATAATTTGAGGTTTCATTTTGGTCATCATAGCCTATGAGTTCTGCACCTGCTAACCATTCTGCAGTGTCATAAAATAAACCAATTCGACCATTAAGTGGAGCTATACGATATAGGTTGTCAGTCACATCATCACGTCTACCACGTACATAACTTACCATCATATCCATCTTCCAATCGTCATAAAAGCGAAAGCCACCTTCAATATCAAAGCCATATAGATAGGCATCTACATTGCTGTATTCTAGTGCTGATTTATCTATTTTTAATGCTTCAGCATTGCTTGTTGCTGTCCCTTGAATATAATCTTCCACATAACGATAAAAGATTCTAGGCATAATATAAGCGGTATCTAACTGCCAATTAAAGCCTAATTCAGCTTGGTATGATACTTCTGGTTTTAATTCTATATTACCAATATAGTTTCGGCCATCTGCTAAACCTCCTGTTGCATTTAAAGGTAACCAAAGATACCGCTCTTGATAGGAGGGTGATCGAGTTTTACGACCAAAACCGAGCTCTACATCAATGTCACTATTTAAATGATGAGTTAGTATGGCTACTACATCTACATTTAGGTCATCTTTTTCATGTTTTTTTGCATTAAAATTATTTGCAAGTTTTGAACCTGCACTTGCTGGATTAGCAAAAGGGCCTGAGATCCCTCCAACATTACCAGCGTCCATTCTTACTAAATTAACCCGAGTCCCCAATTCTAATTCCCAATCCTTAGTAAACTCACCTTTCCATTCAGCAAAGACACCATAACGATCTCTTGATACGTTATTAAAATTCTTAATACTTAATGCGTTATTTGGATTTCTAATATGTGCATCATGTTCAATATTATCGCCATCAGCCCCGAGTAATAAATTCCCATCATATAGAGGCATTCCAATACTCATTTTATAGCCAAAACCTCTAGAGGAGTTATCTGATACTCGCTGGGCTACATCAGAAATATCACTTCCTCCCCGAAGACTATAGTTATCCATTCGATGCTGAATATCTTGATAAGAAAATTCAGTATTGATTGTATATTTATCGGCAACTAGACCTTGGTAATTAAAGTTTGAAACACCACCTCTGGAATATACAATATCCATGGGTAAAGAAGGTGTGCCAGTGGCATGGGTATCGTTGTAGTTATACGAAAAATCAAATTCATGATTCTTATCATCTGTACGATAACCATAACCCAGCATGCCTGCATTCCGCTCATGACTGGTATCTACATT
>CAJVYL010000008.1 GCA_913009265.1 uncultured Methylococcales bacterium
ATCAACCGACAGAAATGGCCATTGAACAAGTCTTTATGCATAAAAATGCAGATTCCGCTTTAAAGTTAGGGCAAGCAAGAGGTGCAGCTATTTGCGCATCTATGGTTGCAGGTCTTCCAGTTTCAGAATATGCCGCTAGACAAGTAAAGCAAGCCTTAGTAGGAAAGGGTGGGGCAGATAAGTCACAAGTTCAGCATATGGTAAAAATATTACTGTGCCTTCAAGGTGAGTTGCAAGAAGATGCTGGAGATGCATTAGGCATCAGTTTGTGTCATTCACATTATCAACAAACGGAACAACGATTATCACAAGGTAGTTCATGATAGGTTTTATTCGCGGTAAATTATTTTCTAAAACACCTCCTCAATTAGTTGTGGATGTGCAAGGTGTTGGTTATGAGGTGGAAGCACCGATGACTACCTTTTATGATTTGCCTGCTTTAGGTGAAGAAGTACAGCTATTTACCCATTTGGTGATTCGAGATGATGCACATATATTATTTGCATTTGCTACTGAATCAGACCGAAAAATGTTTAGGGCTTTAATTAAAGTTAATGGCGTAGGTCCAAAATTAGCACTGACTATTCTTTCAGGACAAAGTGCAGAAGAGTTTCATCGCTGTATTCATGATAATGATGTTCAGGCATTGGTGCGCTTACCAGGCATAGGTAAAAAAACGGCAGAGCGATTGGTCATTGAAATGAGAGATAGGCTGCCTGATAGTCTTGAACCCTCAGAATCAGGGCAAAGTGCTGCAGTTACTCAAATTCAGGTGAATCCAAAGCAAGAAGCGATAAGCGCACTTTGTGCTTTAGGTTACAAACCGCAAGATGCCAGTAAGATGGTGCAAAATATTGCTCAAGAAGATAAAACTTGTGAAGATATTATTAAACTCGCATTACAAGGAGCTGCGAGTAGATGATTGAAAGTGATCGCTTAATCTCCTCGATTGGCTCAACAGATGAAGAGCGCCAAGATAGAGCTATTCGGCCTAAGCGATTAGCTGATTATATAGGTCAGGAAGAGTTATGTTTGCAGATGGAAATTTTCATCAAAGCGGCAACGGCAAGAAGTGAAGCTTTAGACCATGTATTGATTTTTGGTCCTCCTGGATTAGGGAAAACCACACTATCAAATATTATAGCCACAGAAATGGGGGTTAATATTCGTCAAACTTCTGGGCCGGTATTAGATAAGGCAGGTGATCTTGCTGCGTTATTAACTAATCTTGAAGCACATGATGTGCTTTTTATTGATGAAATTCATCGCTTAAGCCCTGCCGTAGAAGAAATTTTATATCCAGCAATGGAAGATTATCAAATTGATATTATGATTGGTGAAGGCCCAGCCGCACGATCTATCAAACTTGATTTACCGCCCTTTACCTTGGTAGGTGCAACAACGCGAGCTGGATTATTAACCTCTCCTTTAAGAGACCGCTTTGGTATCGTTCAACGCTTAGAATTTTATTCTGTAGACGAATTAGCCACTATCGTAGAACGCTCGGCTAATGTATTAGGTATTTCTATAGAGCCAACAGGGGCTAGTGAGATTGCGAGGCGTTCACGAGGAACCCCACGAATTGCGAACCGTTTATTAAGGCGTGTGCGTGACTTTGCAGAAGTAAAAGGTAATGGCATTGTTTCCAGTGATATTGCAGCTCAAGCTTTAAAAATGTTAAAGATTGATAATAATGGTTTTGATTCTTTAGACAGAAAGTTATTATTATCGATGATTGATAATTTTGAAGGTGGTCCCGTAGGCTTAGATACCTTGGCCGCAGCAATTAGTGAAGAACGTGGCACAATAGAAGATGTGTTGGAACCCTACTTATTACAACAAGGGTTTTTAATGCGTACACCAAGAGGACGCGTTGTTACTGCAAAAGCCTATTTACATTTCGGTTTAAAAGCACCCGTACAAGAGCCAGAAAGTGGTGACCTTTTTAAATAAAGTACAATTGTAGCCTTGATGCAATGAAATGGAATCAAGGTTTTATCTACTCTATTACAATCAAATACTATGAAAATTTTCCATTGGCCCATCAGAGTTTATTATGAAGATACCGATGCTGGTGGCGTGGTGTTTTATGCAAATTATTTAAAGTTTTTTGAAAGAGCAAGAACAGAAATGCTCCGAGATATGGGCTTTGAACAAGACCAATTAATTACTGAACAAAATATAATTTTTGTGGTCAGATCTGTTCAGGTTGATTATTTAACTCCAGCTCGTTTTAATGATGCACTTGAGGCAACAGCTGGAGTGACGCAAGCAAAGAAAGTGAGTTTAAATTTTGAACAAGCTGTGACACGAAATGGCGAAGTTTTGTGTAAAGGAAATGTTCGTATCGCCTGTTTAGATGCAAAAACGATGAAGCCAAAGGCTATCCCCTCCCAATTATTAGAAAAACTATTATGAGCAATGATTTATCCGTTTTTCACCTAATTATAAATGCCAGCTTTGTTGTGCAATTTGTGATGTTTATTTTATTGGCCGCTTCAGTCATTTCCTGGACCTTTATTTTTTATAAACGTAAAGAATTTAGACAGACTCTTGAAGTAACTGAAGAATTTGAACAAGAATTTTGGTCAGGTCAGGACTTGAGTGAATTGTATAAAAAAATAACAGAGAGTGAATTTGAGTCAGAAGGAATAGAAAAAATATTTCTGGATGGTTACAAAGAGTTTTCTAGAATGCAGCAGAAAGAGGCAAGCCCTGTAATACAAGTTGAAAGTGCTCAAAGAGTAATGAATATTGCCATGACTCGAGAACTGGATCGTTTAGAGGAAACTTTACCTTTTCTAGCATCTGTAGGGTCAACAAGTCCATATATTGGTTTGTTTGGTACAGTTTGGGGGATTATGAATTCGTTTAGAGCTTTAGGTGATGTTAAACAGGCTACGTTGGCACATGTTGCTCCAGGCATTGCAGAAGCACTAATTGCTACAGCGATAGGCTTATTTGCTGCTATTCCAGCGGTTGTTAGCTATAACTATTTTTCAACACGCTTAGATAAAGTGGCAGGGCGGTATGAGCTTTTTGTTGATGAATTTGTAGTGTTGTTACAGAGACAGGCTCATAGCTAATGGCTCGACGAGTTAAGCGCAGAAAGCCAATGGCAGAAATTAATGTCGTGCCTTATATTGATGTTACTTTGGTGTTGTTAATTATTTTTATGATTACTGCACCATTGGTTCAAACAGGGGTTGATGTGGATTTGCCACAAGCAGATACAGCACCTGTTGAACAAAAAGATGAATTACCTGTAATTGTTTCTGTTGATAAATTAGGCCAATATTTTATTGATATTGGAGAGAATAATGAAGAAGCGGTAACTGCAGAAGTTTTGCTTTATCGTGTTGCTGCTGTATTAAGAAATAAACCAAATACTCAAGTTTATATTCGAGGTGATCAAACAGTTGCTTATGGAAAAGTGGTGAGTGTTATGGCTGCTTTAAAAAATGCAGGTGTGCCTAGTGTGGGTTTAATGACTAGTTCGTTTGAGCAATAAAATATGACTGTTTTTCAAAAATTTGGCGTGTATTTTATTCTCGCTTTTACATTACATTTAATGATATTTGGTGCTTTTGGGATCAACCTTGCTGATGAGCAAGAGTTAATTAAGCAAAAACCCTTACCAGAAATTATTAAAGCATCCATTTTGGATGACGGAAAAATACAGCAAGAGGCCACGCGATTAAAACAGCAGGCAAAAAATAAGAAAATTGCTCAGAATAAGCAACAGCAGCAGTTGGAGAATAATCGTAAAAAAGAGCAGCAACTCTTACAACAAGCTAAGAAAAAAAGAATAAAGGAAGAAAAAAGAGCTGAACAGTTAGCTGTAAAACGTAAGCAGCAAGCTGTAAAAGAAAACAAAAGGTTGGCTGAGGTAAAAAAACAAAAAGTACTGGAAGCTGCTCGTTTAGCAAAAATAAAACAGCAAAAAACAGCAGAAAAGAAACGTTTAGATAATTTAAAAAAAGCCAACGATAAAAAGCGTGAATTGGCTAGGAAGGCTGAAGAGAAGACGCGTGAGCTCGTTAGACAAGCAGAACAGAAAAGACAGCAAGTCTTGGTTGCAAAGCAGCAGCAAGAGGCAGCAGATAAGGCTGCACAACTGAGGCAACAGCAGCAAGCAAGAGTCGCTCAAATAGCGCAGAATAAAAAAACAACAATTTCAGTAACTGCTGCAATTCAACAAAGAGTAAATAGCCGATGGATTCGTCCGCTTTCATCCGTAAAAGGCTTACGATGTACGATAAGGGTTAAATTGTTACCTTCAGGGGATGTGATGGATGCCCATGTAATAAAAGGAAGTGGTGATAGTATTTTTGATAAATCTGCTGAAAATGCCGTTCGAAAAGCATCGCCATTACCTGTACCCAAAAGTAGGGCTTTATTTAGTCAACATTTTAGAACATTTACCTTTAATTTTAATCCTAAATAGTTTTAACACTATTTCTTAAAAGATTATTTAAATATGATATCTATTTTATTAAGAAGATTTTTTCTCATTAGTTTAGTTGCACTCTTTTCTCCAGTTGCTCAATCAGAGTTAAGCATTGAAATAACTAAAGGTACTGAAGCCGCTGTACCTTTAGCTGTTGTTCCTTTTGGTTATTCGGGGTCTACAACTAGATCACCTGTTAATTTATCATCAATTATAAGTGCTGATTTAACGCGTAGCGGCTTATTTAAGGCATTGCGTGAACGCGATATGCTGGCTAAACCAACAACTGCAAATAAAGTTAATTTTAGAAACTGGCAAGCTTTAGGGCAGGATTATTTAATTGTTGGTAGCGTCAATGAGGTAATGGGGCAGTATCAAATACAATTCCAAATGCTTGATGTTTTTAAAGGTGAGGGATTGTTGGGGTATAGGTTAACAGTCAAGAAAAATGAACTAAGAAAAACAGCTCACCATATTAGTGATTTGGTGTATGAAAAGTTAACGGGTAAAAAAAGTGACTTCAGTAGTCGTATTGCTTATATTACAACGACTAAAGCAGGTGTAAATAAAAGAAAACTCTACAAACTGTTAATTGCTGATGCAGATGGCTTTAATCCAAGAGCAATTGCTTCTTCATGGGAGCCTTTGATGTCACCATCTTGGTCACCAGATGGAAATAAAATAGTTTATGTTTCTTTTGAAAATAAAAGATCAGCAATATATATACAAAAATTATCAGATGGTAAAAGAACGAAAATAGCATCTTATAAAGGTATTAATGGAGCGCCTTCTTTTTCTCCTGATGGATCAAAGTTAGCATTAACATTGTCGAAAGATGGCAGTCCTGATATTTTTGTTTTAAATTTAAAAAACAAACAGTTATTAAAGCTGACAAAAAGTTATGCGATTGATACTGAACCTTCATGGTCTCCTGATGGAAGATCAATTGTTTATACTTCTAATCGGGGTGGAAAACCACAGTTATATATAATACCTAGTCAAGGCGGACGCTCCAGTCGTTTAACTTTTGATGGTGATTATAATGCACGTGGGCAATTCTCATCTGATGGTAAAAGCATTGTTATGGTTCATGCTAATAGAGGTGACTATAGAATAGCTATTATGGATCTAGCAACACATACTTTAAATGTATTAACTGCGGGAAGGTATGATGAATCTCCTAGTTTTTCAGCTAATGCTGATATGGTTTTATATTCTTCAAAAAAAGCTGGGAGAAGTGTTTTATCTGCTGTATCTGCAGATGGTAGAATGCATCAAAGTTTCACTTTTGATAGTGGTAATGTACGTGAGCCGTCTTGGTCGCATTAACGCTATGATTTATCTAAATTAAATTGAAGTACTTTTAACAAAGAGATTAAAAATGAAAATTAATAAATTAGCCTTAACTTTAATAGCTAGTACTGTTGTTTTAACGGGTTGTACTTCAACAGATGAAAAAGACGCAAGTTTACTGGATACAGATTTAAAAGCGGAGCAGGAAGCTTTAATAACCAGTGGCTTAAATAATAATGCTGTTTCTGGAGAGCAGTTTATAACTCAGGGTTTAAGTCAAAGTGAGTTAAATGCTAACGCTATGAATGGTTTAACTAGCTTAGGTGCTGAATTTAGTGACCCAGCTAATCCATTATCTAAACAAACTATTTATTTTAAACATGATAGTAGTCAGGTTCAGCAGGATTTTATATCTATCATTGCCGCTCATGCTCAATACTTAGCAGCAAATCGAGGACAAAGAGTTATTTTAGAAGGTCATACTGATGAATTAGGTTCAAGAGAATATAATATTGCATTAGGTGAGCAAAGAGCAAAATCAGTTTTTAGTATATTAAGATCTCAAGGTGTTACAGGTCAGCAAGTAGAAGTTGTAAGTTATGGTGAAGAAAAACCAGCTTCTGAAGGTGTAGGTGAGGCTTCTTGGCAGTTAAATCGTCGAGTTGAAATTACATATCAGGTGCAATAAATGAAAAAAGTATTTCTTTTGTTGTTATGTTCTTATTCAAGTGTCTATGCAGGCTCTAGGGTATTGCCACCTGTAGTTGATAATTCTATTTACCCTGCTGGAGCTGGGTCGTCGGCTTCCGCTCCATCGTCAAATGTGGTTTATGAAATATTAGGTCGATTAGAGCAATTACAAATTGAAGTTCAACAACTTAGAGGTGTGGTTGAAGAGCAGGCACAGACTATTGTTGATTTGAAAAAACGACAAGGTAATATTTATTCAGATTTAGATTTACGACTACAAGAGTTATCAAAAACCAATGTAGCAATGTCAGATGCAAATAGCAGTACAGGCGCTAAAAATTCTTTAGTTTCTGAGCAAGGTGATTCGTCTAGTAATGTGAATGCTGGGGTTGCGCAAATAAAACCAGCTGCTATTACTGATAAAGAACGTTACCAAAAAGCTTATGAGATGCTAAGAAATGGACATAATAATAGAGCAATTACAGCGTTTAATGCATTGATTTCTGATTTTCCTGCAGGTGAATATGCTGATAATTCACAATATTGGCTGGGTGAAGCTTATAAAGTGAATCAAGAAATGGATGCTGCTAAAGCTGCATTCTTAAAAGTAGTGATGAAATATGCAGGGAGCCCAAAAGTACCTGATGCTTTATTAAAGTTGGGATATATTGAGTTTGAGTTTAAAAATATGGCTAAAGCTCGCGATTACTTTACTCAAGTGACGGTTGCTCATCCACAAACAACGGCAGCACATTTAGCAAGCAAAAAATTATTACAAATGGATGAAATGCTGCGTTAATGGAAAAGTCTTTAAAAATTACAGAGATATTTTATTCTCTACAAGGTGAAAGTAATACCGTAGGTCTTCCCACAGTATTTATCCGATTAACAGGTTGCCCACTTAGGTGTAGTTATTGTGATACGGCTTACGCTTTTTCAGGTGGAGAAAAGCAGACAATAGCATCAATAATTGATCAAGTTGATGGTTTTAAGGCAAAATATATCACGGTTACAGGCGGGGAGCCTTTAGCTCAGCCTAACTCTCATGAGTTAATGAAGCGGCTTTTAGATAAGGGATATATTGTTTCCTTAGAAACTAGTGGGGCAATTGATGTTTCATTGGTTGATGATAGAGCTGTGAAGGTGATGGACTTAAAAACACCAGCCTCTGCAGAGATGGATAAGAATATTTATAAAAATATTGAATATTTATCAGAAAAAGATCAGGTCAAGTTTGTTATTGCAGATGATAAGGATTATGAATGGTCTAAATCAATTATGCAGCAATATGATTTAGCAAACCGTTGCGAAATTTTATTTTCACCAGTAATGGGCGATATGAACCCAAGATTGTTGGCTGAAAATATTATTAATGATAATTTACCTGTACGCTTCCAAATTCAATTACATAAGTACCTTTGGGATGATGCCCAAGGGAAGTGAAAAATAATACATGCAAAAGAAAGCAATAATCCTTCTATCTGGGGGATTAGATTCAATTACAGTTTTAGCCCAAGCTAAAAAACAAGGTTACCAATGTTACGCTTTAAGTTTTGATTATGGTCAACGCCATAATGCCGAACTTGATGCTGCAAAAATAATTGCTCAAGACTATCAAGTCGAAATGCATAAGGTTATTAATTTAGGGTTAGGGGCTATAGGTGGCTCTGCACTAACTGATGATCATATTGATGTTCCAAATACACCTCAAGAAGGGATTCCTGTTACCTATGTGCCTGCTAGGAATACTGTTTTCTTGTCTTTTGCATTAGGTTGGGCTGAAGTTTTAGGTGCGCATGATATTTTTATTGGTGTTAATGCTGTTGATTACTCAGGGTACCCTGATTGCCGACCAGCTTTTATTGATGCTTTTCAAAATTTAGCAAATTTGGCAACTAAAGCGGGTGTCGAAGGTGAGAAGATTGAAATACATGCACCACTTATTAATTTTAGTAAGGCTGATATTATTAAACAAGGTGTTGAGTTAGGTGTTGAATACCATAAAACTGTGTCTTGTTATTCCGCTGATAAATTAGGTAAAGCTTGCGGTGTTTGTGATGCTTGTAGGCTAAGAACAATAGGCTTTAATGATGCTCAGGTAGAAGACCCTACAAGGTATCAATAAACTTTGCTTTGTTCCTCTTCCGCTTGCTAGAGAGAGTTATCAATCAATAGAGAGCTATTGATTGATAACTGTATTTATCTGGTCTTGCTGACCAGCTAGGAAAGCTATTTTTTAGAAGATTGAGATTTCTTCCATTTTTTCTTTCGATTTTGTTTTTTTTCAGCTTTTTGTTTTTGAACGACCGCCAGTTCAGCTAATTCTTTTTCAACTATTTCGGGTCTTTCTAGGGTTATATTACCAATGGTTCCAGCGCGTAACTCTGAGATAAGTATTTTGCTGGTTTTTTCTATATCAACCTGTTTTCCTGCTCTTAAACAGCCTCGTTTTCTACCAATGGCTTCCATTAAGTCAGTTTCATTGTCAGGTAATGATTCTAATTGAAAGCGAGTTTTTAATTGTTCTGGGTAATGTTCTAATAAGTATTCAGCAGCAAAAAAAGCAATATCATCATAATCAATAGCGGTATCTTTTATTGCACCCGTTACCGCTAAGCGATAACCACTGTTTTTATTTTCAACATTAGGCCAAAGTACCCCTGGGGTATCGGAAAGAACAATATTATTATCTAATTTTATACGTTGTTGACGCTTAGTTACTGCTGGCTCATTACCTGTTATTGCAATCATACGGTCAGCTAGGGTATTAATGATGGTGGACTTACCAACATTGGGGATACCCATAATCATTGTTTTAATAGTTTTATCATTTGTCCCCCTATCTGGGACCATTCTTTGGCAAAGTTGAGTTATTTGTTTTATTTTATCGGGCTGTTGAGTGGTAACTGCTAAAGTTTTAACGCCATGTTCAAGTTCTAGGTGATTTTGCCAAAGTAGGGTTATTTCTGGATCAGCTAGATCAGTTTTGCTAAGCACCCTAATGCATGGCTTGTCTCCTCGTAGAGATGCCAGTAATGGGTTTTGACTGCTAAATGGAATGCGTGCATCTAATACTTCAATAATAAGGTCTATTTGCGGAAGTACTTCTTTTATTTCTTTGTTGGCCTTATGCATATGACCGGGGTACCACTGAATATGCATGATATTTATTTTTTGATAAAAAAAGCATATTTTACTACGTTATAATGCTGCTCAGTTAAAAATGACTAAGAGTTTATGGAAACATTATTAAATGTGCCTCAGGGTGGGTTTCAATTACAGCGATTACCCTATCGAAAAAATGAAAAACTAAAGGCTTGGGATGCGGCTGATGAGTATTTATTAAATCATGTTTATGAGCAGGTGGATTTAACCGAAGAAAGTCATGTACTTATTTTAAATGATAAGTTTGGTGCTTTAGTGTGTGGATTACATGCTTTTAATCCTGTTGCTATAACTGATTCATGGCTCTCTCAACAAGCGACACGATCAAATATTGCTAGCAATAATTTATCAGGTGAAGATGTTATCTTAAAGAACTCGTTAGATTGGCCTAAGCAGACATTTGATTTGGTTCTAATAAAAATACCGAAAACCTTAGCGTTATTAGAAGATCAAATTATTCGATTACAGGCTGTGATAACAGAGAATACTATTATCATTGCAGCTGGAATGATTAAGGCAATGTCTGCAAATGTCTGGAAGTTATTGGAAAAATATCTTGGGCAGACTAAACCCTCTTTAGCAAAGAAAAAAGCGCGTTTAATTTTTGTCGAAACAAATACCTCTCTCCAGAAAAGTATAAAAAGTCCTTATCCTGTTTATTATCAATTAGAGCATACCGAGTATAAAATTTGTAATCATGCCAATGTGTTTTCTAGAGACAGTTTAGATATTGGTACACGTTTTTTATTGCAGCATTTACCCTCAAATAAACAAACTAGAAAGATTGTGGACTTAGGTTGTGGTAATGGCATTGTTGGATTGATGTTGGCAGAAGCTAATCCTACATCTCATTTATATTTTGTAGATGAGTCCTATATGGCTATCGCTTCTGCAAAAGAAAGTTTTTCTGATGCATTCCCTGAAATAAAGGCGGATTTTTATGTTGCTGATGGTTTAACTAACTTTGAAGCTGAAACAGTCGACCTAATTGTTTGTAACCCTCCTTTTCATCAGCAAAATACTGTTGGTAATCAAATTGCAATCTCCATGTTTAAACAGTCGTATAGAGTCTTGAAAAAGGGTGGGGAGTTAAGGGTTATAGGTAATCGGCATTTAGGCTACCATATAGACTTAAGACGTATATTTGGAAATTGTATTGAAGTGGCGGCAAATAAAAAATTTGTTATTTGGAAGGTAATAAAATGACAGAAGAAAGTATTAGGCAAGTTGTCCTAGATACAGAGACAACAGGTCTAAGTTACAGAGACGGACATAAAATTATTGAGATTGGTTGTGTAGAGTTAATTGATAGGCGGTTAACTAAAAATACCTTTCATGTTTATCTTAATCCTGATCGAGAAATTGATGCGGGTGCGATAGAGGTGCATGGTATTACCAATGAGTTTTTGCAGGATAAGCCACGATTTAAAGATATCGTTGATGATTATTTGGCTTTTACTGAAGGGGCAGAGTTGGTTATTCATAACGCTCCTTTTGATGTGGGGTTTTTAAATCATGAATTGTCAATGCTTGGTGGGGCTAAGACTACTGTAGAGCAGCACAGTACGGTTTTTGATACTTTACCGTTTGCAAGAAAGAAATATCCAGGTGCAAGGGCAACTCTAGATGCTTTGTGTAAGCGTTTTGGGATAGATAATAGTCATCGTGAATTACATGGGGCGCTATTAGATGCAGAGATATTAGCCGACGTGTATTTGGCTATGACGGGTGGTCAATATTCATTGCTGGATTTTAATGAGGGGGAAAAGGTTGCAAAGCAGGGGATTGTAAGATTGTCTGATGATAGAGAAAAAATAAAAGTAATTTCTTGCTCAGAACAAGAATTAGAGGCGCATACTCAAAGGTTGGCAGCGATAAAGAAGGCTGGTGGTGTTTGTTTGTGGGGAGATGAGTGATTATACTTCGCGCGGGGTCACGCCTGTGCGAAGTATAGTTACTGTAGTATATACATCTGACTCTCTTTAAAGAGAATCAGATGTAAGTATTTCTACTCGTCGTTTGGCTTGTTTTTTCCGCGTCTAGAAAAAGAACCCATACGTTTTTTACCCTTAGCTTTTTTAATTAAAGCGGAGTCCATAGCTGATATATTCAGTTGTTGACCTGCTACTCTTACTTTTTTAAGTTCTTGAAAGAGTTCTTTTGGCATGCCAGCAGGTAACTCAACAGTGCTGTAGTTTTCTTCAATGTTGATGCGTGCAATATGATCACCATCTATACCTGTTTCATTGGCGATTGCACCAACGATATTACCAGGTTTGACGCCATGGCTATTGCC
Organism: uncultured Methylococcales bacterium; assembly: GCA_913009265.1. Classification (GTDB taxonomy): domain Bacteria; phylum Pseudomonadota; class Gammaproteobacteria; order Methylococcales; family Methylomonadaceae; genus QPIN01. The sequence goes on from CAJVYL010000008.1 coordinate 11,895, forward strand.
GACTTCGATTCGATATAAATCCATTTTTATATCAGAGTTACGTTCTCTTTTTCTGCTTGGTTTACGTTCGCCACGTTCAGGTCTTTCGCTACGTTCACCGCGTCCGCGAGGTGCAGGTCTAGAATCACTACGTTCTCTACGTGCAGATCTTTTAGGGAGATCTTTAATAAGTAGAGGTGTGTCGCCTTGTGCTATTTTAGCAAGTGCTGCAGCAATATCATGTGCTGGTATATCGTGTTCAGCTTGATATTGTTCGACTAGTTGTGTGAAGAAACTCAGTTCATCTGCAGCTAATGTATCTGTGATACGTTGTTTGAAGCGAGAAATACGAGAGTTATTTATGTATTCAGTTGAAGGTAATTGCATCTCTTCAACTTTTTTCTTGGTTGCTCTTTCAATATTACCTAATAGGCGTCTTTCTCTAGGGGATACAAATAAAATGGCATCACCTGTACGTCCTGCTCGACCTGTTCTACCGATACGGTGAATATAAGATTCAGTATCATAAGGTATATCGTAGTTTACAACGTGAGTAATACGATTTACATCAAGTCCTCTTGCCGCAACATCAGTAGCAATTAATATATCAAGTTTGCTATTCTTTAGATTGTTAATGGATCTCTCACGCAACTGCTGTGACATATCACCATTAATAGCAGCGGTAGAGTGGCCTCTTGCTTCTAATTTTTCGGCTAATTCAATCGTTGCTGTTTTTGTACGGACAAAGATAATCATCCCGTCAAATTCTTCAGCTTCAAGTATGCGTGTTAAGGCATCAAGTTTATGAGTGCCGCTAACCATCCAATAACGCTGACGAATGTTATCTGCAGTTTGTGTTTTTACTTTAATTGTAATTTGCTCAGGATTATTTAAATGTTTCTGGGCAATTTTACGAATAATGGTTGGCATCGTTGCAGAAAAAAGAGCAATCTGCCTTTGTGCTGGGATTTGATCAAGAATCCATTCTACGTCATCAATAAAGCCCATACGCAACATTTCATCGGCTTCATCAAGAACAAGTGTTTTTAAATTATTGAGTTTTAGCGTACCTTTACGCATATGATCCATTACACGACCGGGCGTACCAACAACAACATGAGTGCCACGTCTAAGTTGGCGCAATTGAATGCTGTAATCTTGTCCGCCATATATAGGGAGAACGTGGAAGCCGTTTAGTTTTGACGCGTAACCTTGAAAAGCTTCAGCAACTTGAATAGCTAATTCTCTAGTTGGTGCTAAAACAAGGACTTGTGGGTCTTTTTGAGATAAATCTATCTTTGATAAGATAGGTAAAGCAAATGCCGCTGTCTTTCCTGTTCCTGTTTGTGCTTGTCCAAGAACGTCCCTACCATCTAGCATAAACGGTATAATTTGAGCTTGAATTGGAGACGGTGTTTCGTAACCTACACTTTCAATGGCTTTTAGAACTGGTTCAGATAGGGCTAAATCATTGAAGTTGGGTAACGAAGAATCATTTTCGGACATAAAATACCTGTAAAAAAGAGCGAGCAAAGGTGCTGAAACTTAAGTAACCCATTATTATGCCATATATAATAAAAAGTTACGAACTTAATTTCCTGTATGAATATTTATACCCTGAGTTGCATTGTCAATTATTGGCAAATTTTTTATACGAAAGTCTATTTGTACGATAAAATAATTTCTACTAAGCTATTAATGCGTAATGCGTAATGCGTAATGCGTAATGCGTAATGCGTAATGCGTAATGCGTTTGATGATCATTGCTTAATAATTCAACAGTCCACAAGGGTATGTTTAATATTAAAATAAAGTTGTTCTTTTTCTGTGTATCAATGATTTTTGTTCAGCCTGTTTTTGCATCATTGGCTGATGTTATTGATGTTACTAAAAAATCAGTAGTTGCCGTGGGTACTTATATGCCTAAGCGTTCGCCTAAAGGGATTTTTCTTGGGACTGGCTTTGCAATAAGTAATGGTGATCTGGTTGTAACAAATGCCCATGTATTGCCAAAAAATGTAAATACCAAAAGTATTGAAACTATTGCGATTTTTTTTCGAAATGGTAAGCATGTTAAAATGTTAAAGGCTAGGGCTGTTGCTATTGATAAAGAACATGATATTGCAGTCTTAAAATTATTAGCTGGAAAATTACCAGCTATGGAATTAACTGATTCTCTAGTGAGGGAAGGGCAGTTAGTTGCCTTTACAGGCTACCCTATAGGTATGGTTCTGGGTGTTTACCCAGTTACTCATAGGGGAATTGTTTCTGCAATTAGTCCCGTAGCCCTACCTGTATTAAATGCTAGGCAATTAAATTCAAAATTAATGAGGCGTTTACGAGATCCATATAATGTCTACCAGCTTGATGCAACGGCATATCCAGGAAATAGTGGAAGCCCAGTATATGAGACAGAAACAGGTAAAGTTATTGGTATAGTTAACAAGGTTTTTATTAAAGAAACAAAAGAAACTATATTATCAAAACCTAGTGGTATAACTTATGCAATCCCCATTAGATATTTAAATGATTTATTAAAGAAAAGTAATTTAAAGTGAAGAAAATATGATTCGGATATTTAGACATTATTTGTCAAGTGCATATATATGGCTATTTTTAACAGAATTTGGAGTTCTGTTTTTTGCTATGTATTGGGGGACTGAGCTTCGGTTCTTATATAGTGATTCATGGTACACAGATGAATATATTCTTCTTTCAAGTGCTATTTTTTCTACCGTAACAACAATCTCAAATGTTGGTTTAGGGTTATATCGACGCAGTTTAAGTTGGGATGATTTTCATTTGCTTTCTCGGATAGGGGTTAGTTTTACCTCTGCGCTATTAGTATTGTTGGTTATTTACTATTCATTTCCAGAGTTTACTATTGCCAGAAGTGTTTTGGTTTATTCTTTTGCAATGGCTCTTTTAGGGTTGTTGTTTTGTCGATATATATTTTATGGTTATGCAAAGCGATCTAAACTAAGAAAAAGGATACTTGTTATAGGTGTAGGAGAAAATGCAAGTAAATTAGTGGCTAGTAATGATGAATATATTCATCGAGGGTTTGAAATTACAGCATGTCTGAATTTGAATAATGTTCCCACTAAGGTAAAAGGGTATAAGATTATTTCAGAGTATGAAAGTATTTTATCAGTGGCTAATAATTTGGATATTGATGAAATTGTAATGGCTTTAGATGATAGGCGTTGCGAGTTTCCAATGGATGATTTACTTGATTGTAAAGTTTATGGGATAGATGTTGTTGATTTATTAACTTTTTATGAAAGAGAAAAATCAATGATAGATTTAGATAATATCTATCCAAGTTGGTTTGTTTTTTCTGATGGTTTTTCTACCAGTGGGTTAAGAAATTATTCAAAGAGATTGGTTGATATTATTGCGAGTGCCGCTTTGTTAGTAGTTAGTTGGCCTTTTATGTTTATTGTGGCTTGTGCTATTTATATTGAAAGTGGATTTAAAGGGCCTATTTTTTATAAGCAAACACGCGTAGGTGCTTTTGATAAAAACTTTGATGTTATTAAGTTTAGAAGTATGCGTACAGATGCCGAGTTAAATGGAGCTCAGTGGGCTCAAGAAAATGATAGTCGAGTGACACGAGTTGGAGCCTTTATAAGAAAGGTGAGATTAGATGAGTTACCTCAAATATGGAATGTCTTTAGAGGTGATATGAGTTTTGTTGGTCCTAGGCCAGAACGACCAAAGTTTGTGGATCAGTTTGATAAGAATATTCCTTATTACCGTAAAAGGCATCGTGTGAAACCTGGAATTACAGGATGGGCTCAATTATGCTACCCCTATGGTGCAAATGAATATGATGCCATTCAGAAGTTACAATATGATTTGTATTACGTTAAAAACTATAGCTTATTTCTTGATATCACTATTATTATTCATACCATTGAAATAGTTTTGTGGGGTAAGGGAGCAAGATAGTTAGATTATGGATATTTGGCTGATTTATATAATAAAAACACTTGTATTGCCAATAGCTAGTTTATTAATATGTTGTTTTTTTGCTTGTTTTTATGTGATAAAAAATAAAGGCAAGGGAGGTGTTTTTTTACTTATCCCTTTGATATGTTTATTTTTATTAAGCCTCCCTGCTGTATCTTTATTTTTAGCTAAAATTCCTAAGCAATACTTAGCATTAGATTATTCGGTAGTGGATAAAGCAAAGCCACAAGCTATTGTGGTTTTAGGGGGAGGGTTTAATTCTTATGCCCCAGAGTATGGAGTTGATAGGGTTGTGAATACTCGCACTCTTATTCGTTTGCGCTATACTGCATATTTGGCAAAAAAAATAGGATTACCTGTCTTAGTTAGTGGTGGGAGTGTTTTTGGTGATACAAGCAAAAGTGAGGCTAGTTTAATGGCTTCTGTACTTGCTGATGAGTTTAATATACCTGTTCGGTGGTTGGAGTCAAAAAGTCGTAATACTGCTGAAAATGCTTTATATTCAAAACGTGTTTTAGAGCAAGATTCGGTTAATCATGTTGTTTTGATTACACATGCAATGCATATGAATAGAGCTGTTAAGCAGTTTGAGCGAGTTGGGTTAAATGTTATACCTGCTCCTACATCCTTACCGTCAGGTTTTAAATTGGATATTTTTTCTTTTCTACCTTCAGCTAGTGCTCTTGAGATGAGTTCAATAGTTGTTCATGAATGGTTGGGGCGGCTGTGGTATTCCTTAAGGTATATATGAGTAATTGGGCCTAGATAGAATGAGTATAAAAGTCTTAAATATTATTTTTTTAGCTGGTCTCTTATGGGGAGTTCCTGCATATGGACAACAAATTAAACTATTATTTGTTAAGCATGATGCAACAGTAGAAAACTCAATTAATCTAGACTTCCTGCTTTCTTCAAGCGCAAAATATAAAACATTTTTTTTAGAGAGTCCTCATCGATTTGTGATCGATTTTAGTAATACAGATTTACCGCAAGATGCTTTTGCTTCTGTGGCTGGATCTTCTTACTTACATGCAATAAGAACAGCTATTAGGGCTAATAATACTTTAAGAGTGGTATTTGATTTTAAAAAAGGTGTTGTGCCAACAGGACAAACTTCAATTATTGACCCTTTAGATGCGAAGCATCTGCTCTTGCAATTGCCAGTTAATATAGAGTCTGGGCTAGCATCAGAAAATTATGCTGCTGGCTCCGAAGTTAGCCCTCCTGTTTTTCAACAAGTAACTGAGTTTAACCCAGCCGTTAAGTCTAAAAGTATATTTTCAGACTGGGAGCTTTCTGGGAATATTAGTTTTGAAGAATTGGGTTTTTTTAATCAGAAATTAGATTCCCAGCAGCATAGTAACTATATTTCTGGTTCTATTAATCCTGAAATGTATCGTGAATGGGATGATGGAAAGCAAAGTTTTACTTTTTCTCCTTTTTTTAGATATTCACAACATGATAGTCGACGTACTCATTTTGATATACGAGAATTAACCTGGTTATTATCAGAAGATGATTGGGAGTTACGTGTTGGTTTTCGCAAGGTGTTTTGGGGCGTGGCTGAAGGCTTGCATTTAGTTGATATTATTAATCAAACAGATTTGATTGAAAATACTGATACTGAAGATAAGCTAGGTCAGCCTATGATTAATTTAGCCTTAATTAGAGAGTGGGGAACTTTAGATCTATTTATTTTACCAGGTTTTAGAGAGCGTACGTTTGCAGGTCCAGAGGGACGGTTAAGAAGTTTTCCTGAGGTGAGTGTTGGGGAGGCTGAATTCGGCGAGCATGGGTTTGAAAAGCATATGGCCTATGCGATGCGCTGGTCGCAAGTCTTTGGTGATTGGGATGTCGGACTTTCTCATTTTTATGGAATGACGCGTGAGCCAGTTTTAAGGCCTCAGGTTTCCCCAGTCGGAGTTGTTTCATTAATTCCTTATTATGAGTTAATTAATCAAACAGGGCTAGACCTACAGTTAACTTATGAAGACTGGATTGTTAAGCATGAAGGGATCGTGAGGTCTGGTCAAGGTAAGACGTTTTATGCGGCTACAACAGGTGTTGAATACACTTTGTTTGACCTTTTTAGTACAGGTCTAGACTTAGGGTTTGTAGTTGAATATATGTACGATACTCGAGGCAGTAATAATATTGCAGCACCTTTTCAAGATGACTTTTTAACTGCATTAAGGTTTGGTTTTAATGACGTTCAAAGTTCAGAAATCCTCGCTGGCGTATTATTTGATAGAACAAACAATTCCAAATTTTATAATATTGAAGCTAGTCGACGTTTAGGAGATAGCTTTAAGCTAGATTTTGAATTACGGTTATTTGATGGGGCTCCCGCAACAGATGCTAGTTACTCGATACGAAATGATGATCATATAAGGATGGAAATTGGATATTATTTTTAATGGTTTAGATTACTAATCGGCAAACTGTTGATTCAATTAAACCATTGTTATGGAGAGAAAGTATCCTATATCCAGGTTTGTTGCTATCTAAAGCATAATCAATACTTAAGGGTTTAAATTGGAAGCAAGTTGATGGCGTACCTAAAATTAAGGTGTTATCTATAACTTCCTCTGTTTCTTGATGTATATGACCATAACAAATAGCTTTTACTTGTGAATGTTTTTTAATGATTGAGAATAGCTGATCACTATTTTCAATAGTCATAGTATCCATCCATTTGCTATTAGTTGGAATGGGGTGGTGATGCATCGCAATAAGGGTGTTTAAATCAGGGTGCTCTTCTAAAGCATTGTTCAAAAAAGTAAGTTCAGAAGCATCTAAAAATCCACCTGTAGCTCCTATTTTTTGACTGTTTAAGCTAATAATTTGCCATCTTTTAAACTTTATAACTTTATCGCAATTTATTTGAGGATCATTGATAATTTTTTGCATTAAGCTAAAGTCATCATGATTACCTGGTAAGCAAATTGTACGGCTTGGGTGTTTTTGTAAGGTCTGAATAACTCTTTGATAGCTTGACTGGCAAGGGTCTTGAGCTAAATCACCTGTTACCAGCAGCAAATCTATCTGTTTGTAAGTTTTGTGAATCTGTTCGACTATTTTCTGAAATGAATTTTCAGTATCAACAGCTTCCATAGTTTGACCTGATTCAGCAAGAAGATGTAAGTCAGTTATTTGTACAATCGTTAAAGGTGAGTCCATTTTAAATCTTCTTGTATAAAACTTTTGCGTTTCTTTTGTAATTATAAAATTCTTTGCGCTGCTTAGGTAAGTCTTCAATATCCATTGTTATAAAACCTCGTTCAACAAACCATTGCATTGTTTGAGTTGATAAAACAAATAGCATTTCAAGTTGTTGTGTTTTGGCTTTGTCAGTCAAATAATTTAATAAGTTATTACCTCTAGAGGATTTTTGATAGTTAGGGTGTACGGCAAAGCATGCAATTTCTGCTGATTTTTCATCATGCATTCTATGATAGGCGGTGCAGGCAATGATTAATCCATCTCTTTCAATGACAATATAATCATTAATTTCCATTTCTAGTTTTTCTCTAGAGCGTTTAACTAATAATCCTTGTTGCTCAAGAGGTTTTATTAGCTCTAATATTCCTGCTATATCATCCAAAGAAGCTGAGCGAATGGATTCAAAAGGCGTGGCGCTAATAAGTGTTCCTGTTCCATCGCGGGTAAAGAGTTCTAACAATAAAGCGCCATCAATTTTTCTATTGATTAAATGAACTCTTTTTACCCCTTGTTGGCAGCTTTGTATGGCAGCAGTTAATGGGATGGAAATAGGGGTATCTATATTATGTTGAAGCAATGATTTTGCTTCAGTAGTGGTCATTTGTTGAATTAATTTCTGCTTATTTATACAGCTATGTTCAGTCAATAAAATTAATTTTTCAGCCTGTAAAGCAATAGCGACTTCTGTTGCAACTTGTTCGGCTGCTAGGTTGAATACCTCACCACTAGGTGAATAGCCAACAGGAGAGATTAATACTACGTTATCTTGATCTAGTTGCTGATGGATTGCTGTATGCTCTATACGCCGTACTTTTCCTGTATGTTGATAATCGGTGCCATCAATAATGCCAAGGGGTTTAGCTGTAATAAAGTTTCCTGAAGCTACCTTTATTTTGGCGCCTGCCATAGGTGAATTTGCAAGCCCCATAGAGAGTAAGGCTTCAATTTCTACCCGCACTAACCCTGCCGCTTCTTTAACGCATTGTAGTGCTGGATTGTCTGTAATTCTTAGGTTTTTATAAAACTCAGAGGTGGTATTTTGTTGTTTAAGTCGTTGGTCAATCTGTGGGCGAATACCATGGACTAAAACCAAGCGAATACCGAGACTTTTTAGTAAGGAAAAATCATGAATTAGGTTGTCACAATTATCGAGTACAGTTTCGCCACTAAAGAAAATAACAAAGGTTTTACCACGGTGTGCGTGGATATAGGGGGAAGAATCTCTAAACCAGTTTACAAAATTAGTTGGTTCGATTGGCATTGTAGAGAAGTGTGTTGAAGGTAAGATGGGTATTGCCCACTATTAAGAATAGTGGGCAATACTACATGTTAGTTATCTGTTACTGCACCAGTAGATGCAGAGCTAACTAACTTAGCATATTTAGCTAATACACCACGGGTGTATTTTGGAGCTGGCTGTTGCCATTTTTCCAAACGTTGAGCAATTACTGAATCATCCAAATGTAATGTTAGCTCTTTAGTTTCGGCATCAATAGTGATTTTGTCACCGTTTTCAACAATAGCTAAGGCACCGCCTACATGTGCTTCAGGTGTAATATGTCCAACAACAAAGCCATGTGTGCCACCTGAAAAGCGTCCGTCTGTAATTAGAGCAACATCTTGTCCTAAGCCTTTACCCATTACTGCAGAGGTTGGAGAGAGCATTTCTCGCATGCCTGGTCCGCCTCTAGGTCCTTCGTAACGAATAACAATCACGTCACCTTTTACAATGTCGCCATTAAGGATGCTTTGTAATGCTTCTTCTTCTGCTTCAAATACTTTGGCTGAACCCGTGAATACCAAGCCTTCTTTACCTGTGATTTTTGCAACTGAGCCTTCCGTTGCAAGGTTGCCGTATAGAATAGATAAGTGGCTATCTTTTTTGATAGGATTATCTAGAGATCTAATCATATCTTGACCAGCAGGATAAGGTTTAACATCAGCTAAGTTTTCTGCCAATGTGTTACCTGTTACTGTTAAGCAATCACCATGTAATAAACCTTGGTCTAGCAAAATTTTCATTAATGGTTGAATACCACCAATTTCAATTAGCTCAGCCATTTGGTAGCGACCACTTGGTTTTAAGTCAGCTAGCATAGGTACATTTGCACCAATGCGAGTAAAATCGTCAAGTGTAATATCTACTTTAGCTGCATTTGCCATTGCGATCATATGTAATACAGCATTAGTAGAGCCACCTAAAGCAATAATGATTGTGATAGCATTTTCAAATGCTTCTTTAGTCATAATGTCGCTAGGTTTGATGTCATTTTTTAATAACTCAAGAACCGCCGCGCCTGCACGTTCACAATCAATACGCTTGTCTTCAGAAACAGCTGCTTGAGCAGAGCTGTTTGGTAAGCTCATACCTAATGCTTCAATTGCAGATGCCATGGTATTAGCCGTGTACATACCACCACAAGAACCAGCACCAGGAATTGCTTTTTCTTCAATTGCAGCTAATTCCGCGTCATCAATTTTATTGTTTGCTCTAGCACCAACGGCTTCAAAAACTGAAACCACATCGAGTTTTTTCTCTTTATGGCAACCAGGTAAAATCGTTCCACCATAAACAAAGATAGCAGGGCGATTTAAGCGTGACAGTGCAATCATGCAACCAGGCATGTTTTTATCACAGCCACCGATAGCAACAACACCATCAAAACCTTGGCAGCCCACAACCGTTTCAATAGAATCAGCAATAACTTCGCGTGATACTAAAGAGTATTTCATACCCTCAGTACCCATTGATATTCCATCAGAAATGGTAATCGTATTAAAAATCACGGCTTTACCATTTGCATCATCAACACCTTTAGCTGCATCATCAGCTAAATTATTAATATGCATATTACAAGGAGTTACCATGCTCCAAGTAGATGCAATACCAATTTGAGGTTTTTTGAAATCTTCATTTTTAAAACCAACAGCATGTAGCATTGCACGACTAGGTGCACGCTCCATACCGTCAACAACTAAAGATGAAAAGCTACGAGTGTTATTATCACCTGAATTTGCCATGTGAAATTTTCCTAAATATATATGTTTTAAAAAGGCGGGGATAAATTAGCGCTTGCTCTTTTAGCCTTTAGCCTTGTGTCTTTCGTCTGCTGTTAAAAAGTATCCCAATTACTTGTTTTACGGCGCCAGCTTAATTTGGGCAGAATAAAGCCTAGAATGACGCCAAATAAAGATAAAATTCCACCATATAAAAACCAGTCTTGGTTGGCACTATCTTTAAGCATTTGGTTCTCGTGAGAGACTTCTTTTAATTCATTGCTTAATGAAATAATCTTTTTTCTAGATTGATCTCTATCGTGCTTTAATTGCACTGCGTTTGCAGCTGTTTGACGTAAATCATTTAGCTCGTTACTTAACTGGTCACGTTCTTCTGATAGTGACTGGTTAGAGCTTAAAGTTTCGTTATTATTGCCCTTTAATTGGTCTAACTGCTGTTTTGTTAGTTCAAACTCTTGCTGTAAAGTTTCTAGTTTTTTATTGGCTTTGTTTAAATACCAGCGACTAATAGGTGTTTTGAGTGTGTGTCTGGTTAAGATATAGCCTTCAACACCACTATTGGTACGTACTTTGCTGTAATGAGTGTTATTATTTTCACTAATTACTGTTAGTGCCGTACCACTTGGAACCATTTTTAGAATCTTACTGCGGTTACTTTCACTGCTTCTAAGTGTATATTTCATACTATCAGTTACATATACAGTTTTAGCATGAAGAGATGAACTCATGCATATAAATGCAATTAAGCTAATTAATATTTTATTCACGGTTAAGTCTTTCATAATGTTAAAAGTCAGGGGCTGTAAAATTAGCGAGCGAGCAAAAGTTCTAATAATGCCTTTTGAGCATGTAAACGATTTTCTGCTGCATCAAAAACGATACTTTGTGAGCCATCAATAACCTCAGCAGTCACTTCTTCTCCACGATGAGCAGGTAAGCAGTGCATAAATAAAGCATTGCTATTTGCTATGTCCATGGTTGTTGAGTTTACTTGAAAGTCTTTGAAAGCAATTTCTCGTTTCTTTTGTTCTTCTTCTTGTCCCATGCTTGCCCAAACATCAGTAACGATTAAATCTGAGTTTTTGCAGGCTTGTTCTGTATTGTTATAAATAGCAATGCGATTGCCTGCGGCGGCAACAATGTCATTGTCAGGTTCGTAACCAGCAGGACAAGCAATATTTAATTTAAAGTCGAGTACACGGGCTGCATTGATATATGAGTGGCACATATTATTACCATCACCCACCCATGTTACTGTTTTGCCCGAGATATCACCTTGGTGTTCAAAGTAAGCTTGCATATCAGCAAGTAACTGACAGGGGTGTAATAACTCAGTTAGCCCATTAATGACAGGAACACTGGAATATTTGGCAAAGGTAGTCACTGTTTCGTGAGAAAAGGTGCGCAACATAATGCCATCAACCATGCTGGAAATTACTTTAGCACTATCCTCTAAAGGTTCGCCTCGACCTAGTTGTGTATCTCTGGGAGACAAAAATAAGGCGCTGCCACCAAAATGAGTCATCCCCGTTTCAAAGGAAATCCTAGTACGAGTTGAAGATTTTTCAAAAATCATCGCCAATACTTGTCCCTTTAATGGTTGAAAGTTTGGGTCTCTATTGGTTTTAAGTTCTGTTGCTCTACTAATTAATGTGCGAAATTCATCTTTAGATAAATCAAGTAAGCTAATAAAATGTTTGGGTTGCATCATTTTTTACAGCGTGTTGTGAATTCTTCAATGAGTTGTGACAAAGTTTCTGCCAGCAATTCAATTTGTTCTGAATTGATGATTAGGGGCGGAAGTAAACGTATTGTTTTATCCGCAGTTACATTGATTAGTAAACCATTTTCTTGTGCTATTTTTACCAACTCTGCACAAGGTGTATCAAGGTCAATACCAATCATTAAACCTTTATTTCTAATGTTAGAAACAGAAGGGTTGTGTTTTAGTTTTTTGATAAAACTATTAACTAGTTGGGAGCCTTTAGGTTCTACCTGTTCAATAATGTTTTCTTTATCAAGCGTATTTAATACAGCAAGAGCAGCGCTACAAGCTAGGGGGTTGCCACCAAAAGTTGAACCGTGTTTCCCTGCTGTTAATAATTTGGCTGCTTTACCTTGAGCAAGGCAAGCACCAATTGGAACACCATTGCCTAAAGCTTTTGCAACAGTACATACATCAGGTACGATAGAATTATGTTGGTAGGCTAGAAATTTACCTGTACGACCAATACCTGTTTGGATTTCATCTAGCATCATTAATAACTGATTTTGGTCACACAGGTCACGCACTTGATTTAGATAATCAGTCGCCGGGATATGTACACCACCTTCACCTTGTACTGGCTCTACTAGTATGGCAACAATATTGTTATTTTCGGCTATTGCAGATTTTATAGCATTAATATCGTTGTAAGGAACATGTATAAAACCGTCAACAAGTGGTGAGAAACCCTCTTGAACTTTTGGGTTTCCAGTAGCGCTTAATGTTGCAAGCGTTCGACCATGGAAACTTTTCTCCATAGTGATTATGCATGGTTTATCAATACCTTGTTGATGTCCATATAAACGAGCAATTTTAATAGCTGCTTCGTTTGCTTCTGCGCCTGAATTGCAGAAAAAAACATTATCCATTCCACTTTTATTAATTAATTGATCTGCCAAGTCTTCTTGAGAAGCTATGCCATATAAATTTGAGGTGTGGAGTAGTTTTTCGCTTTGAGCGCAAATAGCTTTGTGGATTGCAGGATGGGCATGTCCTAAATTACAGACAGCAATACCTGATAAAGCATCAAGATAGCGTTTATTTGATTGATCCCATAGCCAAACACCTTCCCCTCGGTCAAAGGTTATCGGTAAACGTCCATAGGTTGGCATAATATGACTTGTCATTCTATTTTATCTGTTGTTGGCTAGAAAAAATTCGTAGAAAAACAGACCATTATATCTGCTAGAAAAAAACAGGCAAGTGTGTTTTTATGGAAAATAATTTTATAAAGGTTTTTATCCTAGATAAAACTTGATAAAATTACTAGGTTTTTAATATTAATTGAGTAATAAGTGATGGATGTAATAGAAAGAATTAAAGATCAACTTGGTAGCCACGCCATTGTTTTGTATATGAAGGGATCTCCTGACTTTCCACAATGCGGGTTTTCAGCGCAGACTGTTCAAGTAATCAAGGAATGCGGTGTTCAGTTTATGTATATCAATATCTTTGAAGATCTTGAAGTTAGAGAAGCACTTAAAGAATATTCAAATTGGCCAACTTATCCACAATTGTATGTTAAAGGTGAGTTAGTGGGTGGGTGTGACATTATCATGGACCTTCACAGTAAAGGTGAGTTGCAAGAAATGTTGGAAAAAGCCGCTTAATACCTTAGCTGACAAAAGGAACAAGGTTAAAGTAGTAAAATATTTTAACCTTGTCATTTTAAGGGTTATGTTTGATTTTCTTCCAACTCTTTCCAGCGATTGACAATCATACAAAAGATTTTTGCCGTTTGTTCTGCATCGTAAAGAGCTGAGTGTGCTTTTTCATTATCCCACTCTAGTTCTGCTGCTTTAGCGATTTTGGCGAGAACTGTCTGGCCATAGGCTAATCCCCCAAGAGTTGCAGTATCAAAAGTACTAAATGGGTGAAACGGGCTGCGCTTGTATTTTGTTCTTTCAATGGCGGCATTGAGAAAGTTAATATCAAACGCCGGATTATGCCCAACTAGAATTGCACGGGTACATTCATTTCTTTTTACAGCGGTTTTGATGGGCTTAAACAATTTGTTTAAAGCTTCTCTTTCATCAATAGACATGCGAAATGGATGGTAGGGATCAATGCCAGTAAATTTTAATGCGGCCTCATCTAACTCAGCACCATTAAAAGGGATTATATTACAGGCGTGCGATTCAGTTATTTGTAGCAAACCTTGGTCATCAGGTTCAACAATAACAGCAGCTATTTCCAGTAATGGGTTTTTTTTAGCATTAAATCCAGCTGTTTCTATGTCAATAATAACAGGAAGATATCCTCTAAAGCGGTTTCCTAAAGGGTTTGGGGTTGTATCCATTTATATGTGGTTTAATAAAAAAATAAAGTTGTGCTAGGTTTGTGGACGTAAATTTAATATCATCCTACCATTAGAATTGGCTTAAGGAGTATTTTCTGGCTGTCAAATTCACTTTATTATGAATTAAAATGTTTATTTTAAGTAAAATATTTATTATTTAGTTATAGGAAAAGGTATGCAAAATATGAAATCTAAATTTTTAACAGGACTTGTTTTATTAGTAACGCTAAGTGGTTGCGCTACAACAACACCTGTAATTGATGAAAGAGATCCTTGGGAAGGATGGAATAGAAAGGTTCATTCAATGAATGAGAGTCTAGATGATTATGCTATGAAACCTGTTGCCAAGGCTTATCGTTGGGTTACCCCTGGATTTGTTGATCAAGCAATTACTAATGTTTTTAGTAATATTGATGACATTGGCGTAACCATCAATGATGTTTTACAAGGAAAGTTCTCTCAATCTGGATTAGATTTTTCACGTTTTATTGTTAACACAACAGCCGGTGTTGCAGGACTGGTCGATGTAGCATCAATGATTGACTTAGAAAAACACGATGAAGATTTTGATCAAACATTAGGTTATTGGGGTGTTCCTTCAGGGCCATACATCGTTTTACCTTTCTTAGGTTCAAGTTCAGCACGTGGTGTATTTGGCTTGTTGGGTGATGCTGCAATGGATCCAACATCATATTTTACATTCTATATACCTGGAAGCACTTTCTATATAACGGCAAGTACTAATGCTGTGAAATATACAGATATTAGAGCTGATCTATTAGGAAGTGAAGCAACAGCTGAAGAAGCTTCTGTTTTTGGTGAATATGAGTTCTATAGAAACTCTTATATTTCGAAAAGAAAATTTTTGGTTACTGATGGTGCTGAAGGTGAGGCAGAAGACTTGCTTCTAAACGACGATTAATAATTAAAGTAATTAGAAAAGGTTATTAAGGATTAGCTTTAATAACCTTTTTGATAGTTGATGAAAATCAAAAACCTATACTAAATTAAAAGACATTGTAAATAAATGGGAATACAGGAAAATTACGAACAATTACCTTTAAAGGATTTTACTGAAAAAGCATATTTGGATTATTCCATGTATGTTATTTTGGATAGGGCATTGCCTCATATTGGAGATGGTTTAAAACCAGTGCAGAGACGTATTGTTTATGCGATGTCTGAGTTAGGTCTAAACGCACTTGCCAAGTATAAAAAATCGGCAAGAACAGTGGGTGATGTATTAGGTAAATATCATCCACATGGTGATTCAGCTTGTTATGAAGCCATGGTGTTAATGGCTCAAGATTTTTCTTATCGTTATCCTTTGGTTGATGGGCAGGGTAACTGGGGTTCACCTGATGACCCTAAATCATTTGCGGCGATGCGGTACACAGAATCACGATTAACTGCTTATGCTCAAACTCTATTAAGTGAGTTAGGACAAGGAACTGTTGATTGGGTTGATAATTTTGATGGCACAATGAAAGAGCCTGTTTTGCTTCCAGCAAGACTACCTAATGTGTTATTAAATGGAACTATGGGGATTGCCGTTGGTATGGCAACAGATATTCCTCCTCATAATTTACGTGAAGTCGTTGCTGCTTGTATTCAGCTTTTAGATGAGCCAGATACAAGTATTGATACTTTAATGTCTTTTGTAAAAGGCCCTGATTATCCAACAAATGCTGAAATAATCAGTTCAGCAGTAGATATAAGTAAAATATATACAACAGGGCATGGATCAATAAAAATGCGTGCGCAATATGAGATGGAAGACCATCATGTTGTGATTACGGCATTACCTCATCAAGTATCTGGTGCTAAGTTATTAGAGCAGATTGCGGCACAAATGATAGCTAAAAAGTTACCGATGATTGATGATTTGAGAGATGAATCTGATCATGAGAACCCAACACGTTTAGTTATTGTTCCTAAATCAAAAAGAATTGATATAGAGTCAGTTATGTCGCATTTATTTGCGACAACAGATCTGGAAAAAAATTATCGCGTTAATATGAATATGATTGGCTTAAATGGTAAGCCAGTTGTTAAAAATTTACGTGATATTTTAGTTGAATGGTTAAGCTTTAGAACAGAAACAGTACGTAGACGGTTGCAGTATAGACTTGATAAAGTGCTTGCTAGATTGCATATTTTAGATGCTTTATTAATAGCCTATTTAAATATTGATGAAGTGATTGCTATTATTCGTGAATATGACAAACCAAAGCCTGTATTAATGGAGCGGTTTGGGCTAACGGATATACAAGCTGAGGCAGTATTAGAATTAAAACTAAGGCATCTTGCTAAACTTGAAGAAATGAAAATCAAGGGTGAGCAAGATGAGTTAGAAAAAGAGCGTCAAGCGCTGGAAAAAACTTTAGGTTCAAAACGATTATTAAATCGTTTGATTAAAACAGAATTAGAGAGGGATGCTGAGAAATATGGTGATGATAGACGATCACCTATTGTTTCAAGAAAAGCATCGCAAATTTTAGATACCACTGCTTTGATTACAAACGAACCTTTAACTATTGTATTGTCGCAAAAAGGTTGGGTTAGAGCTGCAAAAGGCCATGAAATTGATGTACATAGTTTAAATTATCGCTCAGGTGATAAGTATCTAGACTCTACTAAAGGGCGATCAACACAACCAGTCTACGTATTGGATTCAAAGGGGCGTGTTTATACTGTCTCAACGCACGATCTTCCTTCTGCACGTAGTCAAGGTGAGCCATTAACGGGTCGATTAAAACCCCCAACAGGTTCTTTATTTACTAATTTATTTTCAGGTCAAGCTGATGACTGGTTTGTGATGGTTAGTAATGCTGGGTACGGTTTTAGAGTACAGTTAAAAGACTTACAAACAAAGAATAAAGCAGGTAAGGCTGTTATTACTTTACCCGAAGGTGTTAAAGCATTAATCCCAGTTTCAGTTTCTAATGATTCAGATTTAATTGCAGTGGTTACTTTACAAGGTCGATTGCTGATTTTCCCTGTGCAAGAGTTACCTGCCTTATCAAAAGGAAAAGGAATCAAGTTAATTCAAATTCCACCAAAAGATTATAACTCTGGGGAAGATGCGGTTATTTCAGTTGCTGTAATTGCTGGAAATGGTGCTTTGAAAGTTTTATCAGGTAAAAGGCATTTAACCATTAAAGGTAATGATATTGAAGCTTATACTGCTAGTCGTGCAAAAAGGGGAGTAGCGCTACCACGTGGTTTTCAACGTGTTGATGGTTTAGAAAGCTAATGATTTAGTTGTAAATATATCTCGTGACAGGCTTGTGTCACGAGATATAGCGTAGATTATAGTGTTTTTAGAATGTTTAACTAACACCCAATAAAGATAAAACCATTTGCTTTGATTGATTTCCTTGCGCAGTAGCAAAAATACTGGCTTTTTCCTGCACCTGAGCTTGTATCATTTTTGAAACTTCTTTAGCAACATCTGCATCTCCAATTCTACTTCTAGACGCTTGCATATTGATTGAATATTCTTCCGCATTTGAAATAGCAGCACTTAATCTATTTTCTACAGCACCAAAGTTAGAGGCTTGTTTAGAGACTGCTTCCAAATCAGCATCAATTTGTTGAATTGCTAATTGTGCAGATTCTGCAGATGATAAATCAATAGCATTACCACCTTGATCAGAACTAACAGAATTTAAACCTTCAAGAGAATTAAGGTTTACAGATATTTGGTTACCATCACCCGCGTCAGCTCCAACTTGAAAAGATATATTTTCTCCTCCTGATGGAAAGATAGACCGACCACCAAATGAAGATGAGCCACTTAAGCGAGTGTTTTCTTGAGATAACTGATTAACCTCTGCTTGAATAGCTCCACGGTCAGTTGTGATTGAATTAGACGCTTGTACTGCAAGTTCACGCATTCTTTGAAGGTTAGAGGTGACTTCGCCTAATCCTCCTTGAGCTGTTTGTACAAAAGAAATGCCATCATTAGCATTGCGAATTGCCTGGTTTGAACCATTAATTGCAGCTGTTTGACGCTGAAAAATAGCAGAACCTGCTGCATCATCTTTTGCACTATTAATGCGCAACATTGATGATAATCTTTGTATGGCTTCATTTTGCGATTTCTGAGCATTACCAATGCTTCTTGAGGAAAAGCTATTATTTGAGTTTATTGAAAAGGTCATAAGAAGCTCCTATCTAGCATGTTTAGATAAAGAGTATCATATGCACTTTTATTTTGTAGTGATGAGCATCACGGTGTTAATTTTTTGAATATAAATCAAGTGAAGTGACGCTAAGTTTTTGTATGTATATGGGTTTAATAAAATCAATGTTCTGGTGGTATATGTAATGCTCTGTTACCTAATGCCAGTGCTGCTTCATGTAACGCTTCAGAAATAGATGGATGAGCATGTATTGTTCGGGCTAAATCTTCGGCGCTGGCAGAAAACTCCATTGCCAGTACTGCTTCGGCAATGAGTTCTGAGGCTTGCTCACCAATGATATGTACTCCTAAAATCATATCTGTTTCAGCATGCGTAATGATTTTAACCAATCCTTCTGTTTTACCTGATGCATGTGCGCGAGCAGAAGTGGTAAAAGGAGATATTCCTATTTTATAACTTTCTCCTATTGCTTTTAGAGCTTGTTCAGTTTGTCCTACCCAGGCTATTTCTGGAGAGGTGTAGATTACACTTGGGATAATGTCATAATTGATAGGATTACTTTTTTTAGCAATTAATTCAGCAACAAAAACACCTTCTTCTAGTCCTTTGTGAGCCAGCATTGGACCTAAAGCCGTTAAGTCCCCAATTGCATATACACCCGGTAAAGTTGTACAACAATTTTCATCAACGTGAACAAAACCATTTTCATCGAGTATTAAATCTACTTCTTCTGTCGCTAGGTTTTCAGTATTTGGCTCTCTACCTGATGCAACAATAAGCTTATCAAGATGAAGTGTATGTGTATCTTCACTGTCTTGATATTCCAGAATTACTTTTTTTGAGCCTTTTTTTGCAGAAATTACTCTGGCACCTAAACGTATATCCAGTCCTTGTTGAGTAAATATTTGTAGTGCTTCGTTAGAAATTTGCTGATCTGTTGTGGTTAAAAATGACTCTTGGGCTTCAAGTAATATGACATCAGAACCTAAGCGGTTCCATATTCCAGCAAGTTCAAGTCCAATAATGCCAGCGCCAATAATACCCAGCCTTTTTGGTGCTGCAGTTAAATTTAAGGCTTGAGTTGAATCTATAATCGATTCATTATCAACAGGCGCGCAGGGTAGTGTCGTGGAATGAGAACCAGCCGCTAAAATAATATGGTCTGCATTTAATGTATATTGTTCTGCATTATTTTTTGTAATGACATCAACCATTCCAGAAGCGAGTAATTTTCCCTGGCCATGAATGCAATCAATTTTATTATGTGTGAAAAGGTTGGTAATTTGATGGTTTAATGAATCGATAATGGTATCTTTTCGATTAATCATTTCAGATAAATCGATTTCTAAATTATCAATTTTAATACCATGGGCTGATATATCATTATTTAATAAATGATATATTTTTGATGACTCCAATAATGCCATTGAGGAAATGCAACCTGCATTGACAAAAGTCCCCCCTGGACTGGCTTGTTTTTTAGCATTACTCCAATTATCAATGCAAGCTGTTTTCAAACCCAGCTGAGCACAACGAATAGCCGCAACATAACC